>JACZJV010000181.1 GCA_014860355.1 Burkholderiales bacterium | reverse complement strand
GCCTTGTTCATCACGATCCCGAAGGTCTGGGTGTACAAGCCCTTGTCGCCGGCAAACCCGGTATGGTTGTGGACGATCTGCTGCACCTTCAACGCCGGCACCACTTCCCAGGGTATCGTCGTAGCGTTGATCACGCCCTTGGACAGGGCCTCGCCGACCGCCGGAACCGGCATGCCGACCGGCGTCGCGCCGAGCTGCCCGAGCATGATGTTGACGATGCGCGAACCGCCGCGCACCTTCATACCCTTCAGATCCTCCAGCTTGGTGATGGGGTCCCTGCTGTGAAACAAGCCGGGGCCATGCACGTGAACCGCGATGAGCTTGACGTCCTTGAATTCGTCCATCGCATTCTTCTCGACGTACTCCTGGAAAGCGCGCGATGCCGGTTCGGCCAGACCGCTGCTGAACGGCAGTTCGAACACCTCGGATTTCGGGAAGCGGCCGGGGGTATAGCCGAGGACCGTCCAAACGATGTCGACCACGCCGTCCTTGGCCTGGTCGAACAATTCGGGCGGTTTGCCGCCGAGCTGCATGCTGGGGAATTGCTGCACCTTGATGCGCCCGCCGCTTTCCTTCTCGACCTTCTGCGCCCATGGCGCGATGGCCTTCGAAGGAATCGTCGCTTGCGGCGGCAGGAACTGGTGAAAGCGCAGCGTTACGTCCGCCGCAAAGGTGGATTGCCAGAGCACCGCACCAATTGCGAATGTAACCAATTGCCAAGCGAACTTCATGGTGTACTCCTCGTTGGATTTCGTGAATGTTGCGACGCTGGTGCGCCTTGTTTTGCAGCCTTGAAAACTAGGATTCCAACATACCCGGCATGCGAAGGCAAGGCGAGACCCAGCCTGCGCTCAGATTCGCGAAGTTCGCGCAGGGCGGCGACGAACTCACGGCCCGGCAGTTCGATAGCTGTACAAGGTGTAATCCCGAGGCGTAGGGACCGCGCCCGGGTCTGACGCCGTGAGGGTCGGAATCCAACTGGATTGCCGCCGCTTGCCTGCTCGATGCGAGCCTTCACCCGTCGGCGGTTCCGGGTGTCCAGGCTAGCGCTGCTGCTCTATGGCGGGATCGCCCGGCTGATCGTCGCTGGGCTGATATGGTTGCGGCTGGCGCGCAATAGCTTCACTCACCCAGGCTATATGCGCTTCCTCCTCCAGCGCGAATTCGACCGCCAACTCCCGGACGGAGGCGTCGCGCGCCTCCATTCTTACCCGTTCAAAGAATGCCCTGGCCCGCTCTTCAGCGCTCAGTGCAATCGCCAACGCCATGTGCGGCGTCATCATTCTATAGACGAAAGCCCGCGCTTCGGGCACAGGCGCTCCGCTGTCCAGCCAGGCGTACTCTTCCGGCGCAAGGAGCGGGACATCCGCATCCTGAAACTTCATCGCCAGGCGCGACGCGTGCTCACCCTCGAACTCGGCAAGTCGACCGAAAAGCTCTGCCACGGCGTCATTGCCGCTGTCGGTCATGTGGGCCGCGAGTTCACGGTAACGCGCCTGCGCCTCGAGCTCGATCGCAAGCGCATGGGCACACAGTATGGCGGTCGAGTCGATCTGCTTGCGCGCATGCAGATTCACACCAACTGGTAGCGGATGGGGAGCATCCGGGTTCGAAAGCGCGTCGCGCGTTCCGGCTGCTGAAGTGCTCGCGTTCATATCTGTTTCTCCTTGGCTTGAGATCCAGAACCGACCCGGTGCGCTGGTCAGCAAGTGCGCTCTTCTTTGCTCCCGCTTGGCGCTTTTGCCTGCTGCCGGGCTGCCTGAGCGGCAAGCTGCAGCGCAGGACTAGATAGTCCGCAAATACTATGATGCCTATAGACTATGCGCCGCAATACGGCATTACCCTACCTGAATGCTTCTGTGCCCGCCGGCGGCGAACAGGCTCATGCACGTTCGCCGGAGTACACATTGACCTTGCATAAGCGCAGACGTATATTCACCCGGTCCCCGCGACCCTGCCTGCCGCCCTGCATTCCATCCGACGCTAGAAGGAACCGCATGAACCACTACGCACGCTTGCTTGCGCTAGTGCAGGACGGGTGCATGAATCTGCCGACGCTGGCCTTTCGTGCTGCGCGGCCCCCACCGGCGCCGCGCAGCGCCCTGCATCTACGTGCCCGTACTTCGCCGCGCTGGATCGCTGCCGTCGTGACGGACGGTATGCACCGTGACGACGGCAAATCGAGAATGCGCGATGAGTACCATGGCTACGGTATTGACAGGCGGTACTGCCGTGAGCACGATGCGCTAAGCTTAAGAAAAATAGGCGAATTTGGCATTTTGCCGCGAATTGCGGCAGTCTTGAAACAACCGCCTGCCAGCTCGCAGGCCCGCACGAGTTGGACTTGCCCTGTTTCGGTGGACGGTTTAGCGCTTGGGTTTCAATCGGCATTTTGGGTTCACAAGGAGTTGTCGACGGCGCCGCCGCCGGCCAGAGGGCGCATGCCCGAAGCAGAAACTGATCGTCAAATATCTATTGGCTTATCGGGCCGGCGCCGGGCATGCAGCCATGGACACGATCGGCCGCGGGCGGACTCTTGCATCCCCGCGCAAAGGCAAAACGAATGCGAGGCGTTCGAATGGAATCGGCTAGCGCCCGGACGCCGAATCAACGCGCCACGTCGATAGACCGACGGATTGCCAAGCTGGTGATCGTCTGTGTGCTGCCCGGATGGCTGGTCGCATCCATACTCAGCATATTCATCTACCAGCAAGAGCGCGAGTACACAGCCCGCCACGCCCTGGATGCGGCGCATGGTCTCATGCGCGTGGTAGAAAGCGACATAATGGCCGATATCGCGGCAATGAACGTGCTGGCGAGTTCGCAGCGTCTGACGAGCGGGAATCTGGATTCCTTCTACAACAAAGCGCAGGAGGTAATGCAATATACCTCCGGATCCACCATCATCCTCACCGATCCGGCCGGCCAGCAGCTGATTAACCTGTTGCACCCTTACGGTTCGCCGCTCCCGCGCCAGGTCAATTCGTCGGTCCTGCGTCAGGTGCTGGACACGCGCAAACCCGTCGTATCCGATCTGTTCGTAGGCGGCACGACGCACGTACCGTGGGTCGGAATAGCGGTTCCGGTGATTCGCGACGGCAAGGTACTGTATAGCCTCGCCCTGGGCATACGACCCAAGCACCTGTCTGAAATCCTGCAACAGCAGCACCTGCCTGCGGATTGGGTCGTGTCCATCGTCGACCGTAATGGCACCATTGTCGCCCGCAATCGCGCGCAAGAAGTGTATGTGGGCAAAAAAATTGCCGCACGCCTGCAACAAAAGCTGCTGCAAGCGCGGGAGGGTATGTTCGACGGGAATACGCAGGAGGGCATACCGGCGATGGTTTCCTTCAGCCGTTCGTCGGACTTCGGGTGGTCCGTGGCGGTCGGCGTGCCGGAGGCGCAGCTCAGCGCAAACCTGAAGCGCTGGCTCGCGATATATGCCTTGGGCGCAGCATCGTTGCTGCTACTGGGGCTCGCGCTGGCCATCGCCGTGGCACGGCGCATCGCGCGGCCGGTGCAAGAATTGATTCCGCTCGCACTGGCGATTGGGCGCGGGGACGCAGTCGCGATCAAACCGCTCGGACTCGAGGAAGCGGACGAGGTGGCGCAGGCGCTGTCGCGTGCGCAGGAATTGCTGCGCCAGCGCGACGAGGCGCGCGCACGCGCCGTTGCCGAGCGGCGCGACAGCGAGGCGAAATTCCTTGCGGCATTCGATAATTCGTCTGTCGGAATGTCCATATGCGATCCGCAAACCCGGCGTTTCCTCAGCGCCAATCGGCACTTTTGCGCCATGCTCCAATATAGCGAAGCGGAACTGAAGGCAATGACCTTCACCGAAGTGACCCATCCGGATGATCGCGATGCGGGCGTGGAGGGAATGCTGCGTCTTATTCGCGGGGAGGCCAAGGAGTTCCGTGCAGAGAAGCGCTATATCCGCAAGGACGGCAGCGAGGTCTGGTGCGACTTGACGGTGAACCTGGTATGGGATGCCGAGGGCAAACCCGAACTTACCGTGGCGGTGCTCAAGGACATAAGCGAGGCCAAGCGCGCGCGGGAAGAACTGTCGCAGTCGAAGGAACGGGCCGAGCGGGCCAATAGCGCAAAATCGGTTTTCCTCGCCAACATGAGTCACGAAATACGCACGCCGCTGCACAATATTATCGGCTTGGCCCAGTTGCTGCGGCGCGACGTAAGCGATGCGGCGCAGCGTCAGCGCCTGGACAACCTGTGCGACAGTTCCGAGCACCTGTTGTCGGTCGTCAATGATGTGCTGGACCTCTCCAAGATCGAGACAGACCACCTGGTCCTGGACGACAGCGATTTTTCCTTGGGCCAGGTGCTTGATCGTGTGATCCTGGTCGTCACCGGCTCGGCAAAGAACAAGGGCCTGGACCTGGTTGTGGACGTGGACCCGATGTTGCGCGAGGCGATCCTGCGAGGCGACGCGTTTCGCCTGGGACAGGTACTCATCAACCTGCTCGCCAATGCAATCAAGTTCACCGAGCAGGGCGCGGTCACCCTGAGCGTGGCTTTCAGGAGCGAGGGTAGCGACAGCCTTCGCCTGCTGTTTTCGGTCAAGGATACAGGGATAGGCATCGCGCCCGAAGATCACGCCCGGCTGTTCGCCGCCTTCGAACAGGTCGACAGCACGACCACGCGCGAGTATGGCGGTACGGGTCTAGGGCTGACCATATCCGACCGCCTGGTGCGTCAAATGGGGGGGGTGATCAGCGTGGAGAGCAGTGCCGGCGCGGGCGCGACATTCAGTTTCGAGATCCTGCTCCCGCGCGGCAGCCAGGCGCCTGCAGACGACGCGCCGGAGTCGTCTACCCCGGTGAAATTCTACGGAAGCCGGGTGCTGGTCGCCGAGGACAATTCTCTTAGCCGCGAACTGATTCGGCAGATGCTTTCGGATCTGGGTTGTGCCGTCGATTTGGCCAAAGACGGCAATGAGGCGCTGGATTGCGCCAGCAAGCATGTCTACGACCTGATCCTGATGGACATGCAGATGCCCAGACTGGACGGCCTGGCTGCAACGGAGGCAATCCGCCAGTTGCCGGAGCACTGGAGCACCCCGATCCTCGCGGTCACCGCGAACGTATTTGCCGAAGAAAAGGAAAAGTGCATGCGTGCGGGCATGAACGGGCACCTCACCAAGCCGCTCACGCCGGAATCGCTGGCAAAGGAACTGCGGCACTGGTTGGCGGAGTCGCTCGAGCGCGATGATCAGGCGGAGGCAGAGCAGGCCGGATCGCAGCGGGGCGCCGGGAGATCGACCGGGTCGGACTCTGGTCCCATTCTGGGGGGTAGCCTCGGCAATGGCATGTCGCGGGAATTCGTACTGCGCGAGTTCCAGCGCATGCACCGCGGCGATCTGGCGCGGGTGCGCGAGCATATTGCCGAAGGCGACCATGAATCCGCGCGCAATGTCATACACAACGTCGAGGGCATATCAGCCATGGTGGGCGCGAAAAGGGTAAGACAGGTGTTCGCCGAACTGGGCAAGGCCTTGCGCGACGGCATGGGGCAAGCGGATATTGAGGCGCATCTGGACGCGTGCGAAGTCGAAATGGATCAGGTCGCAATGCTTTATACCGATGGGACCGGGGCTGCGCAGGCGCAAACGCGCAATTGACCCCGGTCGGCGTTTTTGCGCCGACCGAATCAACAGAGTCCGGATTTCGGCATTGGTCTCGAGCAGGCTGTCGTAGCCACCAGAATGCTGAGAGCGGTCGCAGCGCGCACAGCGCACGCGCCTGGGGCTGCGCAGCATTCGGAATGCGGTACCTCGGCATAGTCCAATGCCGATTCGCGGCTAGTTTGCGAGTCGCTCCTGCAGGTACCGTCCGATCAGAATCACGGCAGGATAGATCACTTCATCCTCTATCTTCTCGTGTACCCGCACGTTGTACGCAAATTCGGCAAATTCGCTGCTTTTGTCACTATGCGTGTCATCGAGCAGGTCGTCGACCGCCGCCAGGATGGAGTGGTGATGCGTATTCGCCAGTTCATGTTTCTCGCGAAAATCGCTGATGAGCGGCATGACTGCCATCATTTCGCGACGCAGTTCGCCGCGCTGCAGGTCAGGCAGCAACGCGAGAATAGGGAAAACATTCTTCTCCTCGTACTCGAAATGCGGCAGACATAGATCCGCGACGCGTTTGGCCGCACCAGGGACTTTCCCGTACGCGATCGTCGCCCGGACCAAAAGCGCACGCGCCTCGTTGTGTGCGAGCCGCAATGCGTTGGGAGTGACCAATCTTCTTTTCCAGTTAAGTATCTGACCCAAATTCTATTCTCCGGGAAGTTGTCCAGCGGTCGCCGGCTATGTCTCCTATAGCATATCCCGTGCCAGCACCGGAAATACTGCAACATGATGATAATCCACCGCGGCGCTGACGCGACGGGCGGGTGCATCGGGTGCGGCGAACCAGTTGCAGGGGCATATCCCCCAGGGGTGACGCAGTTCCACGCGAGCGCGATACGAGTTGACCGTCCGAGCAGGGATGCGCTTGCGCAAGATCTGAGCGTCCCGCACGGGTCGCAGGCACGTGCACGGAGCGTAATCAAAACAGAAGAATCGCCCTGACATATCATGGGGATGCGCCGTTGGAAATAGACCATTTGAACTATTGTCCATTGCGCCCGGCCGGCTGCACCATGGAAAACATGACAATGCATAGTCTCCTTCAGGGAAGACCCGCTTCGGCGGGCATGGATCCGGCTTAGACAATGACAGCCTTATTTTCAGCTACGGATAGGCTCCAAATGAAAACCATGGAATGGATCCATTGGGACAACGTGCTCGCCACCGGGCACGCCATCTTGGACATCGACCACCAGCGCCTCGCCGATCTGTTCAACCGCCTGGCAACCGTCGTAAAAGAGCGCAAAGGCAAGGCGGCGTGTGTCGAATTGCTGGACGATATCATCCATCATGCGCAGGTGCATTTCACGTTCGAAGAACAACTGATGTCCGAACAGAATTACCCGAAGGCGGATCAGCACGCCGCAGAACATTTTCGGCTGACCAGGCAGGCGATCAGATTCATGGCCAAGTTCCAGGCCGATTCCGCCGGATCGCATATTCCATTGATTCATTTTCCGGAGGATTGGTTGACGCGCCACATCCTCACCGCAGACAAGGAACTCGCAGTCTTTCTCTCTTCGACGGACTGAGCAGCCTGGCTGCCGTTGCCTCTCGGGCGCGAGGTCGTCCGTTCCTTGAAATATAATGCAGGCCTGAGGCCAAGCTTGGCCGCAAGGGCGGGAGGGATGCGGCAACCCTCCTTTTGACCGATCGAATGTCCGCGCACCGGGCAGACCACTCCAATGACTATGGCCAGACAGCAAAGGCAGGTCAACGTCGCCGGACCGAGCTGATGAAGCAGGGAGATCGCGCCTCACTGCCCTCGGTAGACCGGTTGCTCAACTCCGCCGCAGGAGCGCAACTCGCCGGGCGCTACGGCCGTACGCTGCTGCTCGAAGCGGTACGCGGCGTGCTTGCCGCAGAGCGTACGCGCCTTGCGTCCGACCCGGGCGCCCGCTGTCCGGCGGACGCTGTACTCGCGGCCGCCTGTGCTGCCAGGGTCGAGGCGCTGCTGCGCCCGTCCTTGCGCCCGGTGTTCAATCTCAGCGGTACCGTGCTGCATACCAACCTCGGACGCGCCCTGCTGCCCGAGGCGGCCGTTGCGGCCGCCGTCGGCGCGATGGCACGTCCGGTCAATCTCGAATACGACGTGGACGGTGCGGCCCGCGGCGAGCGTGACAGCCATGTCGAAGCCTGGCTGACCCGGCTGACGGGCGCCGCGGCCGCCGTTGTCGTCAACAACAACGCGGCAGCGGTATATCTCGCGCTTTATGCGTTGGCGCGCCGCAGGGAGGTTCTGGTATCGCGCGGCGAACTGGTCGAAATCGGAGGCGCGTTCCGCATTCCGGACATCATGGCCAGCGCCGGCTGCAAGCTGCGCGAAGTGGGCACCACCAACCGGACGCACCCGCAGGATTTCGTGCGCGCCCTGGGAACAGCCACCGGCGCGATCATGAAGGTCCACACGAGCAATTATGCGGTTCATGGATACACGGCAACGGTTCCCGAATCCGAACTGGCGGCCATCGCCCGGCAGCATGCAGTGCCCCTCATCAACGACCTGGGCTCCGGCACCCTGGTCGAGCTGGAGGCGTTCGGACTTGCGCACGAGCCGACGCCACAGGAAGCGATCGCCAACGGAGCAGATGTCGTTACTTTCAGCGGCGACAAATTGCTCGGCGGCCCGCAATGCGGGCTGATCGTCGGACGCGCGGACCTGATCGAGAAAATCAGGAGGAATCCGATGAAGCGCGCACTGCGCCTGGACAAGATTCGGCTCGCTGCGCTCGAGGCGGTTCTGCGCCTGTATGCCAGACCGGAAACGCTTGCGCGAGACTTGCCCACGCTGCGCATGCTGACCCGGTCGCAGGCCGAGATCCGCACCCAGGCGGCGGGAATAATGCCCGTGGTCGCGAAGGCCGCCGACGGGCTGGCAACGACCCGGATCGTCGATTGCCTGAGCCAGATCGGCAGCGGTGCGCTCCCGGTGGATACCTTGCCCAGCGCAGGAATCGCGCTGACGCCGCGCGGCAAACGCCGCAGCGGCGCGGCGGACGCGCTGGCTGCGGCTTTTCGCGCGCTGCCGGTGCCGGTGATCGGCCGCATCAGCGAGGGTGAACTGATCCTCGATCTGCGCTGCCTCGACGATGAACACGAGTTTGTCTTTCAACTGCAGCACCTCGCGTCGCCAGACGGCGCGCCATGATAGTCGCGACCGCCGGCCACATAGACCACGGCAAGACCACCCTGGTCAGGGCCTTGACCGGGGTCGACACCGACCGCCTGCCCGAGGAAAAGGCGCGCGGCATTTCGATCGACCTCGGCTTTGCCTACTGGCGCACTCCCGGGGACGGTCTCAGCGTCGGATTCGTGGACGTGCCGGGCCACGAGCGCTTCGTGCGCAACATGCTGGCCGGCGTCTGCGGCATCGACTACGTCATGCTCGTCGTCGCCGCCGACGACGGCGTGATGCCGCAGACCGTCGAACACCTGCATATCCTCCAGCTCCTGTCGGTGAAAAGCGGCATTGCCCTGATCACCAAGATCGACCGAAGCTCGCCGCAACGTGCGCAGGAGGTGGCCGCCAGCGTGAAGGAACTGCTTGCTGCGACCGGCCTCGCCTCGATCGATGTGCTGCAGCTTTCGGCGGTGTCCGGAATTGGCATGGACCGGCTGCGCTCGGCGCTGGCGGATTCTGCGAGGACCTTGCGCCGCCAGGGGCAGCTCGGGCGGCGATTCCGCTTTGCCGTCGACCGCGTCTTCACCGTGGCGGGTAGCGGTACGGTTGCTACCGGCACGGTTTTTACGGGCGCTGCCGCTGCCGGGGACAGGCTGACGCTCTCGCCCGCCGGCGTCGAGGTTCGCGTTCGCGCCATTCAGAAGGACGGGAAGATGGCGGATCGGGCGGTCGCAGGCGAGCGCTGCGCCCTCAACCTGTCCGGCGTCGAACTCGCCGATGCGGGACGCGGGGACTGGCTGGTATCCCCCGCGCTGCACGCGCCTACCTCGCGCATGGATGTGCGCCTGCAGCTGCTCGGAGCGCAAACCCGGCCGCTGAAGCATTGGACGACCGTGCATCTGCACCATGGCGCGAAAGACGTGACGGCGCGGATTTCGATCCGGCGGGGTGCCGAGATCGGACCGGGAGCATCGGCGCTGGCGCAATTGCTCGTCGACAAACCCATCGCGGCGCTGAACGGTGATCGCTTCATCGTCCGCGACCAGTCGGCGCTGCGCACCATCGGCGGGGGCGCGGTCATCGACCCGTACCCGCCGCCCCGGCGCCGTGATCCGCAATTGCGCGCCGCCCAGCTGCAAGCGCTCGAATCCGCAGACCCGCGCGAGGCGCTGGACGCACTGCTTGCATGCTCGCCCGCCGGCGTGAACCTGTCATGGTTCGCGCGCATTTTCAATCTGGACGACGAACACCTGGCGGCGCTCGTGCAAAGCAGGGACATGGTGGTCGTCGGCAAGGAGCTTCGCACCGGTCTGTCGCGCGCGAGCGTCGCGACGATCAATGCGGCCGTACGCGACGCGCTGGAGCGGTTTCATGCGGAAAGGCCACGCGCCCTCGGCATGGAGAGCGCAGCGCTTCGGCGCGAATGCGCCCCCCAGCTCACGGCGGAAACGTTTCAGTTCCTGCTGCGCCGGCTTGCCGACGAAAGGCAGATCGAGCTGAGCGGTTCCCTGGCCAAAGCGCCCCGGCACGTAGCCACCGACAACCCGGCAGACGAAACCCTGTGGCAGCGGATGCGCCCCATGCTCGCCGGCGCGGGATTCAACGGATTGACGATTGCGCAACTCGCTACGGCGGCGAAAATCAAAGAACCGGTACTAAAGGATTTTCTGCACCGCAAGGCAAGAACCGGGGAACTCGTCTGCGTCACGCCGGAGCGGTTTTACCTGCGCGCGACCTTGGCGCAGTTTGCGGCTGTTGCCGAGTCCGCGTTTCGCGCTTCGCCTGAGGCCAGGTTCAGCGCTGCGCAAGTCCGGGACCGCACCGACATCGGGCGCACGCGGGTAATCCAGATCCTGGAATGCTTCGACCGTCTCGGCATCACCCGGCGCATCGGCGACCTGCGCGTCATCTGCAAGGACTACCTGCCGATCCTCGGCCCGTACGCGCAGCAGCAATCCAGGGCTTAGCTTCCCGCATCAGGACTTGACCTCCATGTCAAAAACGCACGATCTCGTCGTCATCGGCAGCGGCATTGCCGGACTGAGCGCAGCCAGGCAGGCACTGGAGAGCGGCCTGTCCACGCTCACGCTGGAAAGCCTGCTCTACGGCGGCCTGGTCACCAACATCAACGAACTCGACGGCGAGATCCAGGGCTCGGGTATCGATCTTGCGTCCAGCCTCATGATGAAGGTGCGCAAACTCGGTGCAGAGCATCTCCCGGCGGGCGCGACGTCGATGACGGCCGAGGGCGAGGACTTGGTCGTGCATAGCGATACCGGCGCGCACCGGGCCAGCGCCGTCATCATTGCCTCGGGCGCCAGGCTCAGGCGGCTGGGAGTGCCGGGAGAAAGCGAGTTTGAGGACAAGGGCGTTTCGCACTGCGCCGATTGCGACGGTCCGTATTACCAGGATCGCGACGTGGTCGTGGTCGGGGGCGGAGATTCGGCGCTGCAGGAAGCCCTGGTTCTGAGTGCATATGCGAAACGGGTGCACCTGCTGCATCGCGGCGAGCACTTCCGGGCGCGCAGGCATTTCACCGAGCGCATACTTGGAAGTTCGAACATATCGGTTCAGTGGCGCACGCGTGTCGAAGCGGTGCTCGGTGGGGACGCCGTACAGGCAGTGCGCGTGCGCAATCTGGATAGCGAGGCAGTGGACGAGATCGCCTGCGCCGGATTTTTCGCCTACGTCGGCCTCGAACCTGCCTGCGGTTTCGTGCCGGACGCTGTCCTGCGCGATCGCGACGGGGCGCTGTTGACGGATGCCGGACTGCGCACGGCCATGCCAGGGGTATTTGCGGCGGGCGCCGTACGCTCAGGCTACGGCGGCTTGCTCACAGGCGCTGTAGCCGAAGGTAGGGCTGCGGCAAAGTCCGCCTTGGCAATGATCCGCTCATGAACAGCAGGAACAGCATGGGGTCGGGTTGGATAGAGATGTCGCCTCGATGGAAGAGAATCGCACCCGGTGGTGCGGCCGGACTTCAAATCCGGTGTGGGCCATTCGATGGTCCTGTGTGGGTTCGACTCCCACTCTCTTCCGCCATTCACGCGGCCCCGATCCAGCTGGTGCCGGTATCGACAAACTGCCGGAGGGCGCATGAGCAAGATTCTTGACGGGATTGTAGTTCTGGATCTGACGCGGTTCTTCTCCGGTCCGCAATGCACCTTGCTGCTTGCAGGAATGGGCGCCGAGGTCATCAAGATCGACGATCCGAAAGGCGGGGATCCAACCGCGTTTGCCCCGCCCTATGATGGCCCCGGGGGAATCTCGTTCGAGCGGCGCTCCGATCAGGACATGGGACTCGCCTATTTGAAGCGCGCCCGAGGCAAGAAATCCGTCACGCTCGACTTGAAATCGGACCAGGGTCGCAGGATCTTTCTAGATATTGCGGCGAAAGCGGACGTGGTCGTTGAGAACTTCCGTTGCGGTGTGGCAGGCCGGCTCGGAGTCGACTACGCCGCGCTGCGGCAAGCAAATCCGGGAATCATCTACTGCGCACTCACCGGCTATGGTTCGAGCGGGTCCTCGAAGAACGACAAGGCATACGACCTGATGGTGCAGGCGGCTGTCGGCCTCATGAGCATGACGGGCCAGCCGGGCGAGCCGCCGGTCAAGACAGCATCGGCTCTCTCCGACGCGATCTCCGGTGTTTTCGCCGCCCACGGCATCGTCGCTGCGCTGCTGCACCGCGAGCGCACCGGCGAAGGCCAGGCTATCGATGTGGCCATGTCCGACAGCCTGTTCTCGCTGATTTTCGACGAACCCATCGACTGCTATGAGCGCCTGAACCTCGCTCCCCGGCAGGGAAACCGGATCATGCGCTTTTCGCCTTTCAATGTGTTCCAGGCTAGCGACGGGTGGGTAGCGATAGGCGCGGCCACGCACAGCGAATGGCTGGCGCTGCTCGAAGCGATGGGACGCTCCGACCTCAAGGACGATGCGAACATGATGCAAGTCGGCTGGCGCATCGCCAATAACGCGAAGGTAGACGCGGTGGTGATGCAGTGGACAGGCTCGCGCAGCAAGGATGCGATTGTCGCTGCGCTAGCCGGCGCGGGTATCGCGTGCAGCCCGGTTCGTTCAGCCGATGAAGTCATGTGCTGGCCTCAGTTGCTGGAGCGCGAAATGATAGTCCGGCTCGAAAATCCGATGACCGGGATGTCTGCCGCGGCTTCGGGGCCGGGCTTTCCGATCAAGTTCAGCCGCACACCCGCGGGCTACGACAGCCCGGCACCCGTCCCTGGTGCGCACAGCGAGGAAGTTTTCGCGCGTTATGCGAATCTTTGTGCAGCAGAGGTGCAGCGACTCAGAAGCGAAGGTATCATATGACCAGGACGGAGGGTTTCCCGGGTGAGCGACAAATGAGCAGCAGCGCAGGATACGCGAGCGCAGTGTTGGAAGTTGCCGACGCGGCCGAGGCCAATGAATTGTTCCAGCGCAAGGGCTGGACCGATGGCCTGCCCGTGGTGGCGCCGACCGAAGACGCCGTGGCGCGCTTTCTCGATGCGGCCGGCCTGGCGCCCGGCGACATCATCGGCGTAGAACCGGTACGCCGGCGCAGCATCAGCGCCGAGAAGCTTGCGATTGCGGCGGTCATGGCCGGTTGCTTGCCCGAGTACTTTCCGGTCAGCGTCGCGATCATCAAAGCCATGTGCAGGCCAGAGTACGCCCTGCACGGCAGCACGGCCAGCACCGGGGGCAGCGCGCCGTTCATCGTCGTCAACGGACCGGTCCGTCTCGAAATCGGCATGAATGCGACGCACAACGCCCTGGGCAATGCGGCGCGCGCAAATGCGACCATCGGCCGCAGCGTGCGCCTGGTTCTGTTGAATGTCCTGGGCGGCTTTCCGGGACAGCTCGACCGGTCCACGCTGGGCCATCCGGGCAAGTTCACGTTCTGCGTGGCCGAGGACGAGGAGGACTCTGGCTGGCTGCCTCTGTCGGTCGAACGCGGGATCCCGGCAGGCACCTCTGCTATAACCGTCATGCAGGTGCAATCCCCGCACCAGATCATGAACGAGTGGACCCACGACCCGAGGGAGATCCTCGACACCTACGCGTCCGCGATCCGCAACAACATGCTGACTTATTCGATCTGGGAGGGAAACTACGCTTTCGTGATTCCCAAGCAGCATCGCGAGATCTTTGCCGCAGCGGGCTGGAGCAAACAGAATATTCGCGAATACGTGTACGAAGTCGCCCGGGTGAAACGCGGCGACTGGCGCGCGGTCGGCAAGGCTGCCGTTGCCGGGCGCAAGGACGAGGAAAAGGTTTACTGCGCGCTGCGCAGCCCCGACGACCTGCTCGTCGTGGCCGCGGGCGGGCCCGCCGGAGGGTTCGGCGCGATCGTTCCGCCCTGGTACGGCAAGAAATCACTGGCAGTTACCGTAGCTATCGACGTTTGACCGCAGTCCCAAAGGAGAACCAAACCATGACACTCCGAGTTCTGGATCCCAGGCAGGCACCGCAGGGCGACGCCATGCGCATGGCCCTGGCGCTGCCCTCGCTCGACGGCGCTATCGTCGGCATGATCGACAACGCCAAGATCGGCACCGAGCGGCTGTTCGATTTCGTCGAGGAGATTCTGCGCAAGGAGCACGGTGTGCGCGAATTCATACGCCGGCGCAAACCGGATGCTTCGCGGCCGGTGCCTCCCGGAATGCTGGCGCAGATGAGCGGAGCGGACGCCGTCCTCTCCGCTATCGGCGACTGAGGGAGTTGCTCGTCGTGCAGTCTGCACGACGCCATTGAAGCCGAGCGGCTGGGCATCCCGGCCGTCGCCATCATCACTGACCGCTTCTCGACCAGCGCGGAACTGGTGGGCGAACTCAACGGCTTGCCGGGTTATCCGTTTGCGGTAATTGGCCACCCTGTTGCCAACAACGACGACGCCACGCTGCGCGCAAAGGCGCGCGAAGCCGTGAATCAGATCCTTCCCCTGCTGCTGGAACGCCAGCAGTAGGCGCCGATCAGCCGCGTCTGCCCGGGTTTGCGCCGCGGCCGGCGCCACTGCGCATCTCTGCGCGCAATTCAGAGGCGGCCCGGGGGCATGCAAGTTGGCCTATAATCCCCGGGCGCGCAGTCCCTTGTTCCCTGATCTGGGACCGGCTGGGCCCGGCAAGGGCTGGTCTGACGACGTCCGGCAAAGTCCTATAACGGTAGCGACAGCAGCGACGGGTATATTGCCTTGCGGACAGGCGGACAGGTCCGGGGAGCGATACTTTCCAGAATCATTCCACTAGAACGACACAGGCGAACCGACATGAACAAACGCAGAGCACAGATCATTTACACCCTGACAGACGAGGCGCCCATGCTGGCGACGGCGGCTTTTTTGCCGCTGGTGCGCAGCTTCGTGGCCCAGGCCGATATCGACGTGGTCCCCAGCGACATATCGGTGGCTGCGCGTATTCTGGGTGAATTCCCGGACTATCTGACCGACGCGCAAAGGGTGCCCAACAACCTGGCCGAACTGGGCAAGCTCACCTTGCAGCCGGATGCCAACATCATCAAGCTGCCCAACATCAGCGCCCCGGTAACGCAGCTGGTGACTGCGATCAAAGAGTTGCAATCCAAGGGCTACAAGATTCCGGACTATCCCGAATCGCCCAGGAACGACGAAGAAAAAGCCATACAGGCGCGCTATACCAAGTGCACCGGCAGCGCGGTGAACCCGGTGCTGCGCGAAGGCAATTCGGACCGCCGCGCGCCCCGCGCCGTGAAAGAGTACGCACGCAAGAACCCGCACTCGATGGCGAAATGGAGCCAGGCCTGTCGATCGCACGTGTCGCACATGCACCATGGCGACTTCTATCACGGTGAGAAGTCGATGACCCTGGACAAGGCACGCGACGTAAGGATGGAGCTGATCGCGAAAAGCGGGAAGACCATCGTGCTCAAGCCCAAGGTGGCCTTGCTCGACAAGGAAGTCATCGACAGCATGTTCATGAGCAAGAAAGCCCTGCTCGAATTCTATGAAAACGAGATCGAGGACGCATACAACACCGGCGTGTTGTTCTCGCTGCACGTCAAGGCCACGATGATGAAGGTGTCGCACCCGATCGTGTTCGGCCACTGCGTGAGGATTTTCTACAAGGACGCGTTCGCCAAACACGGCAAATTGTTCGACGAGCTGGGGGTGAACGTCAACAACGGCATGGTCAACCTCTACGACAAGATCGCCAGCCTGCCGCAGAGCAAGCAGGACGAAATCAAGAACGACCTGCACGCCTGCCACGAACACCGCCCCGAGCTGGCGATGGTGGATTCGGCCAAAGGCATCACCAACTTCCATTCGCCCAACGACGTCATCGTGGACGCTTCAATGCCGGTCATGATACGCAACGGCGGCAAGATGTGGGGCGCCGACGGCCGCCTGAAAGAGGTCAAGGCGGTGATGCCCGAGTCCACGTTTGCGCGCATCTATCAGGAGATGATCAACTTCTGCAAGTGGCATGGCAACTTCGATCCCAGGACCATGGGTTCGGTGCCCAACGTAGGCTTGATGGCGCAACAGGCCGAAGAATACGGGTCGCACGACAAGACCTTCGAGATTCCCGAGGACGGCGTGGCCAATATCACCGACCTGGCCACCGGCGAAGTTCTGCTCAGCCAGAACGTGGAGCAGGGCGACATCTGGCGCATGTGCCAGGCAAAAGATGCCCCGATTCGCGATTGGGTGAAGCTCGCGGTGACGCGGGCCCGCAACTCGGGTACGCCCGCCGTGTTCTGGCTCGACCCCTACCGCCCGCACGAAAATGAATTGATCAAGAAAGTCCAGGCCTACCTCAAGGAGCACGATACCGGCGGTTTGGAAATTCAGATCATGTCGCAAGTGCGCGCGATGCGTTACACGCTGGAGCGCGTGGTGCGCGGCCTGGACACCATTTCGGTCACCGGCAACATCCTGCGCGACTACCTGACCGACCTGTTCCCCATCATGGAACTGGGCACCTCGGCCAAGATGCTGTCGATCGTGCCCTTGATGGCCGGCGGCGGCATGTACGAAACCGGTGCCGGCGGCTCCGCGCCCAAGCATGTGCAGCAGCTGGTCGAAGAAAACCATTTGCGCTGGGATTCCCTGGGCGAGTTCATGGCGCTGGCCGTGTCGCTCGAGGACCTGGGCATCAAGTACGGCAACAAGAAAGCCATAATACTGGCCAAGACCCTGGACGCGGCCACCGGCAAACTGCTGGACAACCGCAAGGGCCCGTCACCCAAAACCGGCGAGCTCGACAACCGCGGCAGCCAGTTTTACCTGGCGATTTACTGGGCCCAGGAACTGGCCGCGCAATCCGAGGACAAGGAACTGCAGGCCAGGTTCGCGCCACTGGCGAAATCCCTGGCCCAGAACGAGCAAAAAATATTGGCCGAACTTGCCGCGGTGCAGGGCAAGCGCGCTGACATCGGCGGCTACTACCTGCCCGACATTCAGAAAATGACTGCGGTAATGCGCCCCAGCGCCACCTTCAACGCCGTGTTGGAGTGCATCGAGGCCTGATTGCCCTTGCGCCCGGAGCGGCTTTCAGCCGCTCCGGCGCTCCGGGATCGCTAGCTTCATAGGCCGGCACCTCGATGTGTCGCCGCGCGCGGCGCAGATCGCGGGCGCAAGCGCAACTCAGTCTTCCACGCCTACACCGATCACGATGAGTACTGCGTAGTCCTGTTTCACGCAGCCATCGAGCGGCGGCATCGCGGCCCCGGGGGCGACCGGAAACGCGGTTTTGCGCACCTGTGCCGGCGTACACGAACCACTGCCCTTGGCCGGCCTGTAGCGTGCCGAGCGGCAGGCGAGATGCGTCACGTCGTGCAGCCTTGCGCCGTTGGCAAGCTCCCAGCGCATAGCATTTTTCCCGTCCGGAGGATGTATGGTCAGCACGGACGTCACCGCGCGGTCGCCCGTGACCAGGTATTTGCCCGGAGCAATGGGGAACTGCGGTTTTTCCATGATCAGGCCGTGTTCCTCCAGCCACCAGTCCGCGCCGTCGAATTTCCAGCGCGCCGGGGCGACGCCGCCCGCATCCTTCAGGCGCGCATAGTCGTCCAGCTCTACGCCCCGCGGGCCCGGGTCCAGAGGCCACAGCCCCCATGCGTGCGCGCCGCTCCCCGAGCTCGCAGTCGGATCACCCAAAGCCGCGATGAACCGCGTCGAAATGCTGCGGAATTGCGTCTGGCCGGCGCCAGCGGCCGGCTGGCTCGCGGCGGCCGTGCTCGCAAGCAAAGCCGCCGTCAGGCAGGCGCGGCCAACAAGGCGCTGCGTCCTGCGCGCGGCCGAGCGTATCCCGCACCGCCCAGGCGGGGGCGCCATCCCGAGCTTCCTGACTGTTGAATCCATCCTTGGACTTTCCTTCCACTGCGGACGAAGGACGGCCGGATCGCCGCAATGTGCGCGCAATCCGGCATCGCGTTTGTACTTCCGCCGATTGCGATGCGGCGCATGCAGCCGTGCTTGCATGTCAGTAGGGCAAACAGCGGCCGGCGCTGCAAAATTCCAGTCAACTTGCGCGCGCGACTATTCCGATGGACAGCACGGAAACCGCGTGAAATTCGCCGGACGAAACGCGTTCCCCCGCAATGGCGCCGGCCGCTAGCGTAGCCGCTCGGGCCGGCTAGCGCAGCCCGCCGTTTTAAGTCTGCCTTAAGTTTCCGTTCCTAGGATTGTCGGCATGCATGGCGATGTCGCCGCCAGGAGCAGGCCGGCGCATCTGCTCGAACCATTCTTCGAGACCAGATCTTGAGAGGGAGATACAGACATGAGACGAATTGCGATCGCGCTCCTATTGCTTATGTTCCTGGTTCCCGCGGCGTGGGCGAAATTTACGGGGATCGTCCTTTCCACCCCGTTCCCGGACCAGGCGGTACAGTCCGGGCGTACTGCCGTTATCCCGCTCACGATCCATAATTTCGGCCTGGACCCGCAGCCGGTGAAGCTGAAGGCGCTTTCGCTCGCCAAGGGATGGAGTGCGGAATTTCAGGGCGGGGCGCGCGACGTAGGCTCGGTGTTCGTCGAGCCCGACGGCAGCCGCGAGGTCAGCCTGCGCCTGACGCCACCCAAGGGCGTGAACGCGGGCGAATACACTTTCCGACTCGCTGCCGAGGGCAAGGACCACCGCGCCGAGCTTCCCATCTATCTGCACCTCGCCAAGACCCTGCCGGATTGGCTCAGCATCACGGCCAGCCTGCCGACGTTGAAGGGGGCGGCGACGACGCAGTTCAGCTACGACGCCAAGATCTCGAACAAGAGCGGCCGCGACATTCTGGTCAATCTTTCGGCGAGCGCGCCGCAGGGATTCGAAGTCGCGTTCAAGCCGCAGTACGGCGCGCAGGAGGTGACCGGACTGCAGGTCAAGGCGGGAGAGGACAAGAACGTCACCATCAACGTGAACCCGCCGGGCGACGCGACCGCCGGTGCCTATGACCTCGAAGTGCAGGCGGGCGCAGGCGACACCCGCGCCGCGCTGCGCTTGCACATGGTGGTCTCGGGCAAGCCTAGCCTAGTGCTCACTACGCCGACCGGCCAGCTCTCGGGCGAGGCCCAGGTCGGCAGGACCGAGGCCGTGACCCTGCTCGTGCGCAATACCGGCAGCGCGCCTGCGCGCGACCTCAGCTTCTCCGCCGAGCCGCCTAGCCACTGGAAGGTGAATTTCGAACCCAAGCGCGTCGATGTACTGCCCCCGAACCAGGACGCCAAGGTCACCGCCAGCATCGTCCCGGCATCGCAGTCGCTCGCTGGCGACTACGTGGTGACCTTCGATGCCAAGGACGGCTCCAGCCGTGCCTCGGCCAACTACCGGGTAACGGTGATGACCTCGACCATGTGGGGGGTGATCGGCATCGCCATCGCGGCACTGGCGGTACTGGTGGTCGGCTTCGCCGTCATGCGCTACGGCCGGCGATGAACGCGCCCGTCATCCGCACGCGCGGCCTGGCGAAGCGTTACGGCAACAAGCTCGCCGTGGACGGTCTCGATCTCGAGGTGCGCGAAGGCGAGGTGTTCGGCCTGCTCGGACCGAACGGCTCGGGCAAGACCACCACGATACTGATGCTGCTCGGCCTCACCGAACCCAGCGCAGGCGAAATCCAGGTTCTGGGCCTGGATCCGCGCCTACGGCCCATATCGGTCAAGCGCCGGGTAGCCTATCTGCCCGACACCGTGGGCTACTACGACGACAACACCGGGCGCGAGAATCTGCGCTATACGGCGCGACTGAACGGCAGGACCTCTACCGACGTCGAGGCCGGGATCGAGCGAGCGCTCGCGCGCATGGGGCTGGCCGAGGTGATCGACCGGCGCGTCGCCACCTATTCGCGCGGCATGCGCCAGAGGCTGGGACTCGCAGAGATCGTGCTGCGCGCGCCGCGCATTGCCATCCTCGACGAGCCGACGGTGGGGCTGGATCCCGCGGGCGCCCAGGAGTTTCTGGAGATGGTGCTCGCGCTCAAGCACGAGGGCATGTCGGTGCTGCTGTCCTCGCACTACCTGCACCAGGTCCAGGCCATCTGCGATCGCGTCGGGCTGTTTTCCCGCGGGCGCATGGTGCTGCACGGGACGGTGGACGAACTGGCCAGCCAGGTGCTCGGCGCCAGCTGTCGCGTGCACCTGGAAGCGCAGGGCGACGGTCTTGCCGCGGCGCTGCGCACGGTACCGGGCGTAGGCCGCGTGGCGGCGGAGTCCGCGAGCCGCTGGCTGGTGGAGGCGGACAAGGACGTGCGCTCGGCACTGGTACGCGCAGCGATCGACGCGGGCGCGCAGATACGCGGGGTCCAGATGGAGCGACCGGGTCTGGACGAGGTATACGCAAACTACTTCCGCTCGCAGTTTGCAGGAGCAGCGACATGAACCGGGAAGGCTCACCCTGGACCGGGCTCGGACCCGTATTCGGCAAGGAATTCGCCGACCAGCTCGGTTCGGCGCGCATGCGCATCCTCGAGATCCTGGTGCTGGTTGCAGCGATAGGGGCGGTCTACGTCGCCAGCCAGAAGATGCGGGCGACGATTTCGGAGAGCCCCATTGCATTTCTGCAGCTCTTCACCACGGCCGAGCAGCCCTTGCCGTCTTTCGTGAGCTTCCTCGGCTTCTTCGTACCGCTGATGGCCGTGAGCCTGGGCTTCGACGCCGTGAACGGCGAGTTGAGCCGCGGCACGCTGGGCCGCGTACTCGCGCAACCCATATACCGCGACGCGCTGCTCATGGGCAAGTTCCTGGCGGCGCTGGCGATGCTTGCGCTGGTGCTGGTCGGGCTGTGGCTGGTGACGACCGGCTTCGGCATCCTGGTGCTCGGCCTGCCGCCCGGGGGCGAGGAGGTCGGCCGCGGACTGCTGTTCCTGCTGCTGACCCTGTTCTACGCGGGCGTGTGGCTGTCGCTCGCCCTGCTCTTTTCGCTCTTGTTCAGGCAGCCGTCGGCTTCGGCGATGGTTGGTCTGGGGGTGTGGATCTTCTTTGCGCTGCTCTGGCCGATCTTCTCCCAGTACCTGGCGCAGGCCATTACCGGGCCTGCCTATTTCGAAGACCTGCAAGTCCACCAGGCGGAACTCGCCACGATGATAGCCCGCGTTTCGCCGAGCACGCTCTACGCGGAAGCCGTGCAGGTGATCCTGCATCCGTCGGTGCGCAGCCTGGGACCGGTGTTCTACAGCCAGCTCGACCGGGCGCTGGTCGGCTCCCCGCTGCCGCTGATCGAGAGTCTGAGCCTGGTCTGGCCGCAGACGGTCGCGCTGCTCTCAGGCAGCTGCCTGCTGTTCGCGCTGGCCTACGTGGTGTTCCAGCGCCGGGAAATACGCGCCTGAGGGCGGGCCTGCGCGGCGCCGGTCTCCGGGCGCCGCCCGCCTATTCGGCCACGGCCGCTGAAGCAAGGACAGTCTGACTGCGCAGTCATGACCAACGTGCCGGGCGGGCAACTAGTCGCCTGAATAGAGTGCCGCAGCTTGCGTCCATCGCGCGGGAATAGCGCATCTCGTACTCTTCGGTATTTGCCCTCTCAAAACGCATTTTGCAGCCGGCTCACTGGCTGTGCTTGAAAACGGCCGCTTGCAGGCAGGTCTAGGCACCGGCCCGCCTGCATAAACGGATACCGCTGCTATGGGTACAAACCTGTATTCACATAATCGGACCCGAACGCGATACTTGTTTCCATCGTAATTCTGTCTGCAGCCGGGAATATGAATATCATCAGTCAATCGCTTTACGACGTGATCGGCGTACGATCCGACGCCACGCATGATGAAATCGAGAATGCATGTTTCAGCATGGGTGAATTATTCCGGCCTGATCACAATCCCGGCGACGCGTACTGCGCGGCCAGGTTCTCCGCCATAGAACGGGCCTACCTGGTGCTGTGCAATCCGGAAACACGCGAAGCACACGATCGCCACGTGGGGCTAGGCGCGGAACTTCCGGCAGAGGGAGCCGAGCGCAATCAATTTCATCAGCCCAGGCCAGGGCAGGGTGGAGCAGGCCTGGTCAGGCAGCTGATTCAGTCGCTCTGACTGCAACATGACGAGTCTGGAGAACATCAGGGACAGCGCGAAGTTTCGCCGGACGCTGGAATCGCTTTGCGCCCGATTCAGCGGAGCCAGAAAAGCCAAGGTCATCGAGAACTACTGCAACAGAAAGTACTTGTGCTATGTCGAGCTCAATTCTCCGGACCTGCACGACTCGCTGGCTGAGTTCTCCGGCGGTTCGCTATGCGGTGACGGCGTATTGTTTTCGGTACCCTGGGAATTCATGGAGCATTCGCAGGCGCGCGCTGACTAGTAGTCGCCTGCAGCCTCCCGGACGCTGTTGGGCAGCGGATTTCACCCCGGATTGCGGCAGGCGGCGGATGCCGGCGTACGCCTGTCGCTAGTCGCCAACTGCGTGTGGGTGACGCTGCGCGTCATCTCGACGCGCCTGCGCTGACAATTATAATCAACGACTTACGACTTTTACTGCGGTGGGCATAGCCCTTGCTTAGCTAGTGTTGTGGTTAAGCTAAGGAGGTCATAGTGGCGAAATTTGACGCAGAAGCAATTGCGCGGCGCCTTGCACAGAACGTGATGGATCTGAACTCGGATGTAATAACGTGGGTCGAATTCAGGGAACGCAACCGCACGGCTTGGGCTCTGGTGGCACAGGACGGACTGAATGGCGCCGGCGCCGATATTGAACATCGCTATATGCAAGTGCAGAAATATCTCGACTGCTTGTTGCAGGAAACGCTTCCGCCCGGCGTAAAGCCGGCCAGCTTTGCGCAATCGGCAGCTGATCGTTAGCGGCAATCCGGCCGCTATTCGCCCAAGGGTTCGATGGCCGTGGATTGCCGCTGATTTTCCTGCGCCGGCCGGCGTTGCAATCGGCCGGGCGCAGGTGCAACATCCCGGGGGCGCCATGCTGGTCGGCGCTGAATGAGCAGCAGGCCGCGGCAATCGCGATGCTGCCGGAATGATCCTTGGGGACAGGTTGAATCGCAATTGCGTCACCGGCGTGTTTCTCTCCCTGGTCGTGTCGGCTGCGGGCGCGGCATATGGCCAGACGGCAAGTTCGGAAATCGACTTTTCCGCCACCCGCGAAGGTGAATTCATAGTCGCCGAGGCGCGCGTCGATCTGGCGGCGGCACCGGCCCTGGCATGGGCGGTACTTACCGACTACGAGGCCTACCCCCGATTTATTTCCACCATGCGCGTATCGAAAGTCGTGTCGCGTGATCGGACCGGCACGGTGGTCGATCAGAAGGGCAGCTTCGGATTCCTGTTCTTCTCCCAGGAAATCGAAGCGCGCATGCTGGTCGCGGAGTTTCCGCCAAGCTCGATCGTGGCGCGCTCGGTCGGCGGCAGTTTCCGCGAGCTGCTGGGCCGCTACGAACTGCTGCCCGTGGGCGGCGGCGTGCGCCTGTCGTACACTGGACGACTGGTGCCTGAATTCAGCCTGCCGCCGTTGATCGGAATGAGCATAGTCCATTACGCCTTGAAGAAGAATTTCACCGAGATGGTCGACGAAATCCGGCGCCGCGATGCCCTTGCGCGCCAGGCGTTCAAGGCGGCGCAGTAGAGCGCAATGAACATCCGGATTGCGCTGCTGGCATTGGGCTTGCTGCTGGGCGGATGCGCCGGCCCCGGCGTCTACCGGTCCGAGCCCGTATCACGCCATCTGGAGGCCGCGGATTCGGCGGATGCGGCGCGCTGTGCGCGCCTGTTCGCCGACCTGGATCGCTCGGTCGATGACGCGGGCGTGCGCGATGCGCGCGCCACGCGGATTCCCGGATTTCCCTACTTGCGCAGCGACCGCGTGCTGGGCGCGCTCGCGGCGCGGGCCGGCGAGGGCGAGCAGTTCAAGGCCTGGGTGCGCCTCGCCGCTGCGATGGACGCAGCCTCGCGCCGCTATGAAATCGCCAACCTGCCGGATGTTTCAATCGGTGCGCATATGCACGCCTCGCGCGAGGCGATGCAGCAGTCCCTGGGGCAATGCCGCCTCGAGCTCGCCCGCGCCGATCTCGCCGACCCGGTGTCGCGAGCGCGGCTGCGTGCCGCGGCCCAGGTTCCGGCCGAGTATCAGACCTGGAAGCGCGTACTCGGCCTGTATCCGCTGAGCCGCCTTGCGTTTGCCCAGGGCGTGCGCGCCTGGCAGGCCGAGACCGCAGCGCTATTCGATGCGCCCCTGGAAGCCTTGCCGCAGGTGGGAAAGTCGGTTGCCTACGCACCTCCCGCTCGCACCCTGGCCAGCGGCGAATTGAATCTCCTGTTCAGCGACGCCTCGCGCGATGCGCTCGGGCTCTACCAGTGGGGTGATGCCGACATAGAAGCGCTGTTCGCGCTATACGCGCCGCGCTTCCTGGTCGATGAAGCCGGCAATGACGACAGGATAGGTGCGCTCGCGTACGACGCCGCCGGACGCTTGCAGGTCGACACCGCTAGTCCCGTGGTCTACCGGCGTCTGGGCTACACCTATTTCGCTGGACGCTGGCTGCCGCAGTTCGTCTATACGATCTGGTTCGCGGCGCGCAGCGCGCAATCCGGCGCAGATCTGCTCGCCGGAAGATTCGATGGATTGATCTGGCGGGTGACGGTGGGAACGCAGGGCGATCCACTGGTCTACGACACCATCCACCCCTGCGGCTGCTATCACCTCTTCATACCCACTGAAGCGGTGCGCGCGCGCACGCAGCCCGAGACCCTGGACGAGACCATGTTCGCGCCGCAGTCACTGCCGCTCGCTCACGCCGGAGAGCCGCTGCTGCTGCATGTGCAGGCCGGAACGCACTATTTGAGGCGCGTCACCCGCCTAGGCCCCGCACCGCCCGCTCAACGCTACGAGTTTGCCGAGGACGACGAACTGCGATCCTTGCGCCTGCCCGCGCCGCCGCCGGGCGGTGCGCAGCGGCGCAGCGCGTTCGGGCCCGAGGGCATCATCGCCGGCAGCGAGCGCGGCGAGCGCTACCTGTTCTGGCCGATGGGCGTGGACAACGCCGGGGCGATGCGGCTATGGGGACGGCACGCCACCGCATTTGTCGGGGAACGTCATTTCGACGACCCGGGGCTGTTCGAAAAATACTTCGAGTTGCGCTGACAGCGTACGCGGCGCTACCGGCCGCAGGCAGAAGCAGGCCTGCGACCAAGCGTAGTTCAGCGACCGCCGGACAGGGTCAGAATGCTGCCTATCATATAGGCGGCCTCGCCCGAGAGCAGCCACAGTATCGCCTCGGCGCATTCCTCCGCCGTCCCCAGGCGGCCCATCGGCACCATCGGAATCACCGTCTTCAAGCGTTCGCCCAGGCCCGCCTCGGCGTGGATCTCGGTGTCGATCAGCCCGGGACTGATGGCGTTGACGCGTATGCCCTCCGCAGCCACTTCTTTGGCCAGGCCGATGGTGAAACTGTTGATTGCGCCCTTGGCGGCGGCATACGGAATCCACTGATTGGCGCCGCCGAGGGTGGCCGCCAGCGAAGACACGTTGACGATGGCGCCGCCCGCGCCGCCGGTCCTGGTCGACATGCGCCGCACCGCTTGTTGCGCGCAGAAAATAGCGCCGGATACATTGACTTCGAGCACGCGCCGGATTGCGCCGGCATCGAAGCTGTCCAGGCGTCCGGCGCGCCCGGTGATGCCGGCGTTGTTGACCAATGCGCTAACCGTCCCGAGTTCCTTGTCGACGCGCTCGAACAGTTTGATCACTTCGCTTTCGTTCGCGGTGTCCGCCTGCACCATGATCGCCTTGCCGCCGCCCGCGCGAATCTGCGCCACCACCGCGTGCGCGCGCTCTTCGTTCTTGAGGTAGTTCACGCATACGGCGTAACCTTGCCTGGCCGCGAGTCTGGCCGTCGCCGCGCCTATGCCGCGGCCGGATCCGGTGATGATGGCAACACGGGACATATCCGTTCTCCTGTAATTGAAGTCGTTTTAGTGGATTCAAGTTGTTTCGGTCGACTGGTACCAATGCTAGCATCGGCGCGCGCTGTGCGCGTGCTTCCGGGTGCTGTCCTCGCACGCCTGCCCGGCTTTGATTATGATGGCGGCCTGCGAGTCATCCAGAAAAAGGACCAGGCATGGGCACGATTCCAGCGGCATCGGCGAACTTCCTCAATTTCATCGACGGCGCCTTCGTCGCGGCGGCCTCGGGCAAGACCTTCGAGAACCGCTCGCCCGTGGACGCGCGCCTGCTCGGGCGCGTGTCCGAGGCGGGGGAGACCGAGGTGGATGCGGCGGTGAGCGCCGCGCGCGCGGCGCTCGCCGGGCCCTGGGGCGCGCTCGAAATGGCCGAGCGCACCGAACTGCTCTATGCGGTGGCGAATGAAATCAACCGGCGCTTCGACGAATTCCTCGAGGCCGAAGTCGCCGACACCGGCAAGCCCGCAAGCCTGGCGCGGCATATCGACATTCCGCGCGGCGCGGCCAATTTCAAGATTTTCGCCGACGTGGTGAAGAACGTGCCCAGCGAATTTTTCCAGATGGCCACCCCCGACAGGAAGGGCGCAATCAACTACGCCATCCGCGTGCCCAGAGGCGTGATCGCGGTGATCGCGCCGTGGAATCTGCCGCTGCTGCTGATGACCTGGAAAGTGGGCCCGGCACTCGCCTGCGGCAACACGGTCGTGGTCAAGCCTTCGGAAGAAACGCCCGCCACGGCGACCCTGCTGGGCGAGGTGATGAACAAAGTCGGCGTGCCCAGGGGCGTGTACAACGTGATCCACGGTTTCGGTCCCGGCTCGGCCGGCGAACTGCTCACGCGCCACCCCGGCATCGACGCGGTCACCTTTACCGGCGAGACGCGCACCGGCGCCGCCATCATGAAGGCGGTGGCCGAGCGCGTGCGCCCGGTGTCGTTCGAACTCGGTGGCAAGAACGCCGGCGTAGTGTTCGCCGACTGCGATTTCGACGCTGCGGTGGAGGGCATGGGACGCGCGGTGTTCGCCAACTGCGGGCAGGTGTGTCTGGGCACCGAGCGTGTCTATGTCGAGCGGCCGATATTCGACAAATTCGTCGCCGCGCTCAAAGCCAAGGCCGAGAGCTTCAAGCTCGGCCGCCCGGAGGACGCGAACACCGGCCTCGGACCGCTGATCAGTGCGGAGCACCGCGACAAGGTGATTTCCTATTACGAGCGCGCGCGCAAGGAGGGCGCCACCGTTGTCACCGGCGGTGGCGTGCCGAAAATGCAAGGCGAGCTGGCCCGGGGCTGCTGGGTCGAGCCGACCATCTGGACCGGGTTGCCGGAGGATTCGGCGGTGGTGCGCGAGGAGATTTTCGGACCCTGCTGCCACGTGCGCGCCTTCGATACGGAGGAGGAGGCGGTGCGGCTCGCCAACGACACGCAGTACGGCCTCGCCAGCACCATCTGGACCACCAACCTCGCGCGCGCGCACCGCGTCGCCGCGAAAATCGAAGTAGGCATCTGCTGGGTCAACTGCTGGTTCCTGCGCGACCTGCGCACGCCCTTCGGCGGCTCGAAGCAGTCGGGCATAGGCCGCGAGGGCGGCGTGCATTCGCTCGAGTTCTATACCGAGTTGCGCAACGTCTGCGTAAAGCTTTAGAGTTCATTTCAAAATAAGGGGATACGCCCCGAAGGAAGTCCCCTAGTGGGACATCCCCTCATACTCCCCCAAATCGGCCTGTTGCAAAATTCATTTTGCAACAGGTTCTTAGGTGACACGCGTAGCGGGCGCGTAGCACCTCGGGGCGCCGGGTTTTCGCTCTCAGGGAGCGATGCGCTGTGCCGGTTCGACCAGATCGCGGTAAGCGTGCCAGCTGGCGTGGCCGATCAGCGGCGTGACGAAAATCAGTCCCACGAAGAACGTGGCGAAGCCTAGCGCAGTCAGCGCGACGATGCACGCAGCCCACAGCAGGAGCGGGCCGGGGTTGCGGCCGCAGGCGATCAGGCTGGCGATGGCGGCCGTAACCGCATCGGTGTCGCGGTCTAGCATCAGCGGCATGGCGACGACGCTGATCGCGAACACCAGGAGTGCGAACAGGCCGCCGACGGCGAAGTAGATCAGCGCGAAGGCCGGCTGCTCGAAGCCGAAGACCGCACGCAGGACGTCGGCAAAGCTCGGCACGCCGCTGTTGTAGGAGAGCGCGAAAATCACCATCGACGCGCGCGCCCAGACCAGCAGGATCACCGCCAGCACGGCGGCGAATACGCCGATATTGCCGAGCGTGGAACCCCAGGGGATGCGGCTTTCGCCCAGCCGCGGCGTTTCGCCGCGTTCAAGATGGCGGCTGATGTCGTACAGCCCCATCGAGAGGCAGGGGCCGAGCAACAAAAAGCCCGTGGCCAGACCCGCAAACAGCGCGTAGGCGTGCGCGAACACGAGCTGCATCATCCAGCCGGCGAGGGCAAAGCACATGCCGTAGAACAGGCTGCTCCCGCGCGCGCGGCGCAGGTCGCGGCTGCCGGCCCTGAGCCAGCGCCAGGGTGCGTCGAAGCCGACCTCGCGAATCCGCGGGAAAGACGCACCCGGATCGTCGTCCTCGTTCGTGTCGCTCATGGCGGAAATATACGTGAACCGGGCGAGTTGGCAAACCTTGCGGGGAATCCCCGCGCGGCTTGCGGCAGCGCCGGCCCGGGCAGCATAATCGCCGCATGTGCGGCAGATACAACATCATCACCGATGCGCAGGCGCTGTTCGAAGCGTTTCAGGTCCAGGCCGAATTGGGCGCGTCGCCATTGGCGCGCTATAACGTGGCGCCGGCGACCGACCAGCTGGTGATCCTGCAAGAGGGCGCGCAGCGCCAGGCGCGCTGGCACCGTTGGGGCCTGATTCCGCATTGGGCCAGGGACAAAGCCATAGGCTACAAGACCATCAACGCGCGCGGCGAAAGCGTCGCGACCAAGCCGGCTTTCCGCGGTGCATTGCGGCAGCGCCGCTGCCTGGTTCCGGCGACGGGCTTCTACGAGTGGCAGCTGCACGAGGGCGGGAAGCAGCCGTATCTGATCAGGCTCAGAAGCGGCGGGCTGTTTTCCTTCGCCGGACTGTGGGAGACCTGGACCGGGCCCGAAGGGGAGTTGCGTTCGTTCACCATAGTCACCACCGAGCCCAACGAATTGATGGCGCGCATCCATGACCGCATGCCGGTGATTCTTCCGCGCGCGCAGTACGCGCGCTGGCTCGATCCCGCGCTGCAGGACCCGGCGCAGATCCAGACCATGATCGCGAGTTATCCGGCGACGGAATTGCAGGCCATTCCGATCGGCCGCCGGATCGGCAATGCCCGCAACCAGGGACCGGAGCTGATTGCGCCTGCAGGTGCGCCGCTCGAATGAGGACCGGCGGGCCGGGTATCGGTTAGACTGGGCGCTCGCCCGCTCGCAGCCGACTACCGGCGCAAGCTGGAACAATACATGCAGCAAAATACGCAAACTGCCACCGCTCCCGCTGCCAAGCATGCCGGGCTGGGCACCTTTGCCGGCGTGTTCACGCCCAGCATACTGACCATCCTCGGCATCATCCTGTTCCTGCGCCTGGGCTACGTCGTCGGGCACTCGGGGCTGGCGCAGGCGCTGGCGATTATCGCAGTGGCCCATGCCGTATCCCTGCTTACCTCGCTGTCGCTGTCGGCAATCGCGACCAACCTGCGCGTCAAGGGCGGCGGCGATTATTACCTCATATCGAGAACCCTGGGCGTGAGCTTCGGCGGCGCCATCGGCCTGGTGTTGTTTCTCGCGCAGGCGGTGTCGGTGGGCTTTTATTGCATCGGCTTTGCTGAGGCGGTCGGCGCCTGGCTACCCGGACGCGATGGACTGCTGCTGCGCGAAATCGGCGGCGGCGCGGTGCTCGCCCTCGGCCTGCTCGCCTGGATGGGCTCGGACTGGGCAACACGGTTTCAGTATCTGGTAATGGCGGCGATCGCCGCGGCAATCGGGGCATTTGCGCTGGGAGCGCTGGGCACCTGGAACATGGAGACGCTGGCCGCAAACTGGCAGCCGCCGCCCGGACATCTCTCGTTCTGGGTCGCATTCGCGATCTTTTTTCCGGCGGTCACCGGTTTCACCCAGGGCGTGAGCATGTCGGGCGATCTGGCCGATGCGGGACGCAGCATACCGCGCGGCGTGCTCTGGGCGGTGGGGCTGTCGATGCTGATTTACATAGGTGCGGCCGTGCTGTTCGCGGCGGCGCTGCCCAACGCCGAACTTTCCGCCGACTTTGACGCCATGCAACGGGTGGCCAGCTACGCGCCGCTGGTCGTCGCCGGCGTGCTTGCGGCGACGCTGTCCTCTGCGCTCGCATCGTTTCTCGGCGCGCCGCGCATACTGCAATCCTTGAGCGCGGACGGCATTTTTCCGGCGCTAAAACCTTTCGCCCTTGGCAGCGGCGCCGGCAACAATCCGCGTCGCGGCGTGCTGCTGACTTCGGTCATTGCCGCCGCCGTCGTGGCGCTGGGCGATCTCAATGCCATAGCCTCACTGGTGTCGATGTTCTTCCTGGTCTCCTATGGTCTGCTGAATTACGCCACCTATTTCGAGGCGCGTACGCAGAACCCCTCGTTTCGTCCGCGATTTCGCTACTTCGATCAGCGCGCGAGCCTGGCGGGGGCGCTGCTGTGCGCCGGCGCAATGCTTGCCATCGATCTAGCGAGCGGCGCGATAGCCGTGGCGGTGCTGTTCGGCATCTATCAGTATCTCGAACACAAGGCGGCGCCCGCGGGCTGGGCGGACAGCCGCCGCTCCAGCCACCTGCAAATGGCACGCAAACACCTGCTCGCCGCTGCCGCCGAGCCCGAGCACCCGCGCGACTGGCGTCCGCAACTGCTGGTGTTCTCGGACACCGCACGCCGGCGGCAGCGTCTGCTGCAGTTCGCATCCTGGATAGAGGGCGGCAGCGGGCTGACTACCGTGGTGCGCGTGCTCCAGGGCCAGGGAGCCGAAATGATCGATCAGCGCAAGCGCGTACTCGAGGAGCTGGCAGAAGAGTTGCGCGAATCCAGGTCTACTGCGTTTGCGCTGGTGGTCACCGGAGGCGAATTCGATGCGATGCTCTCGGCTATCGTGCAGTCTGCGGGAATCGGCCCGCTGCGTGTCAATACCGTAGTCGCCAACTGGATCGAGGACGCCTCCACCTCCGCGCATGCGCTGGGCGTGAATCGCTTCGGGCAGAATCTGCGCACTGCCTTTCGCCTCGGCAGCAATCTGCTCGTACTCGACGGCAATGAACAGGAGTGGAGCGAGGTGAGCGCGCGCCCGGCAGACGAGCGTGTCATCGACGTCTGGTGGCGGCCGAACCGGACCGGGGAGCTGATGCTGCTGCTTGCGCATCTGATCACGCGCAGCGACGAGTGGGAAGACGCGCAAATCCGCCTGCTTGCAGCGCCCAAGGACGAAGAGGACAAGGAAAGCGCGACTGCGACGCTCAAGGCAGCGCTGGCGGAATTTCGCATCGAAGCGCGCATCGAGATGATCGAACATCTCGAAGCAGAGGCGATAATCGCGCACTCGCGCGACAGCGCGCTGGTGTTCCTGCCCTTCGGCATACACGGCGGGCGCTTCTTCGGCCCGGCCGGGGGCGACCTACCTAGCCTGCTGCAGGCGCTGCCACTGGTGGCGATGACCATGGCGGCGCAGGATGTGGATCTGGACGCCGATCCGGACGTCGAGTCCAGCGACGATGCCGACCGGCCTGCCGTGCAGGCTGCTCCCGGCTAGGGGTTACGTCGTCTGGATACTAGGCAGTGGCATAGGGACGGCGCCCGGGCAGCGTGCTGCCATAGCCCAATACGGATGGCAAAGGTTAGAATAACGCCATGGCACTCGGCAAAGCATGATGGACCAAATCTGATGGACCTATCCTCCGAATCTGGTCTGAGCCTGCAGATCGGCAAGTACGATATCCGCAGGCAACTGGGCAAGGGCGCAACCGGCACCGTCTATCTCGCCGTGGACACTTTTTCGGGCAAGGAAGTCGCGCTCAAGGTGATCGAGCCCGAGGTGTTCAAGGACCCCGAGTTCGGCGCGGTATACCGCTCGCAATTCCTCAACGAAGCGTCGCTGGCAGGCAAGCTCAAGCATCCGCATATCGCCGCGATTCTCGACGCGGTGGTGCAGGAGGACTCCGGCCATATCGCCATGGAGGTGGTTGCGGGCGGCGACTTGTCGCAGCATGTGAGCGCCGATACCCTGCTCCCGGTGGAAGACGTGCTGCAGATCGGCTTCAAGTGCTGCGGCGCGCTCGCCTACGCCTTCAACGAAGGCATCGTCCACCGCGATATCAAGCCGGCGAACATCATGATTGCCAAGGGTACCGATGTAAAAATCGCCGATTTCGGCGCCGCGCTGCTGCGCAAGGCCCATTCGGTGCAAACGGCGACCATAGGTTCGCCCTTTTACATGTCTCCGGAGCAGCTCGAAGACACTCCGCTCACCCACCACAGCGACATGTATTGCCTGGGCGTGGTGATGTACGAGCTGTTGACGGGGAAACGACCGTTTGTCGCCGACAGCCTGGAAATGCTGGTTGAAAAAATCCTGCATCAGCCGCCGGCGCCACCGAGCAGCCTGCGCCCTACGCTGCCGCGGGAGATCGACCGCGTGGTGTTGCGCTCCCTGGTCAAGAAGCCCGAATTGCGCTACGACACCTGGGACGAATTCGCGCGTGCGCTCTCCGACGTGGGCAAGCTGGTGCTGCCGCCCGAGGCCATCATGGACAGCGAGAAATTCATCGCGCTGCAGCGCGTCGAGATGCTGTCGGCGCTCTCCGACGCGGAGCTGTGGGAGCTGACCCAGGCGGGACAGTGGACGCGAGTCGCGGCGAAGCAGGCCATCATCCGCGAGAACGAACCGGGCAAGAGCTTTTTCTTCCTTGCGCAGGGCCAGGTCAAGGTCACCCTTGAAGGGCATTTGCTCAACACCATCAGCGAAGGCGAGAGCTTCGGCGAGATGGCCTACATCCGCGGCGGCGAGATGCCGCGGCATGCGACGGTGGAGTCCATGACCAGCATCCTGCTGGCCGAATTCGCGCCCGAGGCGCTGTCGATGATGAGCCTGGGCGCGCAGCTGCAGCTCACGCGCGCCCTGGTGCGCAATCTGGTGGACCGGCTGGAGTTGGCGAACGCGAGGCTGGCGAAGTGAAGGCGGGCAAGGATGTGTGGCGTATCAAGCATACTCGCATGGCCAGGAGTGGATTTGCGCGCTGCGCGCGCCAATCGTGTTTCCCGTATGGATGAAAAACACATCCATACGGGAAACACGGTTACGGTTAACTCCTGTCACAGGGTGAGGGTTTCATACAAGATCGTCGATTGCGCGCGGATGTGCTTTTCATCTGCGCGCAAACGGCGATCCGCGCGGACGGTTTCTCGTCCGCGCAACATCGCGACTGGATAACAAGCGCGGTGCAACTCGGATCGGTACATTTGGCAGAGAAAGGTAAGCGTATGAGCAGATGCGTAGGAGTCATCGGACTGGGTGCGATGGGCCTGGGCGTGGCGCGATCGCTGTTGCGTGCGGGATTCCGCACCCACGCCTGCGATGTGCGCAGCGAGGTGCTGGCGGCGTTTGCGGCCGAAGGCGGCATCGCCTGCGCCACGCCCGCGCAACTGGGTGCGGCCTGCGAGGTGGTGCTGACGCTGGTGGTGAATGCGCAGCAGACCGAGGCGGTGCTGCTGGGCGAAAACGGCGCTGCCGGCGCGATGCGCGCGGGGTCGGTGGTGATCGCAAGCGCCACCGTCGCCCCCGAATTCGCCGAATCGCTCGCGGCCCGGCTCGCAGCCAGGGGTATCGGCATGATCGATGCGCCGGTGTCGGGGGGCGCGGCCAAGGCGGCCAGCGGGCAGATGACCGTCATGGGCGCAGGCGCCGAGGAGAATTTCGCCAAGGTCGAGGACGTGTTCGAGGCGATCGCGGCAAAAGTGTATCGCCTGGGCCTGGCGCCGGGCGCAGGCTCCAAGGTCAAGATGATCAACCAGTTGCTCGCCGGCGTGCACATCGCCGCGGCGGCCGAAGCGATGGCCATGGGCATACGCGCCGGTGCCGACCCGGCGGTGCTCTATGAAGTCATATCCAATAGCGCGGGTTCGTCCTGGATGTTCCAGAACCGGGTGCCGCACATCCTCGCCGGCGATTACACGCCGCTGTCCTCGGTCAATATATTCGTCAAGGACCTGGGGATCGTTCTGGACACGGCGAGAAAGTCGGCGTTTCCGCTGCCGCTTACCGCGACCGCGCACCAGATGTTCCTGGCGGCCGCGGCGGCAGGGCGCGGCGGCGAGGACGATTCATCCGTGGTCAAGAACTATCCCGGCATAGAACTTCCGAAACGGAAAGCTTAAGCCATGCTGCTTGGTTGCATTGCCGACGATTTCACCGGCGCCACCGACCTCGCCAACAACCTGGTCCGCAGCGGCATGCGCACGCTGCAGACCATAGGCGTGCCCGAGGCGCCCCTGGCCGGGGAGGTCGATGCCGTGGTGGTGGCCTTGAAGTCGCGCACCATCGCCGCCTCCGAGGCGGTGGCGCAATCCTTGGCTGCGCTCGACTGGCTCAGGCGCGCCGGCTGCCGCCAGTTCTTTTTCAAGTATTGCTCCACCTTCGATTCGACGCCGCAGGGCAATATCGGCCCGGTGGCCGAAGCGCTGATGCAGGCGCTGGGCGCGGACATCGCCATCGCCTGCCCCGCATTCCCGACCAATGCGCGCACCATCTACATGGGCAACCTGTTCGTGGGCCAGGTTCCGCTGTCGGAATCCGGCATGCGCGATCACCCCCTCACCCCGATGCGGGACTCGAACCTGGTGCGCGTGCTGCAGGCGCAGTCGCGCGCCAAAGTCGGCCTGGTCGCCTGGACCGACGTGGCTGCGGGCGAGGCGGCGATACGCGCGCGCTTTGCGGCGCTGCAGGCCGAGGGCGCACGCCTCGCCGTGGTCGATGCGATCAACGATGCCGATCTGCATGCGATCGCCACAGCCTGCGCCGGGCATCCCTTGATTACCGCCGGATCCGGCGTCGCCATCGGCCTGCCGGAGAACTTCCGCCGCGCGGTCCTGCTGCCGCTGCGCGCGGATGCGGCCGAATTGCCGCGCGTGCCCGGAGGGGCCGCGGTCATCTCCGGCTCATGTTCGCAGGCAACCAACGGCCAGGTGGCGCACTGGATCGAGTCCGGGCGCACGGCCATCCGCATCGACCCGCTGGCGATCGCCGCCGGCGGCGGCGACGTAGCGACCGCCGCGCTCGCGCAGGCGGACTCCCTGCTTGAGTCGGGGCCGGTGCTGTTCTATGCCACGGCCGCACCCGAAGAGGTAAAAGCGGTGCAGGTGAAACTCGGCGTGGCCGAGGCCGGCGCCATGGTGGAGCGCGCGCTCGCAGCCGTCGCGCAGGGACTGATCGAACGCGGCGTGACGCGGCTGGTGGTCGCGGGCGGCGAGACTGCGGGCGCGGTGGTGCAGGCGCTGGGCGTCACGGCGCTGAAGATCGGGCCGCAGATCGACCCCGGTGTGCCCTGGACCGCGACGCAGGGAGCGCATCCCATCCTGCTCGCGCTCAAGTCGGGCAACTTCGGCAGCCGGGATTTTTTTGCGAAGTCGCTCGAACAGCTAGACGCATGATCATGCCTGGCGAATTGAATCCTGCCGTTTGTTCTTGCGAAGTTGCGAAGTTGGGCGAACGAAAGCCCGTTGGCGCTTGCGCGGACGGCGTCCCGTCCGCGCGGATCGTCGATTGCGCGCGGATGAAAAGCGTATCCGCACGCAATCGACGATCTTGGATAAAGGCAAACCCAAACCGCGTGTTTTTTTTCCATAACCGTGTTTTTGGTACGGATAGGTTCTTCATCCGTACCAAAAACACGGTTGGCGCGCGGAGCGCGCAATGCTTGCTCTTGGAAGGCGGCGGCTTCAAGACGCCGCGGCTCGATCTGCGATGAAAGAGAACTTATTGCGCGACGAGATCTGCGAGCTGGGCCGCTCGATTTTCGCGCGCGGTCTCACGCACGGCAGCACCGGCAACATCAGTGCGCGCTGCGACGAAGGCTGGCTGCTCACGCCCACCGGGTCGAACCTGGGCAGGCTCGATCCCGCGCGGCTGTCGAAACTCGACTGGCAGGGCAGGCTGGTCTCGGGCGATGCGCCGTCGAAGGAAAGTTTCCTGCATCTGGCCATGTACCAGGAGCGCGAGCGCAACCAGGCGGTGGTGCATTTGCACGCCACCCATTCGGTCGCGGTGTCGGTGCTGGAGGAGATCGATCCCGCGGACGTACTGCCGCCGCTTACGGCGTATTACGTGATGCGCATCGGCAGCCTGCCGCTGGTGCCCTACTACGCTCCCGGGGACCTGCAGCTGGCTGCGGCGGTGCGCGGATTCGCCGGCAAGCATCACGCGCTGCTGCTCGCCAATCACGGTCCCGTGGTCGCGGGCAGCAGTCTTGCGGCCGCCGCCGATGCGATGGAGGAGCTCGAAGCCACGGCGCGCCTGTACCTGCTGCTGCAGGGGCGGCGCGTGCGCGCGCTCACGCCGGAGCAGGTGGACGCCGTCGGCCGGCGCTATCCTGCCGGCTAGGTCGATTCTTCAATCCAGTCCAGGGAAAAATATCATGCCAAAATTCGCCGCCAACCTGTCGATGATGTACCAGGAGCACGATTTCCTCGAACGCTTCGGCGCCGCCGCCAGGGACGGATTCAAGGGCATCGAATTCCTGTTCCCCTACGCCCACCCAGCGGCGGACATACGCGCGCGCCTCGCCGATCATGGCCTGACCCAGGCGCTGTTCAACGGGCCGCCGGGCAACTGGGAAGCGGGCGAGCGCGGCCTCGCTTCGCTGCCCGGGCGCGAGGACGAATTCAGGAAGAGCGTCGCGAGCGCGCTCGAGTATGCGCGCGTGCTCGGCAATGAGCGCGTGCACCTGATGGCCGGACTGATCCGGCCGGGCGAGGAGCGTGCGCGCCATCGCGAGACCTACGTGCGCAATCTGGCCTATGCGGCAGCGCAGGCGGCTTCGGCCGGCGTCACCGTAGTGATCGAGCCGATCAACACGCGCGACATCCCGGGTTTCTTTCTGAACCGCCAGGACGAGGCGCACGCGGTCTGCGCCGAAGTCGGGGCGCCCAACCTGAAGGTGCAGATGGATTTCTACCACTGTCAGATCGTCGAGGGCGACCTGGCGATGAAGCTGCGCCAGTACATCGCCCGTGTCGGGCACATCCAGATCGCGGGCGTGCCCGAGCGCCACGAGCCCGACCTTGGCGAAATCAATTACCCCTATCTGTTCCGTCTGATGGACGAACTCGGCTATGCCGGCTGGGTAGGCTGCGAGTACCGGCCCCGCGCCGGGACCAGTGCCGGGCTGGGCTGGTTGCGGGCCTGGCTCTAGGCGCGTAGCGGTGGCAGGGATCGCGCCAGGCAAGGCCGAAGGGCAGGGCGGGGACGCCCTGCTGCGCCTGGTCGCCGACAATGTGCCGGCGCTGATCGCGTATTACGAGCCGAAGAATCTGAGTTGCGTGTTCGCCAATAAGGCCTATGCCGAATCCAACGGCTGGACCGTGGACTCGATCATCGGCAAGACCGTGCGCGAGGCCATCGGCGAGAAGGCGTGGCTGATGATCGAGCCGCAGGTCGCGCGCGTGCTCAAGGGAGAACGGGTCGACTATGTGCGCCCCATGAACCTGCCCAACGGTGAGCAGCGCGTCATCGAGGTGCATCTGATCCCCCATTTCGACGGGCAGGCGCAGATGCTGGGCGCGTTCGTGCTGATCACCGACATCACGCGGCATCGGCTCGCGGAGCGCAGCGTCCGCGAAAGCGAGGAGCGCCTGCGCAAATTCGCCGAGGCGACGCGCGAAGGGATTTTCTTCCACAAGAACGGCGTCCTCGCCGACGTCAACGAAGCGCTGCTCCAGATCTGCGGCTACGCGCGCGAGGAAATGATAGGAACGAAGGTGCTGGAGTTCGTTCCGCCGGAGTGGCACCTGACGATGATCGAATTCATGCGCCGGGAGCGCGAAGAGCCCTACGAGGCCGAGATAGTGCACAAGAAGGGGCACAAGATCGCGGTTGAAATCGCCGCCAAGACGGTGTACGTCAATGGCGAGGCGCAGCGGCTGGGCGCGCTGCGCGACATCACCGCGCGCAAGCACGCCGAGGCGCGCATCCACTACCTCGCGCACCACGACATGCTCACCGGCCTGCCCAACCGGGCTTACCTGACCGAGCGCCTGACCACGATACTGGCGCTGGCGCGGCGCCACGGCACGCTGGTGGCGATCATGTTCATCGATCTGGACAATTTCAAGACCGTCAACGATACGCTCGGGCACCATGTAGGGGATGCCCTGCTCAAGGAGGTGGCGGCGCGCATCAAGGTGGTTCTGCGCGAGGCGGACATGGTGTCGCGGCTGGGCGGAGACGAATTTCTGGTGATCCTCGCCGATTTCGCCACGCCCGAAGACGCCGGCAAGGTTGCGGACAAACTGCTGCAGACGATTTCAGCGCCTATCGTGCTCGAATGCCACGAACTTTATGCCAATGCGAGCATAGGCATCAGCGTTTTTCCGCGCGACGGCGACAACCCCGAAGACCTGATCCGCCACGCGGACGCGGCCATGTACAGCGCCAAGGATCATGGCCGCGGTCACAGCCGCTTCTATACTCCGGGGCTCTCCAGCGAGGGTGCCGAGATGATGGCGCGCGAGGCGAGGCTGCGCGAAGCGCTGCAGCTCGGGGAATTCGTGCTGTACTACCAGCCGCAACGCAGCGTGCAAGACTTGCGCCTGGTCGGCATCGAGGCGCTGGTGCGCTGGCGCCACCCCGAGCGCGGCCTCATCGACCCATCGGAATTCATCGAATTCGCCGAGACGCGCGGTCTGATCGACGAGATCGGCCACTACGTGCTGCGCGAAGCCTGCCGCCAGAACAAGGCGTGGCAGCAGGCCGGCTTTGACGCGATGCCGATTTCGGTCAACGTATCGGCGGTGCAGTTCCGTCGCGGCGATCTGGTGGCCGCGGTGACGCGCGTGCTCGACGAGACCGGGCTGCAAGCGCGCTACCTGGAACTCGAACTCACCGAGGGCCTGTTGATGGACACCGAGATAGTCGGCGCCGCGCTGGCCGGACTGCGCGCGCTCGGCGTCACGATCACCATAGACGATTTCGGCACCGGATATTCGTCGCTCTCGTATCTGAAACGATATCCCATCGACAAGCTCAAGATAGATCGTTCCTTCATCGGCGATCTGGGCACCGACGTCGACGACCGCGCCATCGCCGCCGCCATCATCAACCTGGCGAAAACGCTCAATCTGACGGCGCTGGCCGAAGGCGTGGAGCGGCAGGAACAGCTCGATTTCCTGCGCGCGCATGGCTGCGACGAATTCCAGGGCTATCTCGCCGGCAATCCGGTTCCAGCGGAGGAATTTGCGGCGTTCGCACGACCCTGAACGGACGGGTCTACGGTCCGCGGCTCGCCCGCGGCAGTGCAAATCCGCGGGCGGGTGCGCTGGCGAATATCAACTTCCCTTGAACACCGGCTTGCGCTTTTCGTTGAAGGCCTTGATGCCCTCGTAGCGATCCTCGGTCTCGACCAGATGGTTGTAGGCCTCGACCTCGAAGCGGTAGGCGGTTTTGAGCTCCATCTGCATGCCGTAGCGCACCGATTTCTTCACCTGGCGGATCGACAGCGGCGCATTGGCGGCGATGGCGCGCGCAGTGTCGAGCACCCTGGGCATCAGTTCCGCCGGTTCGCACAGTTCGTTGACCACGCCCCATTCGTAGGCCTGCTCGGCGCTGAAGGGGCGCGCGGTCATGATGATTTCCTTGGCGCGGCGCTCGCCCACCGCGCGCGGCAGGTTCTGCGTACCGCCGGCGCCGGGCATGATGCCCAGGGTCACTTCAGTGAGCGCAAAGCGCGCGGTCTTCACCGCGTAGGCGAAATCGCAGGAGAGCACGGCCTCGAAGCCGCCGGCATAGGCATGGCCGTTGACCGCGGCGATCACCGGCAGGGGCAGATCGCTCAGCGCCCAGTAGTGGCGCTCGAAAATTTCGTGCTGGCGCCGCCATTGCTCGCGCGTCATGCCGACGCGCTCTTTCAGGTCGGCGCCGGAGACAAGGTGTTCTGCGCCGGCGCCGGTAAGCACCACGCAGCGGATGTCGCCCGAATCTTCGGTCAGGCGCGTCCACAGGTCGAAAAAATCGCGGCCCATCTGCGTATTGAGCGCGTTGGCGATCTCGGGCCGGTTGAGCGTCACCAGCAGTACATGCGGCGCGGCGGTCTCGGTCTTGAGGGTCTGGTAGTCGGGAAGTTCCATGTGCCTACGGCTCCTGGTTGTTCGAAATCCGATTGGTGCGCCCGCCCTGGAAGGCGGCCCGGACCGGGATCAGGCCCGGTCGGTGTTTCATTTCCCGGCGCCACCGAGAAAACTTTCGTTCCAGCGCGCGTAGTCGGCGTCGCGGCTGAGTTGCTGTATCTGCTGCGCCGAGGCAAGGTTCGCGAGTTTTGCGGGCGCCGTGCCTACACGCAGCGCCTTCATGGTTGCGTGCACTGCCGCCACCGCGGCCATGAACGGCTGATGCCCCTGCAGGCTGATGCGCACGCCGTGCGCGCCCAGCAGGTCGCGGTCGTTCAGGTCCGCGCCGACGCCGCCGAGCACGATGGGTATCCTGCAGCCGGCGGCGAGGGCCTCGAGCTGCGCGCGCGTGCGCACGCCGAGGAAGAACAGCGCATCGACGCCCGCCGCTTCGTAGGCCCTGCCTCTGGCGAGCGCGTCATCGAGGCCGTTGACCGCCAGGGCGCTGGTGCGCCCGACGACGGCGAGGCGCGCATCGCGCCTGGCAGCAAGGGCCGCCTTCATTTTGCCCACGCCCTCTTCCAGCGCGATCAGCTTCACGCCGGCGCCGGCGCCGTATGCCTGGGGCAGGGAAGTGTCTTCGATGGTGAGGGCGGCTATGCCCGCGGTCTCGAGTTCTTCCACCGTGCGCATGACATTCAACGCATTGCCGTAACCGTGGTCCGCGTCCACCAGCAGCGGCAGGGCGCCGGCGCGGCAGATGCGGTGCGCCTGTTCGGCGAATTCGCTGAGGGTGATCAGCGTCTGGTCGGGCGCGCCGAGCACCGCCAGCGACGCTATCGACCCGGCGAACATGCCGAGCTCGAAACCCAGGTCCTCGGCGATGCGCGCCGAAAGCGGATCGAACACCGAGGCCGGATGCACGCAGGTCTTGCCCTCGAGGATCGCGCGGAAGCGCTCGCGCCGTTCAGCCCATCTCATGATTTGCCTTATCTGGTGATCAATTCAAAATTGGATGTCATTCCGAGGCCTACGGCCGAGGAATCTGTTTTTCATCTGCGGAAAAAAAAAGATTCCTCGCTAAGCTCGGGATGATAATTTCGGACATGGCCGCCTTTAAGTTCGTTTAGTAAAACGACTGCTCCTCGAGCGAGAGCAGCGGAAAGGCGCCCAGCGTCGCGCCGGTGCTCACCGCAGGTGCGGGATGCAGATAGGAGGCGTCGAGCTCGGCCCAGGTGTTGACGCCGAGCAGGCCGAGGCAGATGTGGATTTCCTGTTCCAGGAGTTCGAGCAGGCGCACCAGCCCGGCTACTCCGCCTGCGGCCAGGCCGATGCACTGCATGCGGCCGATGCCGATCATGCTCGCGCCGGCGGCAAGCGCCTTGACGATGTCCGAGCCGCGATTGAATCCGCCGTCGACGATGACGGGCACGCGCCCCCCGAGCGCGGCGACGATTTCGGGCAGCACCTCCATGGTGCCGCGGCCATGGTCGAGCTGGCGTCCGCCGTGGTTCGAGACGTAGATCATGTCCACGCCGTGCTCCAGCGCCAGCTTGGCGTCCTCCGCGGTGGCGATGCCTTTCAGGATCAGCGGGATCGCGAACTTGGCCTTGAGCCGGGCGACGTCGGCCCAGGTGAGCCGGGCCTGGAATTCGCGTTTCGGCATGTAGCCGCTGCGCGTATGGCGTTTCGCCAGGTCGCGCTCGCGCCGGCTGTAGTAGGCGGTGTCGACCGTGAGGCAGAACGCGCTGTAGCCCGCGGCGATCGCTTGCGCGGCGATGGCGTCGACCCAGTCGGCGTCGCCGCGCGTGTAGAGCTGGAATATGCGCAGGGCATCGGGCGCCGCCTGCGCCACGGCGTCCAGGCCCGGTTCGCACACCGAGCTCAGCATGTGCGCGACACCGAACTGCTGCGCCGCCTTGACCGCTGCGCCGCCGCCTTCGGGCGCGAACAGCTCCAGGCCGCCGATAGGCGCAAGGATCAGGGGCAGGCGCAGCCTGCGTCCGAGAAACTGCGTCGAGGCATCGACCTGGCTGACGTCGCGCAGCACCCGCGGGCGGAACGCGATGGTATCGAGTGCCAGGCGGTTGCGCCTGACGGTGGTCTCGGTCTCGGTGCCGCCGACGATATAGTCCCAGTTGTCGTGGTTGAGTTTTTGCCGGGCTTTTTTCACCAGCTCGTGCAGGGTCAGAAATGGGGATGGGTTCATGGTCGCTTCGCTGGGCGGCGGGGCCGCGGGTCCAGCCTTCACTTTACAAGACATTCGAATATACGTACATTGAAACGCACACAAGCTTCGGGTGTCAAACGATACCCTGGCAATCAAAATCATTTACAAGGAGGTGACATGAAACGAGTACGGACTGCTGTCGCATTGGGACTTGCCGGCCTGATCGCGCTGTGGCTGCCGCATGGCGCCGCGTTCGCGCAGACGAAGATGCGCATTTCTCTGGACACCAACGCATCGCATGTGCGCAACATCAGCACCGAGGCGTTCGCGGCCGTGTTAAAGCAGCGCATCGGCGACAAGCTTGCGGTCGAGATCTATCCGAGCGCGCAGCTGTTCCGCGACCGCGATATTCCCAAGGCCTTGCGCCAGGACGCGGTGGAAATGGGCATCCCTGGCACCTGGCAGCTCGACGGGGTGGCACCGAACACCGCGATACAGACGCTGCCGATGTTCTATGGCGTTGACGAAGCCACGGTGCACAAGATCATGGACGGCAAGGTCGGCCAGTTCATCAACAAGCGCATGGAAGAAAGACTCAAGGTCAAGATCCTGGGCAAGTGGATGGATCTGGGTTTCCAGCACTTTTACAGCGTGTCCAAGCCGATCAGGACGTACAGCGACCTCAAGGGCATGAAGATCCGCTTCCCCGGCGGCAGCGCCAACGCCGCCCGCATCAAGGCGCTGGGCGGCGCGCCGACGCTGATCCCCTGGCCCGACCTGCCCCTCGCGCTGAGCCAGGGCGTGGTAGAGGGCGTGACCACGACTCACCAGAGCGCCGTCACCGCCAAACTCTGGGATTCCGGACTCAAGAACAGCTTCGAGGATTTCCAGTACTTCGGCCAGTACGTGCCCATGGTGAATCTGGATTTCTGGAACAAGCAGCCGAAGAACGTGCAGGACGCGTTAGTGGCGTCCTGGAACGCCATTATCGTACACGAGCGCCAGATCGCCCACGACGCGCAGATCGAGGCGCGCGATACGCTGATGAAGCACAGCATGAAGATCGTTACTGCGTCGCCCGCGGACATCGTCGCCACGAGAAAGCACCTGATGACGACGCAGGCCGGACTGGTCAAGGAAATGAAGATCGATGCCGACGCAGTCGATCTGGCTTTGAAGGAACTGAAAGCGGCCGGCGTCAAGTTCTGAACGAATCAAGCCTGAAATATCCCATCGGCGCTGAAATACGGTGACGACGAAGGACCGGGCGCCGGTGCAGGCTAGCCTTGCCGGCGCGCTCGCCGGAAAGGCTGAGGCAGAGCTCGCGCCGCATGCGGCGCCGCGCTCGGCCTGGGTGCGCTTCGAGGAGATGCTCGTCGGCGGCTTGGCGCTGCTCGCCCTGCTGGTCTGCTCCTACAACGTGTTCGTGCGCTATTTCGTTCCCCACTACGCGGTCGAGGCGGCGGAAGAGGTGCAGGTCTACCTGGTGATCTGGGCGGTGTTCCTCGCGCTCGGGCTGGTGACCGCGGCCGACCGCCATGTCCGCGCCGACCTGTTCGTCGCCGTGTTCGCGCCCGGGTTCCGCCGCGCCGTCAATATATTCGGCGAGTTGCTCGGACTGGCGTTCGCCCTATTGCTGCTGGGCACCGGAGTGGCCATCACCTGGCAGACCTGGTCCTACGGCGACGTTTCCACCAGCAGCCTGCGCTTCCCGTTGTGGATATACGGGGCGGCACTGCCGGTGGGCGCTCTGCTGATGGCTGTGGCGTACCTCGTGCGCTGCATAAGAGCCTTCAGAGCAAAGCGCTAGCGCCTTGACTTCCGTCTTCCTCGTACTGTTCCTGGCGCTGCTGATTATCGGCGTCCCGATCTACCTCGCGCTGGGCACCACAGGCGCGCTGATGTTCGGCATCGACGGCAAGCTACTCTCGTTCGCGCAGAAGCTCATCGACGAACTGAACTCGCAGACCCTGCTGGCGGTGCCGTACTTCGTCATCGCCGCCACCCTGATGGAGCGCGGCGGCGTTGCCAGGGCCTTGATCGGGGCGGCCGAGGCATGGGTCGGGCATGTGCGCGGCGGCCTCGGCCTGGTTTGCGTGTTCTCCTGCACCATCTTCGCTGCGATGTGCGGATCCTCGGTGGCCACGGCGATCGCCATGGGAACGATCCTGGTGCCGGCGATGCGCGAGCACGGCTACCAGGCGCATTTCGCGGCCGGCATCATCGGCGCTTCGGGCACGCTGGGGATACTGATCCCGCCCAGTCTCGCCTTCGTCGTTTTCGGCGTGCTCGCGGACGAGTCCATCCCGCGGCTGTTCCTTGCCGGCGTGATCCCGGGCCTGATGCAGGCGGCGCTGTTCTCGGCCTACATCATCTGGTACAGCCATCGCCACAATTATTCGCGCCGAGAGTCCCTGCCCGGACGCGAGCGCCTGCGGCGCACGTTCCACGCTATTCCGGCGTTGATGGTGCCGGTGATCGTGCTCGGCGGCCTGTACACCGGCATCGTCACCCTGACCGAATCGGCCGCCTTGTCGGCCGTGGTGGCGATAGTGTTGTCGCTGTTCGTCTACCGGGGCATTTCGCTACGCGGGCTGCTGCCCGTGCTGGCCGAGGCGATACGCAATGCCGCGGCGATTATGATCATCATCGCCGTGGCCCTGGCGTTTGGCCACTGGATAACCGAAACCGGCGTCGCCACGCGCGCGGTGGAACTGGTGAAGGAGCACAAGATCCAAGGCTGGCAGTTCCTGGTGGTGGTCAATATCCTGCTGCTGATGCTGGGGATGTTTCTGGAAGTCTTTTCGGTGATGCTGCTGACGCTGCCGGTGATCATCCCGATGCTCGGGCCGCTGGGAATCGATCCGATTCATTTCGGCGTGGTGATGGTGGTCAACATGGAACTCGCGCTTCTCACCCCGCCGGTCGGCCTGAACCTGTTCGTGATCGCGAACATCTCGCGCACGCCGCTGGCCGAGGTGGTACGCGGCACCCTGCCGTTCATACTTCTCATGTTCGGCCTGCTGCTCCTGATCACCTATGTTCCGGTGTTTTCGACTTGGCTGCCGCAGCTGCTGATGCACTGAGCACGGTGCTCGCTAGCATTCCCTGGTCGCGGGAGCTGCGCACCCTGGCGGCGCGCTACGGCGGGCTCACCGCGGTGCGTGACGAGCGCGAGGCGCTCAGCTACGCGGCGCTGTGCGCGCGTGCGCATGCCTTGGCCGCGCAGCTGCTCGCCGCAGGCGTGCAGCAGGGCGAATCGGTGGCGACGCTACTGCCCAACTGCCTTGCCTCGGTATGGTCGTCCTGCGGCGTCACGCTCAGCGGCGCGGCGGAAACGCCGCTCGCCTGGGGCTACACGGCGGATGAAATCACCTGGAGCGCGCGCCTCGCCGGTTTTCGCATTGCGGTGACGCGGCGCGAGCGCGCGGGCGCGCTGCGCTCACTCGGCATCGAGCCCATCCTGGTCGAGGATCTGGCCGCCGCAGATCCGGGCGTAACGCTGGCGCCGGTGCCGGCCGAAGCGCGCGGACGCATCCTGTTTTCCTCGGGTACCACCGGCAGGCCCAAAGGGTTCGTCTACAGCCACGGCCGCCGCTGGATCGGCAATCAGCTGCAGAAGGCGGCGCTGCCGTTCGCGCCGGACCCGGGATCGCGCATTCTGTTGATGACGCCGTACATTCACGGCGCCGGCCTGCTCGCGGCGGCCTGGTACGAGCACGGCGGCGAAGTGCTGCTGCACGACGGGGTCGACGCGGCGCGCGTGCGCGCTGTGCTCGAACCAGGCGGGCTCGACGCGCTGTTCGCGCCGCCGACGGTTCTGGCCAAGCTGGCGGCGGCATTCGGTGAAACGCGCTATCGCGGCCTGCGCTGCGTGTTCACCGGCACCGCGCCGCTGGCGCCGGCGCTCTACGCGCGCGCCTCGGCCATGTTCGGTCCGGTGGTGCGCATCACCTACGGCAAGAGCGAGTGCGTCAATCCGATCACCGTGCTCGCGCCGGCCGAGGTGCACGCGCATTTCACCCGCGAAGCGCGCGAATCCGGCTGCTGCCTCGGCTGGCCCGGCGCCGGTGTGGAAATCGAAATCCGCGCTGTGGAAGGCGAGTGCCTCGCGGCGGGCTTCGAAGGCGAAGTGTGGCTGCGCGCGCGCCACATGTCCGAAGGCCATGTCGATGCCGACGGCTACCATCCGCATCCGGGCGGCTGGCACCGCAGCGGCGATCTGGGCAGGACGGACGCGCGCGGCCGCCTCTGGCTCACCGGACGCGTGGCCGACGTGATCAAGACCGGCGGCTACCGCGTCAATCCAGACGAGATCGAATCCTGCCTCGCCGGCACGGCCGATTGCGGCTCGGTGTGCGTCACATCCCTGCCTTCGGACTACTGGGGCGAGGTCATCGTCGCTGCCGCCGAGGGCGCGTGCGGCGACTGGAGCGCGCAGGCGCGTCAGCGCGTCGCGGCGCTGTCGCGCCACAAGCAGCCGCGCGCCTATGTCAGCGTTGCGGCGTTGCCGCGCAATGCCCAGGGCAAGGTGAGCCGGCGCGCCCTGCGCGAAATCATCCTGGGCAGCCACGACTTTGTCGACGGACCGTATCCGCTGCTCACGCCCAGGCCGCCGGCGGAGGGTGGCGAAGCGCCCGGGCCGGATCGCGTACCGCCTTGAGCGAAGCGCGTCTATGCAGGTCCCGGGCTCGCGCTTGGAGTAAGATGATCGTATCAGGCGCAGACGCAGCGTGAAGACTACAGCGGGCGCAGCATGAACGACACCGATCTGAAGGACCCCCGATCCGTCGAACCGGAACGCGGGTTCCTGTGGCCGTCCCCGCCTTATTTCGTCATCCCCGGCAGCGATACCGCGTCGGCGCCGGAACAGTGCGTGATCGATCTCTCGAATGGCCGCCAGGTAAGCGGGCGCATCATGCGCGTCCTGACCGAGGAGGAGGTGATCGAGATCCAGCCGGCGCACGCGGCGGAGATCCAAGGCGTCGGCTTCGGCGCGTTCCAGCGACTGACGCTTTCGCGACCGGTAGTCATCAGGAAGCACGAGGGCCTGCCCGCGTCCCAGACAGGCGTGCTGCTGCCCGAAGCGAGGAGCCAGTCGTTCTTCATCGACTACCTCAATGGCGAAACCTTCGTCGGCGACACCATCGGCTTTGTCGCCGAGGACCACGGGCTGTTCCTGTTCCTGCCGCAAACGGAGCACACGGTCCTGCGCTGTTTCGTGCCGCAGCTTGCCATGCGCGAGTTCCGCATCGGCGAGCGCATCGGAACCATACTGGTGGAACAGAAGGCCGTGTCGGCGGAACAGATCGAGACCGCGCTGCTTGAGCAGCGCAAGCTGCGCGCCCAGAAACTGGGCGAACTGCTTACTGAAAGGCAGGTGGTCACGCCCGAGGCGCTGTCCGCCGCCATTCAGAACGTGGCCGCGCGTCCGCTGCTCAAGCTCGGCGAATCGCTGATCGAACTGGGATTGCTGACCGATATGGAGCTCTCGAGCGCGCTCGCGCAGCAGAAACTGCAGCGCAGGAAACCCCTGGGCGAACTGCTGGTCGCCATGGGCATGGTGGAGCGCGACACGATACGCAAGGTGATGGTGCACAAGCTCGGCATCCCTTTCGTCAACCTGAGCGAGTTCAAGATGTCGCGCGACGTGCTTGCGCTGGTGCCGGCGAGCATGGCGTGGCGCCATGGCGTTCTGCCCATATACAGGACCGACAGGATACTGGTCGTCGCGGTGTCCGATCCGACCTCGATGCCCTTCGTCGGCCAGTTGCGCTTTCTGACGGGGCTGCAGGTCATTCCGGCCATTGCCGAGGACGAGGCTATCAGGGAAGCCATACATCGCTGCTATGGCGATAGCACCGAACCTGTCGCGCACGCAATCGAGATGGACCGCTCGAAGGACAAGCCCGACGACCTGGCGTTCTATCATTCGGCCGTGCCCGAATCCAATACCGACGAACTGCTGGCGCAACTGGAGGCCGAGGGAACGGAACTGGAGGTGATGGAGGATTCGGTCAACGAATCCGACAATACCCTGGTCAAATTCGTCAACAAGATGATATTGGACGCATACGCGCAGCAGGCCTCCGACATCCACGTCGAGACCTATCCGGGAAAGAAGAACATCCGCATACGGCTGCGCAAGGACGGCGTCATGGTCGATTACATGGAACTGCCGCCCAAGTTCCGCAACGCCATCCTCTCGCGCATCAAGATCATGAGCCAGCTCGACATATCCGACCGGCGCAAGCCGCAGGACGGACGCATCGACTTCAAGCGCTTCGGACCGGCCCGCATCGAACTGCGCGTGTCGACGATACCCACGTCGAACGGCCTCGAAGACGTGGTGATGCGCATCCTCGCGGCGGTGAAGCCCGTACCCATCGACCGCCTGGGCATGGAGCCCAAGGAACTGGACGAACTCAGGCAGATGCTGGTCAAGCCGCACGGCCTGATACTCATCTGCGGCCCGACCGGATCGGGCAAGACCACGACGCTGCACTCGGCGCTCGCCAGCATCAATACGCCGGAGCGCAAGATCTGGACCGCGGAGGACCCGATCGAAATCACCCAGCAGGGCCTGCGCCAGGTGCAGGTCAACCCCAGGATAGGCTGGACCTTCGCCGGGGCCCTGCGCAGCTTTCTGCGGCTCGATCCGGACGTGATCATGGTGGGCGAGATGCGCGACGCGGAGACCGCGAAAATCGGGCTGGAGGCCTCGCTCACCGGACACCTGGTGCTGTCCACGCTGCATACCAACAGCGCGGTGGAAAGCGTGGTGCGCCTGCTCGACATGGGCGCGGATCCGTTCCAGTTCGCCGATGCGCTGCTGGGCGTGCTCGCGCAACGTCTGGCACGCCGCCTGTGTCCCGATTGCAAGACGCCCCATGCACCCGCCGCGCATGAACTGCGCGAACTGGCGCTGGAGTACTGCCGCGGCGGTCCTCTCGATCCGGACGCGGAGGTGGAACGATGGAGCAACAGCTTCGGCGGCGACAAGAGGGAACTCGTCCTGTATTCGGCCCAGGGCTGCCCGGCTTGCGGCCAGACCGGGTACCGGGGGCGGCTGGGCATCCACGAACTGTTCGTCGCGCATCCTGCGATCAAGCGGCAGATCCAGTCCAAAGCCTACGCCAGCGATATACTCGATGCCGCCATCGCCGCCGGCATGCGCACGCTGAAACAAAACGGCATGGAAAGAGCGCTGCGCGGCGAGACGGACATGCTGCAGGTGCGTGCGGTGTGCGCCTAGCACATATCAGTGCAGGGTCGGGTTGCGCAATGACTGCGTCAAAGCAGATCCCGGCCCGGTTCATCCCGGCAGCGCCGGACCGCGCCGATGGGCGGCAGGCGGCATGCTGATGCCTAAGGTGTTGCGTAGCCTCCGGGCGCGCGTCCTGCTGCTGATCGCGATACCACTCGCGCTCGTGCTCGGCTTGACTGTCTATCATGCGTTCGGCGAGCGCGAGGGCCGCCTGCTCGAACTGGCGCTGCTCGTCCTCACCTTCGCAGCCGTGTGGCTGGGCAGCGAGTCGGTGTTCGTGCGGCGCATCGCGGCGCTGACCGGCGCCGCGGAAAAACTCGCCAAGGGCGATCTGGCCACGCGCGTGGGCTTTGACGCCGATGGCGACGAAATCGAACAACTGGCGCTATCCTTCGACCGCATGGCCGAGGCGCTGCAGTCGAAGGAGCTGCAGCTCTCGCGCACGGTACGCGCGCTGCGGGTGCTCTCGGCGGGCAATCGCGCGCTGGCGATCGCGAAGCGGGGAGAACCGGAATTGCTCAGCGAGATGTGCCGGGCGATCGCCGAGGCGGGCGGGCATCGCCTCGTCTGGATCGGCTACGTGGAGGGCGACGCCGAAAAGAGCCTGCGCCCGGTCGCGCAGCGCGGCAGCCTGAGCGGGAAATTTCTCGACAGCGCGAAATTCACCTGGGGAGACGCCGAATGCGGGCAGACGCCACTGGGCAAGGCAATCCGCAACGATGTGGCGGTGGTGGTGCAGGATTTGCAGAGGGAACCCGGTCCGCCGTCCTGGCGCGACTATGCGATGCGCAGCGGCTGCGGCTCCTGCGTCATTCTGCCCTTGCGCATGGACGAGCGCGTAATCGGCGTGCTCAATATCTGCGCCGAAGACACCGGTGCATTCGGCAGCGAGGAAGTCAGGCTGTTGAGCGAGGCGGCGGCCGACCTGTCCTTCGGCATCGCCAGCCAGCGCACCAGGGTCGAGCGCGACCGCATTGCGCGGGCGCGGGAGCAATTCCAGGAGAAACTGCGCAAGAGCCTGGAGGCTTCCATCCGCGCCATCGCCGATACGGTGGAAGCGCGCGACCCGCATACGGCGGGACATCAGCGGCGCGTGGGCGAGCTGGCGGTCGCCATCGCGCGCGAACTCGGCGTGGACGAGGACGAAATCGACGGCATCCGGCTCGCCGCGAATATCCACGATCTGGGACGGATCCAGATCCCCGCGGAAATCCTCACCAAGCCGGGCAGACTCACGGACAGCGAATTCGCGCTGGTCAAGACGCACTCGCATGCCGGCTACGACATCCTCCGGGAGATCGAGTTTCCCTGGCCCATCGCCAGCATCGTGCTGCAGCACCACGAAAGGCTGGACGGCTCGGGCTACCCGCAGGGGTTAAAGGGCGATGAAATCCTGCAGGGCTCGCGCATCATGGCGGTCGCCGACGTGGTCGAAGCGATGACCTCGCATCGACCCTATCACCCGGGGCTGGCGATCGAGGTCGCCCTGCAGGAGATCGAAAGCAAGCGCGGCACCGCCTTCGACCCGGCGGCAGTCGACGCCTGCCTGAAGCTGTTTCGGGAGAATTCTTATGCGATTCCGGAATAGCAGTATCGCCACCGTTGCCATTGATCGGCCATGACGACCGAAAATCCGCCTGGGTCCGCCCACCCGGCCGACGTCGACCTGCTGGAAACCTTCGTCGCGTTTCCCGCGCCCTTGGCGCTACTGGATGCCTCCGGGCGCACCGAACGCGTCAACGCGATGTTCCTGCAGCGCTTCGGCGCGGACGGCGTGAACGCCGGCCGGCTGGGCGCCCTGATCCATGATCAGCGCGACGGCTGGCACAAGCTGACGCTGTCGCTGCGCGAAGGCGCAGACGCAGAAGTCCGCGCCCGCGCCGTGCGCGCCTCCGGCCATATACTGCTGATCATCGAGCAAGCGGGAGGCGTAGAGCAGCATTCCGAATTGGATGCGCTGCGCGCGCGCATCGGCGAGCTCGAGCGGCTCGTCGCCACCGACCACCTGACCGGGGCATGGAACCGCGCGCACCTGGACCGCGTGATCGAATCCGAGCGCGCGCGCAGTCTGGCGAACCGGCAACCGCTGTCGCTGATCCTGTTCGACGCCGACCACTTCAAGAAGATCAACGACGACTACGGCCACGCCGTGGGCGATTCGGTGCTGCGCGAACTGGTGCAGCTCGCGCGCAAGCGCATCCGCGCCTCGGACCTGCTGTTCCGCTGGGGCGGGGAGGAGTTCGTGGTGCTGGTTTCCTCCGCCGGCTATCGCGGCGCCGAGCGCGTGGCCGAGACCCTGCGCGAGGCCGTGGCCGCTCACGCATTCGAGGGGGCGGGCAGGGTGACCGTCAGCCTCGGCGTCGCCGAGCACGACGGCGACGAAGACGCGCAGAGCTGGTTCAGGCGCATGGACGAAGCGCTGTACGAAGCCAAGCGCAGCGGGCGCAATCGCGTCGTGGTGTCGCGCCAGGGCAACTCCGACGCCTGGGCGGCGGCGGGCGGCGCCGGCGCGCTGCATCTCGCCTGGCAGGAAGGCTACGAATGCGGCGATGCCACCATCGACGGCGAGCACCGCGAATTGTTCCGCCTGGCCAATATATTGATCGATGCCGCTCTGCCCGAGCGGATTGCGCCGGGCGCGGTCCGCTCGGCGCTGGGCGGGCTGCTCGCGCATGTGCAGCGCCACTTCGCCGACGAGGAGGCCATCCTCGAGCGCCTGCACTACGCGCAATTGCCGCAGCACCGGCAGGCGCACGCCGGACTGCTGCGCCGGGCCCAGTACATGGCAGAACAGCTCGAAGCGGGCAAGGCGAGCCTGGGCGCCATCGTCGAGTTCCTCGCGCAGGACGTGGTCGCGCGCCACCTGATGGTCGTGGACCGGGCCTTCTTTCCGATGTTCCGCCAGCCCGCAGGTCCGGGCGATGCGGGGTTCGCGCAATCTCAGGCGATCGGCGCGGGCCGCCCGTTGGCGTAGCCCTGGTAGCCGGCGAAACCCATTTCATCGAGCAGCAGGATCAGGGTTTCGGCCTCGACCGCCTGGGCGATGATGCCGATTTCCAGCGTCTGCGCGATGCGGATCAGCGAGGACACGATGAAGCGGCTGTCCTGGTTGTGCCTCAGCTCGTTGGTGTACACCGGCGCGAGCTTGATGTAATGCGGCAACAGTTCGCGCAGGCGCCTGAGCGACTCGCGGTGCAGGTTGAAATTGTCGATCGCGAACTGCGCGCCCAGCCGGCGCACCTCGGCGGCGAAGGCGAGGCTGAGCGCAGGCGCCTGGATCACGCCGAACTCGGTCATTTCCAGCACCAGGCGCGCGGCGATGTCGCGCCGGCTCTCGAGCAGCGCGATCAGGCTGCGGCGCGAGGCCGCGTCGGCGACGGTCTGCGCCGAGACGTTGACCGCGATCACCGGTGCGAGTCTCGCGCCGGCGTCGATGCGCGCGATCAATATCTGGAGCGCGCGCAAATCGAGGCGCGGCATCAGGCTGTGGCGCGCCGCCATGGGCAGAAACTGCGCCGCCGGCACCGCATTGCTGTCGCCGTCGAGTATGCGCGTCACCACCTCCTCCTGCAGCAGTGCGCGCGCGGGCAGGCCGACCACGCGCTGCGTGTACAGCGCGAGCTTGTCGGTGTCGATCGCGTCCTCGATCTGCGCGCGCCAGGCAAGCGAGCCGCGGGCGCGCAGGTCGATCTCCGCGAGCGCGATGAGGTCGAAGCTGTCGGGCCCTTTTCCCTGCGCCCGGCTCAGCGCCAGATCCGCCGCAGCCAGCAACTCGGAGAGCGGCGGGGCGCCGGCATCGAAATGCGCCGCGCCGCAATGAAATTCGACCTCCGCGGCTAGCGACTGCTCGGCCAGGGCCGCTTCGACGCTGGAGCTGATCGCCGCGGTCAGGGTACGGGCGGCGCCCGCATCGATGTTCAGCACGGCCACGGTGAAGCTTGCCCCGCCGAAGCGCGAACACACGGCGTTCTGGCCGGCGCAGGCGCCGCTCATGACGCGCGCGATCAGCGCCAGCAGTTCGTCGGCGCGCTGATAGCCGCGACGCAGGTTGTACTCCTTGAAACGCTCCAGCTCGAGCAGCACGAACACGCCGGAGTAGACGTCGCGTTCGGCGCGCAGCAGGCTCTGCAGTTCGTGTTCCAGTCCGCGGCGGTTGAGCAGGCCGGTGACCGGATCGCTGTAGGCTGCGCGCTGCAGCGATTCGGCGCGCGCCGACTCGTCCTCGATGAGGCGCCTGATCTTCGCCGACAGGCTGTTCATCGCGGAGACCACGCGACCGAGTTCGCGCGACCTGGGGGCGAGCGCTATGGTCCTGAAATCGCGCTCGCCGATGGCGAGCGCCGCGTCTTCGACCGCGCTCAAGGGACGCAGGATGGTACTGAGGAAGGCGCGCAGGGCGAGCAGCGCGAGCGCATACACGAGCAGCAGCAGCACCAGCGTCTGCACGCCCGTGTGCCAGAGCTGCAGGTAGGCGAAGTTCGGATGGCTGGTCACTAGCACGCGTCCTAGCTGCTGCCATCCGGCGCTGATCAGTGCCTCGGCGCCGGGCGCGCGAAGGGGAAACAGCCGCGTGAACCAGGCCGGCACTTCACCTTGCGCGGGGGCCAGCTCCTTCGCCGCCAGGGTTTCGCCGCTGATCGATACCACGCGTATCGACTGATAGTAGCCGCGGTCGAAGGAGGACTTGACCGCGGTCTCGATCAGCGCGCGGTCCTCGAACGGCTTGATTGTTGCGAGCCAGAGCGAAAGCGAGGTCGCTGCGTCCTGCGCATGCGATTCGAGCTGCTGCTGCACGTACAGGCGCGCGTTGGAGAGGTAGATCGCCTCCACCCCCACCAGGACCAGCAGGAACAGCAGCGACGCGCCGAAAAACAGTTGCCGGAATAAAGTCATGATGTTGTCCCGATTAGCCTAGCACGCTTTTGGTAATGCTCAGTACAACAGTTCCTGTTGCAGCTTGTCGAGCAAGCCGCGCCACAACCTGATCTGCCGCGCGCTGCCCGCTCTCTTGCCGGCCTGGCCCTCGCGCACCAGCAGCAGATCTTCGTCGTTGAAGCTGTACACCGGTACCAGGTCGGCGCGCTGCGATGCCGGTCTGACATCGTTCTCCAGGTTGTCCAGCACCAGCGGCTCGGCGCCGGGCGCCGGGTAGTAGGCGAGCACCATGTGCGCCTGGTCCAGTCGCGCGGCTTTGACGTAGGTAATCCTGAGGCGCTCGATCGGTATGCCCAGTTCTTTCAGGGCGTAGTATTTGGCAATGGAGAAATCCTCGCAGTCGGCACCGTTGCTGCCTATCGACTCCGCCGGCGAAGCCCAATAGTCTTCCACCCTCCAGTGGGCCGTGTCGCTGAGGAAGGGCAGGCGATTGAAAAAGGTGTTCACCGGTACCAGCAGCGCCAGCTCGCCGCCGGCGGCTTGTCGCTCTTCGGCCTGAACCGAACGCACGAATTGCTGCCAGCCGTCGATGCGCGATCTGCTGTCCGCTCCGAATCTGGCCGCGTAGCGCTGCACCAGGCCCGCGGTCACGCTGCGCGAAAATCCCGGCCCCGGCGCCGCCGCCAGCGCCATGTCCGCGCCGATCGCGAGCAGCGCCAGATACGCGAGCCGGCGCAGCCCGCGCCGCCGCCTGGCATCGGCGCCGCTGCGATCCGCGTTTGCGTTCAGGACTGGCATCGGACTCCCTGGTTCGTTGACTGGTATGCCCCGGGGTATGGCGGCTAGGGACACCTGCCGGTCCTGCCGGGGCAGGCGCTTGCGCCTGCGTTCAGTTTGCTGCGTCGTCCGGTTTATCCAGCGCGGCGGCGGCCTTGTCCCGCTTCGCGCCTGCGGCGTCCAGCCTGAGCCTTGCTGCGGCGAGTTCTTCCTCGGCTTTGTCCCGTTCGAGATAGATCCGGTGCTGGTTGGCGACGACCTTGGAGAGCGCGGCGATGCCGGTGTCGCGTACGCGCCGGTCGCTGGTGGCAACGCGCCTGTCGGGAAACGGACCGTTCCAGACGGTGCCCGGCTTGCGCCGGTCAGGGACGCTCTTGCGCCGGTCGGCGATCAGCTGATCCCAACCGGTGTTTGCCTTGGTCAAGCGCGCTTGCGCCAGTTCCAGTTCGTGGAGTGCTTCGCGCCACTCGGCCTCGGCTTTCTGCAAGGCAGCCTCGAGTTCGGAGCGTGTACCCATGGGCGTGTTTCCTATGTTGCAGTCGCGTCGTCGGCGTCTTGCATCAACGAAATTGCCTCACTATGCCTCAATTGTGAACCCGACCCCATTTATTTCAGGCTCAGGCGAAGGGCCGCGGCTGAGCGATGCCAAAGCCCTGGGCGTAATTGACGCCGACCGCGCGCAGGCGTTCCAGGCATTCGTCGCTCTCCACCATCTCGGCGATGGTGCGCAGCCCGATGACATTGCTTACGCGCTGGATCGCGCGCACCTTGGCCAGCGCCTCGGGCACGCGCAGGATCTGCAGGATGATGCTGCCGTCGATCTTGAGGTAATCGAGCGGCAGCGCCTTGACGTGCTCGAAGCCGATGCCCGCGCGGCCGAAGCCGTCGAGGGTGAAGCGGCACCCGGCGGGCTTCAATTCGCGCGCAAGGCGCACCGCGTCGGGGAGGCAGGCGGTCGCATCGCCGTCGGCGATCTCGAAACACAAAATCTGTCCGGGCATCCCGCTGCGCTCCAGCGCGCGCAGGACGAACGCGGGGAAGGCGTCGTCCTCGATGGTGCTGCGCGCGAGGTTGATGCACAGCAGCGGCGCACCGGCCGAGTTCGCCGCCGGATCCGAGGCGGCGTCCATGGCCGCGCGCGCGGCGATGGCCTTGCGCACCACGAAACGGTCGATGTCGGGCATCATGTTGAAGCGCTCGGCGATCGGCAGGAAGGTCCCCGGGGGGACCATGTTCTGCTCCTCGTCGTGCATGCGTATGAGCAGTTCGTGCATGGACTTCTGCGGTTCATCCGCGGCGAGCGCGACGATTTCCTGGGCGTACAGATCGAATCCGTCGTGCTGGATCGCGTGGTGTATGCGCTCGCGCGGATTGCCCCAGCCGCTCAACTCCTCGGTGAGCGAGCTCAGGTAGACCGAGTTGCCGTTCTCATCCGCGATCAACACCTTGGTGGCGCCGCGATGCGTTTCCTCTGCCGCCGACACCTGGGCCTCCTGCGATGCGGCATCGGCGCTCGTCAATGCGCCGTAAGCAGTTGCCTGCGGCTCCCTTATCAGCAGCAGCGTCCCGCTGACTTCGCCCGAGTCGTCGCGCTGCGGCAGGAAATCCACCATCACGACCTGCTCCTTGCCGCTGTTGTGTTCGATCGACATCTCGGCGCGCGCGCCGCGCCCGTCCATGGCATCGAGCAGCCGCGGGCGCAGGGTCTCGGCGGCGCTCGCCGACAGCGCTTCCTCCAGCGCAAGCCCGTCTATGCGCATCGAGGGCATGCCGGCCCAGGCGGCAAACCGCCTGGTATGGAAGCCGCAGTTACGCTCGCGATCGACAAACACGGCGATCTCATCCAGATGGAGCTTGAGCATCGCGAGCCTGCTTTCGGCCGCGCGCTTGCCCGCGGCGATCTGGCGGTGGGCCTCGGTTTCCTTCGCCAGGCGCGTGCGGTCCAGCTGGTGCAGCGCCAGCTCGCGCTCCAGCTGTTCGCGCGTGCCGCGGTGCTGCTGGATTTCGGCCTGGAGTCGCTGTTTGTAGTGCACCGCCTCGGCCGTGCGCCGCGCCATGCGCCAGCTGCTTTTCCAGGTGGCGCTGATCATGGACAGCACCGAGGCGAACAGGATGCCGGACAGGAACATGACCCATTGCCAGGTGTACTCGGTGAACACTATCGTGAATATCAACAGCACGATCAGTGTCAGCGTGAACAGCGAGGGCAGCAGCACGCGCATCAGCGGCCCCAGCCGCAGTCGCTTGCGTCTGCGGCGTGTGGCGGCATCAGTCATGCGGCAGGGTCTTCATGGATGCGCGTGCAGTTCGGAGCGGAGAGAAAGGACGTCCGCCGCGCGGCGGTTGATCTGGTTTGGCTTGATTCGATCGCGCCATTGTAGCG
>JACZJV010000180.1 GCA_014860355.1 Burkholderiales bacterium | reverse complement strand
CTGGTGGAACTGGACCAGGCGGATTCCCGCGTAGCGCTCGAACAGGCCGAGGCTGCGCTCGCGCACGCCGTGCGCCAGGTGCGAAATCTCGTCGCCACCACGGCCGAGATCGAGGCTAACGTGGCGCTGCGCGAAACCGAGCTCGAGCGCGCGCGCGCCGACCTCGCCCGGCGCGCGCCGCTGGCGAAAAGCGGCGCGTTGCCTGAGGAGGAGTTGCAGCACGCGCGCGACACGCTGGCGCGCAGCCGGGCCGCCCTGGACGCGGCCGAGCGCCAACTCGCCGCGCACAAGACGCTCATCGACCACACCACGGTGCAAACCCATCCCGATGTGCAAAGCGCCGCGGCGCGGGTGCGCGCCGCGTATCTGGCCTTCGCGCGCACCGCGCTGCCGGCCCCGGTCTCGGGCATCGTCGCCAAGCGCAGCGTGCAGGTCGGACAGCGCGTCAGCCCGGGTATGCCGCTGATGGCCGTGATTCCGCTGGACCAGGTCTGGGTGGACGCGAATTTCAAGGAGCGCCAACTGCTGCATCTGCGACCGGGCCAGGCGGTGAAGCTCAGGGCCGACATCTACGGAAGTGCGGTCACATTCCACGGGCATGTAGCCGGCTTCGGCGCCGGCACCGGCAGCGCCTTCGCCCTGCTGCCGCCGCAGAACGCGACCGGCAACTGGATCAAGGTGGTGCAGCGCGTGCCGGTGCGCATTGCGCTCGATCCGCAGGAGCTGGCGCAGCACCCCTTGCAGCTCGGCCTGTCGATGCTGGCCGAGGTGGATACGCATGAGCGCGACGCCAAACCCAGGTCGGAGACCGCGCGCGGCGCGCCGGCCTATTCGACCAAGGCCTATGCCTCGCTCGCCGCGCTCGCCGACCAGCGCGTCGCCGCAATCATCGAGGCGAACGGCGGCAGTCCCCGCGCGCAACGCCGCGCCGCACCGAAATCCGGCGAGCGCCAGTAAGCCCGCGGGAGCAAGGCCGCATGCCGGACAACGCGCAATACGCCGAGCACAAGACGCCGGTGCTGCTGACATTGCTGCTGGCAATGGCCACGTTCATGCAGGTGCTCGATCTGACCATCGCCAACGTATCGCTGCCGGCGATCACCGGAGACCTGGGCGCAGCGACCAGCCAGGGTGCCTGGGTCATCACTTCCTATGCGGTCGCCAATGCGATCACCGTGCCTCTGACCGGCTGGCTCTCCGACCGCTACGGCCAGGCGCGCATGTTCACCATCGCGACGGCCCTGTTTACCTTTGCATCGCTGCTGTGCGGGCTGTCCTGGACGCTGCCCATGCTGATCAGCGCGCGGGTGGTGCAGGGTGCCATGGCGGGTTTCATGGTGCCCCTGTCGCAGGCGCTGCTGATCGGCAACTACCCGCCGGAAAAGCGCGGCATGGCGCTGGCGATCTGGGGTATGACCGTGGTCGTGGCGCCCATCGTCGGCCCGCTCCTGGGCGGCTGGATCACCGACAACGCGCACTGGTCCTGGATTTTTTTCATCAACCTGCCCATAGGCGTGATCGCCGCGTTCGGCGTTTGGCAGCTGCTCAAGGACCGCGAGACGCCGCTGCGCAGGCGGCCCCTGGACCGTGTCGGGATGGCGCTGCTGGTGATCTGGGTGGGCTGTCTGCAGGTGCTCCTGGACAAGGGCAACGAACTGGACTGGCTGAATTCGAATTTCATCGTCGCGCTGGCGGTGATCGTGGTGGTGAGCTTCAGCCTGTTCCTGGTATGGGAGCTCACCGACGCGCATCCGATTGTGGATCTGGAGCTGTTCCGGCACCGCAATTTCGGCATGAGCGCGCTCGCGCTGAGCCTCGCCTACGGCGTGTTTCTCGGCACCATGGTGATCCAGTCGCTGTGGCTGCAAACGCAGATGGGCTATACCGCGCAGTGGGCGGGTTACGCTCTGGCGCCCGTGGGCATTTTCGCCGTGCTGCTGGCGCCGCTGGTCGGGCGGGGCCTGCAGCACATCGACCCGCGCCGCTACGCCACCGCGGCCTTCATCGTGTTCGCGATATGCTTTTTCTGGCGCACGCAGTTCACCACCGGCACCGACTTCGCCACCATCGCGCTGCCGCAACTGCTGCAGGGGGTGGCGGTTTCCATGTTCTTCGCGCCGCTGGTCAGCATCAACGTCGGCAGAATCGCACCAGAGCGCATGGCCTCGGCAGCGGGCACGCAGAACTTCCTGCGCACCATGTGCGGCAGCTTCGGCACTTCGCTCGCGATCGCCCTGTGGACCCGGCGCGAATCGGTGCACCGCGCGCAGCTGACCGAGCATATCAGCATTTTTTCGCCGCAGACCGCCGAGTTCACCGCGCGTCTGGGCGCATCCGGAATGGCGCCCGATCAGTTCAGCTCGGTGCTCGACCGGATACTCTCGGGACAGGCCAATATGCTCGCCACCAACGACGTCTTCTGGCTCTCCGGCTGCCTGCTGATCGTCCTGATTCCGGTGATCTGGCTCGCCCGGCCGCCGTTCGGACGGCCCCGGGCCGCCGCCGCCGATTAGCCCGGAGCGAGCGCCCTGGCCACGCCCCCCCGGACGCAAGAGGCGATAGGCGGCAGCGGGACGGGCGCTTAATGCGGCATAATGTACGCTCTCTGCAACATCGACCAAGGCCAACCTCATGAACGCACCCGCCACCCCTGCCGCCTCCGTGAGCAACGAGACCAGAGACCTCGCAGCCCAGCTATATATACAAATAGCCTGCCGCGCCATGCTTCCCAGCGAGAAAACCAAACCCAATCCCGTGGACCTGGCCAAATACTGCTACAAGCTGGCCGAGGCATTCCAGAGCATCGCCGCCGACGCGCAGAAGGACGCCGTCGCCAAGATGGCGAAGTACGACGTCAAGGTCGACGACATGACGAGCTGGAAGAAATAGCCCGGTCCGGGAACTACGCTTGCGCCGCCATGCGCGTCAGCGCTTGGCGGGACCGGCCTGTCGTGCGCATCAGAATTCCGTCACCAAATCACTCTTGCCAGGGCATTGCGTGGCGCCGATCATTTCAGTCAGGAATCTCGTCAAGACCTACGCTTCGGGCTTGCACGCGCTGAGGAACGTCAACCTCGACATCCGCCGCGGCGAGATCTTCGCCCTGCTCGGCCCGAACGGCGCCGGCAAGACCACCCTGATCAACGTGATTTGCGGGATCGTCAATCCGTCGAGCGGCACCGTCCTCGCCGGAGGCCACGACATCATTGCCGATTTTCGCGCCGCCAGATCGCGCATCGGCCTGGTGCCGCAGGAACTGTTCACCGACGCCTTCGAAACCGTATGGGCAACGGTGAATTTCAGCCGCGGCCTGTTCGGCAAGCCGCGCAACGCCGCGCTGCTCGAGAAGCTGCTGCGTGACCTGTCGCTGTGGGACAAGCGCGACAGCAAGATCATGACGCTGTCGGGCGGCATGAAGCGCCGCGTGATGATCGCCAAGGCCCTGTCGCACGAGCCGCAGATCCTGTTCCTCGACGAACCCAGCGCCGGCGTCGACGTCGAACTGCGCCGCGACATGTGGGACATGGTGCGGGGCCTGCGCGCGAGCGGCGTGACCATCATCCTCACCACGCACTACATCGAAGAGGCAGAGCAGATGGCCGACCGTATCGGCGTGATCAACAAGGGCGAACTGATCCTGGTGGAGGACAAAACCGCGCTGATGCAAAAACTGGGGAAGAAGCAGCTGACGCTGCGCCTGAAGACCCCGCTCGAGCGCATTCCTGACGAACTCGCCGGCAACGCGCTCGAGCTGTCTGCCGACGGCGAGGACCTGGTCTACACCTTCGACACCCAGGGCGAGGGGACCGGGATCGAGGCGCTGCTGCGCAGGCTCGCCGTGCTGGGAATCGCGTTCAAGGACCTGCAGTCGAGCGAGTCCTCGCTCGAGGACATTTTCGTCAGCCTGGTAAGGGCGCGGCCATGAACCCCTACGCAATCCGCGCCATCTACACCTTCGAAATGGCGCGCGCGTTTCGCACGCTCACGCAGAGCATCGCCTCGCCGGTGCTCTCCACCTCCCTGTACTTCGTGGTGTTCGGCGCCGCGATCGGCGCGCGCATGGGGGAAATCGAAGGTGTCAGCTACGGCGCGTTCATCATCCCCGGACTGATCATGCTGGCGCTCCTGAACGAGAGCATTTCCAACGCCTCCTTCGGCATCTACATGCCCAAGTGGTCGGGCACGATCTACGAACTGCTTTCGGCGCCGGTGTCCTTCGTCGAGGTCGTCATCGGCTACGTCGGCGCCGCGGCCACCAAGTCGGTGATCCTGGGCGTGCTGATCCTGGCGACGGCGCGCCTGTTCGTCGATTACCAGATTGCGCATCCGCTGTGGATGATCTGCTTTCTTGCGCTCACCGCCGTGACCTTCAGCCTGTTCGGCTTCATCATCGGCATCTGGGCGGACGGCTTCGAGAAACTGCAGATCATTCCGCTGATGATCGTCACGCCGCTCACCTTCCTCGGCGGCAGCTTCTACTCGATCAGCATGCTGCCGCCGATCTGGCAGAAGATCACGCTGTTCAACCCCGTGGTGTACCTGATCAGCGGCTTTCGCTGGAGCTTCTACGGCATCGCCGACGTCAGTGTGGCCCTCAGCCTGGGCATGACCTTGGTGTTCATGCTTTCCTGCCTTGCGGCAGTGTGGTGGATATTCAGGACCGGGTACCGCCTCAAGAACTGAGGGCGTCGCGGCGCGCATCCGGCCTGCGGATTGCGGGCAACTGTCGGCGTCAGCGCGCGGCCGGCGGGTGCGGCACGAAAGTATTGTCGACGCGGCGCACGCGGTCACCTACCGCGAAGACAGGCTGGCTGTCCTGCGTGACGAAGCCGAACTCGCCATTGTCATAACGGACAGTCATTTCCCACACGCTGTGTGTGTCCGGTTCGCGCTGCACGCGCTGCGCGCCGCCGCTGCCGAAACTGATCAGCGGCACGGCCTGGGTTTGGTGGCCGCTACCGCCTGCCGCCAAGGGCCCGGTGTTCGGCATAGGCTCGCGTTCCGGCGCCACCGGCTTCTCTACGCGGCGGATGCTGTAGACCTTGCCGCATTGCTCGCAGCGTATCATCACGGATGACGGTTCGCCGGTCGTTTCGCCGGCGGCGTGCGCCGCCGGTGCGCCCAGGCACATCGCAGCCAGTGCGGCTGCGCCAACGCAGAACTCGACATTCTTTTGCATATGGTTTCGGCCTTTGACTACCCAGCGACAGCCTACACTTGCCGCCGCCCGGGGGCAACCGCAAACAACCCGGCCGCCGGAGCACAGGTCAGTTGCCTCTAGTCATTTGCCTGCACGTCTGACTGCCCCACCATGTGGATCTTGATTTCAAACCCGCTTATGCTACGCAAGCGCAGCCGAGCCCCGAATCGACTATGGAATACTCTGGATCTCCGGCGCCGTTCCTTCTTCTTCGAGCATGTCCCCCTTTGAGCACGCGGTGAGCGACCGATCTTCGAATTTCCGCGATAGGGGTGAGGGCGTGACCATACCCGCCATATGGCTGGCGTTTGCGGCATCGCTGCTGCTGCATATCGCAGTCCTGTGGCAGTGGCTGCCGAGGCTGCACCTGCTGTCGCCCGACGAGACCAGAGCGGGCGAAACAATAAGTCGACTGCGCGTGCGCCTGGCGCCTGCGCCCGGCCCCGCGCCTGCAGCGCAAGCGCCGGCACAAGTGCCGGCGCCGGTTCCCAGGGCTCGCC
>JACZJV010000179.1 GCA_014860355.1 Burkholderiales bacterium | reverse complement strand
ATCGCCGACATGCAGGGCGGCAGCTTCGGCACCATCGCCATACTGGCGGCGCTGCACGAGCGCGGCACGAGCGGCCGCGGCGCCGAGCTCGACCTGAGCCTGTACGAGGCCGGTCTATTCTGCGCCGCGCTGCGCCACGGCATCGAGGAGCATACCGACCCGCGCGCGCATATCTGGCCGGTGAACGATTTATTCGAAACCGCGGACGGCAGCATGCTCATCCTCGGCATCGTCGAGCAGCATTTCTGGGAGAATTTTCGCAGCGCGGTGAAGGATCTGGAGCCCGCGCTCCTGGATGCGAAGTTCGACACCGACCCAAGCCGGCGCAGGCACGGCGACGAACTGTCGCGCCTGCTGAAAAAGCTGTTCCTGAAGAAGACCGCGCGGCAATGGCATGCGCTGCTCGAGCCGCTGGACGTACCAGCCGAACTGCCGCTGACGCCCACCGAAGCGAGCCGCACCGGCTACGCCCAAGTGCGCGCGGCCGTGGTCGAGTTCGAGGGCGAGCGCCACGCGCTGTTTCCGCTCTGGGCGAATGGCCGCCGCGGCGGCAAACTCAGGCGCGGCACGCCGGCGCTCAACGCCGACGGCCGCGCAATATTGCAGGAACTCGGTTTCGCGCCGGACGAGGTCGAGCGCATCCTTGGTTCAGCCGGGGTAAAGAGCTGAAGATGGATTTCTCTTTGTCCGAAGAGCAGCAGGCGATACGCGAGGCGATCGAGCGGATCTGTTCCCGCTTCAGCGACGACTACTGGCTCGAAAAAGACCGCGCGCACGAGTTCCCGCACGAATTGCACCAGGCCCTGGCGCGCGACGGCTGGCTGGGCATCGCGATGCCGGAGGAATACGGCGGGGCCGGCCTCGGAATCACTGAAGCGGCGGTGATGTTGCAGACCATCGCGGCCTCGGGCGCGGGATTTTCCGGCGCTTCCGCCGTGCACATGAACATCTTCGGCCTCAATCCGGTGGTGGTGTTCGGCAGCGAGGAGCAGAAGCGGCGCATGCTGCCGCCGCTGATCGCGGGCACGCAGAAAGCCTGTTTCGCCGTGACCGAACCCAATACCGGCCTCAACACCACCCGGCTCAAGACCCGCGCGGTGCGCGAAGGCGGGCGCTATATCCTGTCGGGGCAAAAGGTGTGGATTTCGACCGCCCAGGTCGCCGAGAAAATGCTGATCCTCGCGCGCACCACGCCGATCGAAGCGTGCCGCAAGCCGGCCGAGGGTCTGTCGCTGTTTTACACCGACCTCGACCGGCGCTACATCGAAGTGCACGAGATCGACAAGATGGGCCGCGCTGCCGTTGATTCCAACCAGGTGTTCATCGACGGGCTGCCGGTGCCGCAGGAAGACCGCCTTGGCGAGGAAGGCAAGGGCTTCGAATACATACTGCACGGCATGAACCCGGAGCGCATACTCATCGCGTCCGAATCGGTAGGCCTCGGGCGCGCGGCGCTCGCGCGTGCGACGCAGTACGCCAAAGAGCGCATCGTGTTCGACCGGCCCATAGGGCAGAACCAGGGCATTCAGCATCCGCTCGCGGCGTGCTGGATGGAACTGGAGGCGGCCAACCTGATGGTGTTCAAGGCGGCGAGTCTTTACGACGGCGGCCAGTCCTGCGGCGCCGAGGCCAACGCGGCCAAGTACCTGGCGGGCGAGGCCTGCTTCAACACCTGCCAGCAGGCGCTGATGACCCACGGCGGCTTCGGCTACGCCAAGGAGTATCACGTCGAGCGCTACCTGCGCGAAAGCCTGGTCGGGCGCATCGCGCCGATTTCGCCGCAGCTGATCCTGTGCTTCATCGCCGAGAAAGTCCTCGGCCTGCCCAAGTCGTATTGAGGCACATGCAGATGAACGCAGTCAGGGCCAGGGCTCCATATGCTGCGTCTCAAATACGGCGCCCTGTCGCGAGCGCAATTGCGCGCTGCGCGCGACTACCGTGCTTTCTGTACGGATAAGAACCATCCGTACAGAAAGCACGGTTATGGTAAACACCAAACACGGCACCGGGCTTTATCCAAGATCGTCGATTGCGTACGGATAGCTTCATCATCCGTACGCAATCGGCGATCCGCGCGGACGGTTTTTCGTCCGTGCAAGGGCCCAACACTGCCATAACGGGGGCGCGACTTAAGTCGCGATTTGAAGATTGAAGCCAGACTCGCAACTCGAACCATCGCATGCGCGCACCGCGCTGACAGTACTCGGCGTTTGCGTGCTGCTGAACATGATCGGGCGCGGCACCGCCGACACCTATGTCGTGTTCCTGCTGCCCCTGGAGCACGACCAGGGCTGGACGCGCTCGCAGACGACCAGCGTGTATTCGATCTACCTGCTGGTCACCGGTCTGAGTTCGCCCATCGTCGGCATGCTGTTCGACCGCTGGGGGCCGCGCGCGCTCTATACCTGCGGCATGGCCTCGCTCGCAGGCGCCTATCTGCTCGCGCCGCAGGTGCAGTCCTTGTGGCAGTTCTACGCCACGATCGGCGCGATGACCGGCATCGCGTCCGCCTCCCTGGGCATGGTGCCTTCGTCCAGCCTGATCAGCCGCTGGTTTCGCGAGCGGCTGGGCACGGCGATTTCGGCGGCCTTCGCCGGCCTGGGCCTGGGTGCGCTGCTCATCGTGCCCGGTGCGCAGTACCTGCTGCAGACTTACGACTGGCGCGCAAGCTACCAGATCATGGGTGTCGTGCTTCTGGCCCTGGTGCCGCTGGTGTTCTTCCTGCCCTGGAAGCGCTACGCCGAAGGCCGCCCGGACTATGTGCAGTTCAAGAAAAGCAGCGCCGCGTCCGAGCGCGACTGGACCGTGCGCGCGGCCATGCGCACGCGAGCGTTCTGGGGCCTGGTCTGGGTGTTCTTCTTCACCGCCATGGGCATGTTCACCATCATGGTGCAGACGGTGGCCTATCTGGTGGAGCAGGGCTTTTCCCCTATCGTTGCCGCCACCGCTTTCGGCTTTTCCTCCATGCTCTCGGTCATCGGCGTGGTCGGCACCGGCGCCATTGCCGACCGCGTCGGCCCGCGCAACATCGTCAGCCTTACCTTCGCCGGCAGCATCATCGGCGTGTTCGTCCTGCTGCTGATGACCTGGTTTCCGCTGCAGGGCCTGCTCGCTGCGTTCGTCATCGCTTTCGGCATCTGCCAGGGCGCGCGCGGCCCCATCATTTCGTCGATCAGCACGCGCCTGTTTGCAGGCAGCCATGTGGCCGGCATCTACGGTCTGATCTATGCGAGCAACGCCGTGGGCGCCGGGCTGGGCGCCCTCATGGCCGGGCTGCTGCACGACCTGAGCGGCAGCTACCGGCCGAGCTTCGTGTTTTCGGTGTGCGCGCTGTTCATCGCCGGATTGCCGTTCTGGCGCGTGCCTGAATTGCGCGATTTCGGCATGCGCCGGTCCAAGCCTTAGCAGGCGCGGGCGGGGGCTTTGCGCTAACATTCGACGCTATCCCGGGAGAGGAGATCATCATGAAAAAATATCAGCTGTACATAGACGGCGACTATGCAGCGCCGGCCTCGGGCAAGTGGATTGACAGCTACAATCCCTATACCGGCGAGGTTTGGGCGCAGATCGCGCAGGGCGGCGCGGCGGACGCGGACCGCGCCGTGCGCGCGGCGCAGCGGGCGCTTACCGAAGGTCCGTGGCCGCAACTGAGCGCCAGCCAGCGCGGTCTGCTGCTGCACAGGCTGGGCGATCTGGTGGCGCGCGACGCGAAAAAACTCGCCGAGACGGAAGTGCGCGACAACGGCAAGCTGATCGCCGAAATGCAGGCGCAGCTCGACTACCTTCCGCAGTGGTACTACTACTTCGGCGGCCTCGCCGACAAAATCCAGGGCGCGGTGATCCCGCTGGACAAGAAAGGCTTTTTCAATTTCACCCGGCACGAGCCCCTGGGGGTGGTGGCGGCGATCACCCCCTGGAATTCGCCGCTGTTGCTCACCGCGTGGAAGCTCGCACCGGCGCTGGCCGCGGGCAACACGGTGGTGATCAAGCCCTCCGAGTTCACTTCGGCATCGACGCTGGAATTCGTGCAGCTGCTCGCGGAAGCGGGCTTTCAGCCCGGCGTAGTCAATGTGGTCACCGGCTTCGGCAGGGAAGCGGGCATGCCGCTGGTCGAACATCCGCTGGTCAGGAAAATCGCGTTCACGGGTTCGGACGCGACCGGCCGGCTGATCAACGAGACGGCGGCGAAGACGTTCAAGCGCGTGAGTCTGGAACTGGGCGGAAAATCCCCGAACATCGTGTTTGCCGACGCCAATCTGGAGGAGGCGGTCAACGGCGCCGTGTCCGGAATATTCGCCGCCACCGGCCAGACCTGCATCGCCGGATCGCGCCTGTTGCTGCAGGAGAGCATCCACGATGCCTTCGTGGACAAGCTGCTGGCGCTGGCGAGAACCGCGCGCATGGGCGACCCGATGAGCATGGACACCCAGGTCGGTCCGGTGACCACGCGGCCGCAGTACGAAAAAGTGCTCGGCTACATCGACATCGCGAAACAGGAGGGCGCCAGGCTCCTGCTCGGGGGCGCGGCGGCAAGGCGCCCCGAATGCGGCAAGGGCTGGTTCGTCGAGCCCACCGTGTTTGCCGGAGTGAACAACAAGATGCGCATCGCGCAGGAGGAAGTGTTCGGTCCGGTGCTGTCGGTGATCAAGTTCAAGGACGAGGCGGAGGCGCTGGCGATCGCCAACGACGTGCGCTTCGGCCTGGGTTCGGGGGTATGGACCAGCGACATCGGCCGCGCCATGCGCATGTCCGAACGCATCCAGGCCGGCACCGTATGGGTCAACACCTATCGCGCAGTCAGTTATCTGTCTCCCTTCGGCGGCTACAAGGATTCCGGCCTGGGGCGCGAGAACGGCATGGACGCGGTGCGCGAATACCTGCAGGTGAAGAGCGTCTGGATCAACACCGGTGCGCCTACCGGCAACCCGTTCGTGCTGCGATGAGCATGGTTCCGCGTCCCGCCGCGACCCTGGTGCTGGTGCGCAACCAGGATTCCGGCATGGAGGTGCTCATGATCCGGCGCACGCAATCGGCCGCGTTCGTGGGCGGAGCGCATGTGTTTCCCGGCGGCGGAGTGGATGCAGCCGATGCGTCTGCTGAACTCGCGGCGCATTGCGAAGGCCTGGACGACGCCGAGGCGAGCCGGCTGCTCGGCGTGGAGCGGGGCGGACTGGCCTATTGGACCGCGGCCCTGCGCGAATGCTTCGAGGAAGCAGGGCTGCTGCTCGCGCACGATGCGCTGGGCTGCTATGCCGATTTGAACCACACGCAGCATCGGCATGTGTTCGATGAGTGGCGCGAGTCGATACGCGCGGGGCGCGCGACGCTGGGCGACCTGTGCCGCGAACACGGCCTGCGCCTCGCGGCGGGACGGCTGGCGTACTACAGCCACTGGATTACCCAGCCCGGGCGCCCGCGCCGCTACGACACGCGCTTTTTCGTCGCCGAGACACCGTCGGCGCAGACCGCGTCTCACGACAACAGCGAAACGGTGGACCATATCTGGATCCGCCCCGCCGAAGCGCTGGAGCGGCATCGGCGCGGGGAAATGCAGCTGGTGTTTCCGACGATCAAGACGCTGGAGGGCATCGCCCGCTACGATAGCGCCGCCGCGCTGATGGAGTTTGCGCGATCGCCCCGCAGCATGCCCACCATGTCGCCGCGCAGTGCCAGCAGCCGCGAAGGCAGGAAACTGCTGGTGCCTGGCGATTACGCCTATGCCGAGGTCGGCAGGCTGGACCCGCAGGGCGAGGGCACGGCGTCCTGCGAAATCATACCGGGCGTGCTCGTGCAGCTCTCGCCCGGGGTGCGGCGCATCACCGCGCCCAATCCGGGATACATGACCGGTCCGGGCACCAACACCTATCTGCTCGGTGCGGGCGAGGGGGTCGCGGTGATCGACCCCGGTCCGGCCATCGATGCACACGTCGAGGCAGTGATCAAGGCGGCCGGGGCGCGCATACGCTGGATCCTCGTCACCCATACCCACCTCGACCATTCGCCCGCGGCCGCCCTGCTGCAGGCGAAGACCGGGGCGCAACTCATGGGCATGCCGCCGCCGCCCTACGAGCGCCAGGACCAGAGCTTTCGCCCCGGGCGCGTGCCCGCCCACGGCGAACGCATCGAAGTGGGCGGCTGCGCGCTGCGCGTGATCCACGCGCCCGGGCACGCATCGAACCAGCTTTGCTATCTCCTCGAGGAAGAGAAGCTGCTGTTCACGGGCGACCACATCATGCAGGGCTCGACCGTGGTCATCAATCCGCCCGACGGCGACATGCGCGTCTATCTGGATTCGCTGCGCCAGCTGCAGGGCGAGGACATCGACTGGTTTGCGCCCGGGCATGGCTTCCTCATGGACAAGACGCAGGAAGTGCTCGAACGCCTGCTGATACACCGCCTCGGGCGCGAAAACAAGGTGCTCAAGGCATTGCGCGAAGCCGGCACGGCCACGCTGGATGAGCTGGTGCCGGCGGTCTACGACGACGTGTCGCCACGTCTATACGCCGTGGCGAGCCGATCCCTGCTCGCGCATCTGCTCAAGCTCGAAAGCGAAGGCCGGGCGCAGGAAACCGCGGCAGGGTGGCGCATGGCATGAGCCCAGGGGCGCCCTGGCGGGGTGATGGAACGGCTCTCGCTGCCGGGGGCGACTTCGGATCAAAAAAAAATGCCCGAGTCCAACCGGCATTTGATACACATCAAACGCGTAGGCGATCGCGCCGATACCATTCTGACTGGGGCAAATTGGGGTGCCGCCAGGTAGCTGATCATTGAGGGGAGCGAGACGGGCATGGACAAGGCAAAAATATACAACTACACGGTAGTCAGGCAGTTCGCGCTGATGACAGTGGTGTGGGGCATAGTCGGCATGCTGGTCGGCGTGCTGATCGCCGCGCAGCTGCGCTGGCCCGAACTCAATTTCGACATTCCCTGGCTCAGCTACGGACGACTGCGGCCACTGCATACCAACGCGGTGATCTTCGCCTTCGGCGGCTCCTCGCTGTTCGCCACCTCCTACTACGTAGTGCAGCGCACCTGCCACACGCGGCTGTACGCCGGCGGACTTGCGGCATTCACCTTCTGGGGCTGGCAGGCGGTGATCGTGCTCGCCGCGGTGACCCTGCCCCTGGGCCTGACCTCGGGCAAGGAATACGCCGAGCTCGAGTGGCCGATCGACATACTCATCACCCTGGTGTGGGTCTCCTATGCGATCGTGTTCTTCGGCACCATCGCCAAGCGCAAGACGCCGCACATCTATGTGGCAAACTGGTTTTTCGGTGCGTTTATCCTCACCGTCGCGATTCTGCACCTGGTCAACAGCGCCGCAGTGCCGGTCTCGTTCTGGAAATCGTATTCCGCCTATGCCGGGGTGCAGGACGCAATGGTGCAATGGTGGTATGGACACAACGCGGTGGGTTTTTTCCTTACCGCCGGATTTCTCGGCATGATGTATTACTTCATTCCCAAGCAGGCCGGCCGCCCGGTGTATTCCTATCGCCTGTCGGTGGTGCACTTCTGGGCGCTGATATTCACCTATATGTGGGCCGGCCCGCACCACCTGCACTACACCGCCTTGCCCGACTGGGCGCAGTCCCTGGGCATGGTCTTTTCCCTTATTCTGCTCGCGCCCTCCTGGGGCGGCATGATCAACGGCATGATGACCCTGTCCGGTGCATGGCACAAACTGCGGCAGGATCCGATACTCAAGTTCCTGATCGTGTCCCTGTCCTTCTACGGCATGTCGACGTTCGAGGGGCCGATGATGTCGATCAAGACGGTCAATGCGCTGTCGCACTACACCGACTGGACCATCGGACACGTGCACTCGGGCGCGCTCGGCTGGGTGGGGCTGGTCGCGATGGGCTCGATCTACTACCTGATTCCGCGCCTCTACGGTCGCGCCACGATGTACAGCGTGCCGCTGATCAACATGCATTTCTGGATGGCCACGATAGGCATCGTGCTCTATATCGCCGCGATGTGGATCGCCGGGGTGATGCAGGGGCTGCTGTGGCGCGCGGTCAGTTCGGACGGCACGCTGACCTACAGCTTCGTCGAGGTCGTCAAATACACCTATCCGTTCTACACCATCCGCCTGCTCGGCGGCTTGCTGTACCTCGCGGGCATGTTCGTCATGGCCTACAACGTATGGAAGACGGTGGCCGGGCAGGTAGGTGTCAACGCACCCATCCCGGCGGTTGCCGCAGCGCACGCCTGAACGGAGAAAAATGCCATGAATTTCAGTCACGAAATGATCGAGAAAAACAACGCCCTGATGATCGTCCTGATCATCCTGGTGGTGGCGGTCGGCGGCCTGGTGGAAATCGTGCCCCTGTACTTCCAGAAATCGACGACGACGCCGGTAGCCGGATTGAAGCCCTACACGCCGGTGCAGCTGCTCGGGCGCGACATCTACCTGCGCGAAGGCTGCTACAACTGCCATTCGCAGATGATCCGGCCGTTTCGCGCCGAGACCGAGCGCTACGGCCACTACTCGGTCGCGGGGGAGTTCGTCTACGACCATCCGTTCCAGTGGGGCAGCAAGCGCACCGGACCGGACCTGCAGCGCGTCGGCGGCAAATACAGCGACGACTGGCACCGCACCCACCTGAACAACCCGCGCGACCTGGTGCCGGAATCGAACATGCCGGGCTATCCGTGGCTGGCGAAAACCGCGGCAGCTAGCGCTGACATCGAGACCAGGATGCGCGCGATGCGCAGCGTCGGCGTGCCCTACAGCGACGCAGACATAGCCGGCGCGCGCAAGCAGCTTGCCGGCAAGACCGAGCAGGACGCGCTGGTCGCCTATCTGCAGGTGCTTGGCACCGCGCTCAAGGCAGTGAGGTAGCCATGGACATCAACACAGTGCGCTCGATAGTCACGGTGGTCGCGTTTGCGGCATTCATAGCCATAGTCCTGTGGGCATACAGCGACCGCAGCAAAGCCGGCTTCGATCAGGCCGCGCGCCTGCCCTTCGACGAAGACGAAGGCGAAGACGGAATCGGATACGGAGAACGGAAATGAGCGATTTCACCGGCGGTTTCTGGAGCTTCTATATCAGCATCATTACGATTGCGAGCATCATCGCCTGCGCCGTGCTGCTGCAGGCGATGAGCACGCGCAAGGTGTCCGGCGCGCAGGCGGAGACGACGGGGCATTCATGGGACGAGGATCTGGTCGAATTGAACAACCCGCTGCCGCGCTGGTGGATCTGGCTGTTCTACATAACCATATTGTTCGGCCTCGCCTATCTCGTCCTGTATCCCGGTCTGGGTACATTCAGCGGCTCGTATCAGTGGACATCGATAAAGCAATACGAGGACGAGGTGGCGCTGGCGGAGGCGCAATCGGCGCCTATCTATGAAAAGTACTCGAAAATCGACCTGAAGCAGCTGGCGACCGACCCCGATGCGCTCGCAATCGGGCAGAAGCTGTTCCTGAACAATTGCGCGCAATGCCATTCCTCGGACGCGCGCGGCGGCAAGGGCTATCCGAACCTGACCGACCGCGACTGGATCTACGGCGGCGAGCCGGAAACCATCAAGGCGTCCATTATGGACGGGCGCAAGGGCGTGATGCCGCCCTGGGGCGCGATGCTGGGCGATGACGGCGTGAAAGACGTGGCCCACTACGTGATGTCGCTCAACGGCATGACCTTCGATTCGCTGCGCGCGGCGCGCGGCAAGGAAAAATTCATGACCATCTGCGTTGCCTGTCACGGCCCCGAAGGCAAGGGCAATACGGCCATCGGCGCGGCGAACCTGACCAAGACGAATCTGCTGCACGGCGCAGACGAACCCGCGCTCATGGAAACCATCAGCAAGGGCCGCACGAGCGTCATGCCGGCGCAGAAGGATCTGCTGGGAGAAGCCAGGGTGCACATACTCGCCGCTTACGTGTGGAGTCTGTCAAACTCGCCGGGCGCGGCCGCGGCCGCGGCGAAGCCAGGCGCGAAGTGAGCGCTGTGCAACTGCCGGCAGTTCGCGCCATCGGGCGGACGTGAATCCCGCGCTGGTCGCCCCCGTATCGGAGCGGGGTGCATGCAGTCTGCAGTTCTCTGAGGCAGGGCATCGGTGAATGACAGTCCCAGACCTGCGGACCTGGCCCAAGCCGGGGAGGCGCTCGAGCAACCGCTTTACGAAGTCCGCAAGGAAATCTACTCGCGCGCGGTGAGCGGCTGGTTCGCGCGCTGGCGCTGGGCGCTGGTGATTTTCACGCAACTTGTGTACTACGGCGGCCCCTGGCTGATCTGGAACGGGCGCCAGGCGGTGCTGTTCGACCTGGTGGCGCGCAAGTTCTACATTTTCGGCATCGTCTTCTGGCCGCAGGACTTCATCTATCTCACCGGCCTCCTGGTGATTTCGGCGCTGTCGCTGTTTTTGTTTACCGCCGTGGCCGGGCGGCTGTGGTGCGGCTACGCCTGCCCGCAAACGGTGTATACCGAAATCTTCATGTGGATCGAGCGCAAGATCGAAGGCGACCGCTCGGCGCGCATGCGCCTCGATATGCAGGCCATGTCTGCGCGCAAATTCGGGCTCAAGTCGGCAAAACACGGACTGTGGATCGCGCTATCGCTGTGGACCGGGTTCACCTTCGTCGGCTATTTCACGCCGATACACCAGCTCGGCGCCGAAGTCGCGGCCGTGTTTGCGCCGGCGGCAGCGGGCGCAGCCCCCGCGCTGGGCGCCTGGGAAATCTTCTGGGTCCTGTTTTACGGTTTTGCCACCTACGGCAATGCCGGCTGGATGCGCGAGCAGGTGTGCAAGTACATGTGCCCCTATGCGCGCTTCCAGAGCGCGATGTTCGACCCGGACACGCTCATCATCACCTACGATCCGGAGCGCGGCGAGCCGCGCGGTCCGCGCGCGCGCAACGCCGACGCGAAGTCGCTGGGGCTGGGGCATTGCGTCGACTGCGGCGTCTGCGTTCAGGTCTGTCCCACGGGCATCGACATCCGCGACGGCCTGCAGTACGAGTGCATAGGCTGCGCCGCCTGCATCGACGGCTGCAATAAGGTGATGGCGAGAATGGGGCTGCCGAAGGGGCTGATCCGCTACACCACCGAGAACGCGTTGCGGCAGAAACTGAGCCCGCGCCAGATCCTGGCGCGCTCGCTGCGGCCGCGCGTGCTCGTCTATACCGCGATCCTGTGGACCGTGATCGTTGCGATCGGCGTCACCCTTTACATGCGCGTGCCGCTGAAGGTCGACGTGATCCGCGACCGGGCGAGCCTGTCGCGCGAGGTCGACGGACGCTGGGTGGAGAACATCTACCAGCTGCAGATCATGAACACGCAGGAAGCGCCGCACCGATTTGTCATCCGCGCCAGCGGCGCGCAGACGCTGCAGCTGGTGGGCGCGGACGCGGTCGACATAGACGGCGCGGCCACGCGCATGGTGCCGGTGCGGCTGCGCGTGGACAAAGGAAGGCTGCCGGCCGGGTCGCATAAAATCGAGTTCGAGGTGGCGGCGGCCGACGATGCCGCCATTGTCGCGCGCGAACGTTCCATATTCCTGGTGAGGTGATGCAGCCATGAATTCGAACGGCGTGCGCGCCCAGCCCTGGTACCGCGAGCCCTGGCCCTGGATCCTGATGGCCGGTCCGGCGATAGTCGTCGTAGCGGGGCTGGTCACCTTCTGGCTGGCCGTGCGCAGCGACGACGGGCTGGTGCTCGATGACTATTACAAGCAGGGCCTGGCGATCAATCAGACCCTCGACCGCGCCGATGCCGCCGCGCGCCTCGGCATCGTAGCAGAGCTCTATCTCGTCGACGGCCGCGTGCGGGTGCTGCTCGCTGCTGCTGCACCGGGCGCGCTGACCCTGCGGCTGGCGCATCCGACCCGTGCCGGGATGGATCAGAGCCTTGAGCTTAGCAAGGTCGGGCAGGGGATCTACGAGGGGCGGCTGCAGCCCCTGCGGGCGGGGCGCTGGCATGTCGTTCTGGAGCAGCGCGACTGGCGCCTCGCAGGAGACTGGATAGTCCCGGCGGCGGGCGCCTTGACGCTAGGCGGGCATGCGCCGCCGCCGGCGGGCGCAGGACATTCCCAGGAGTCCAAGGAGGGCAAACGATGACGCGCAGATTGATGTGGATACTGTGGCCGGCATTTCTGGTCGCAGGCATTGCCGAGGGGATCACGTTCAGCCTGTTCGACCCGCAGGACATGCAATTTTTCGGCGAACCCGTGGATCTGGGCCGGACGGCGATCTACTCCCTGGGCTTCTTTCTGTTTTGGGGTTTCGCCGCGGCCTCCAGCGCGCTGACCTGTTTCCTGCAGCGTTCGCCGTTCGAGGTGAACCGCTGCCCGCTGCCGGAATCGGCGCGGCCGACGGACTGTCCCAAGCGCGGCCAAACCGACGAATGCTGCTGATCAATACTGCGAGGGAGGTATCATGTTCAAGAACATACTGATTCCGACGGATGGCTCGAAATTGTCGGCGAAGGCGATCAAATCCGGACTGGCTTTTGCGAAAGGTATCAAGGCGCAGGTCACGGGCTGCTACGTGGTCGAGCCGTTCCAGCCTTACTATTTCGGCGATTACATTCCGCCGGATATGCCCACGCCCAAGGAATTCGAGCGCCACGCGCGCGAAGCCGGCGAAAAATATCTGGCGCAGATGGAGGCGCTGGCGCGTGCCGCGGGGGTGAAGTACAGCGGCGCAGTGCTGAGCGCCGACACCCCGTACGCAGGCATCATCAACGCGGCCAGGAAGGGACGCTGCGACCTGATATTCATGGCATCGCACGGGCGCAGCGGCCTGTCAGGCTTGCTGCTGGGCAGCGAAACCCACAAGGTACTGACCCACAGCAAGATACCGGTGCTCGTATACCGCTAAAGCGCTAAAGGGGTCGGGTTGGTTCAATCGGAAGCGAAGTTTCCCGGCCCTGATGCAGAAAATTGCCGAAGGCGTCACTCCCCCCGTCTGCGCGCGACCCGCTAGCTGGGGTCCCGGCCGAGGACGCTCTTCAGGCCCTCGCTGTCGACGATGCGTATGTTCTTTTGCTGCACGCCGATCAGGCCGTCCTCCTGGAACTTGGAGAAGGTGCGGCTGACCGTCTCCAGTTTCAGACCGAGGTAGCTGCCGATCTCTTCGCGCGTCATGCGCAGATTGAATTCCGATGCCGAATATCCGCGCGAGGTGAAACGCTGGGAAAGGTTGAGCAGGAATGCGGCCAGCCGTTCCTCGGCGCGCATGCTGCCCAGCAGCAGCATCACGCCGTGCTCGCGCACGATTTCGCGGCTCATCACCTTGTGAAAGTGCTGCTGCAGCACGTACACTTCACGCGACAACTCTTCCAGCCGGCCGTAGGGGATGACGCATACCTCGCTGTCCTCCAGGGCGACGGCGTTGCAGGAGTGCTGGTCGGCACCGATGCCGTCCATGCCGAGCATGTCGCCGGCCATATGAAATCCGGTAACCTGGTCGCGGCCGTCCTCCATCACCAGGGTAGTCTTGAAGAAGCCGCTGCGCACGGCGTAGAGGGACCCGAATTTCTCCTCGGAACGGTATACGCTGTCGCCGCGCTTGACCCGTTTGCGGGTATAGACCATCTGGTCGAGTTTGTCGATCTCGTCCTGGCTGAGGCCGATCGGAAGGCACATCTCGCGCAAGCTGCAGCTCGAGCAGGCATTCTTGAGGGCATGGATATCGATGACCCGCGCGAGCTTGGGTGCGCTCATCTCGTGTCTTTGCAGAGGGTAATTGGTTTGATCCACATCAACATTTCCGTTTCGAAAGTAGGCAGACTTGACCGATGACAGTTACCGCCTTACGCACCAACCCTTCCCAGGACAACCTCCAGGTTGACGCCGGGCTGCTGAGAAAATTCAACATCAGCGGTCCGCGCTATACCTCGTATCCGACCGCAGACCGATTTGTCGAGGCCTTTGACGAAGCCGCTTATCGCAGCTGGCTGGCAAAACGCAACGTCGGTGGGATGACCAGATCGCTTGCATTATACGTCCACTTGCCGTTTTGCGACACCATTTGCTACTACTGCGGCTGTAACAAGATCGTCACCAAGGATCATGGACGTTCCGCCAAGTATTTGAAATACCTGGGCCGCGAGATCCGCATGCAGAGCGCCGAGCTGGGCGGCAGGCGGCGCGTGACGCAGATGCACTGGGGCGGGGGCACGCCCACGTTTCTGAGCGAAGCCGAACTCGGCGAATTGATGCAGATGCTGCGCGAAAGCTTCGAACTGGACCCGCACGGCGAATATTCGATCGAAGTGGACCCGCGCAAGGTCGGCGAGAAGAAGGTGGCGCTGCTGGGCTCGCTGGGCATGAACCGCATCAGCGTCGGCGTGCAGGACTTCAACCCCGAGGTCCAGCGCGCGGTCAACCGCATCCAGAGCGTAGAAGAAACCGTCGAAGTGATCGAGGCCGCACGCAAGCACGGCTTCAAATCGGTCAACATCGATCTGATTTACGGTTTGCCCAAGCAGACCCTGGCCGGTTTCAGCGACACGCTGGCCCAGGTGATCTCGTGCTCGCCCGATCGCATCGCACTTTACAACTATGCGCATTTGCCGGCGGTGTTCAAGCCGCAGCGGCGCATACTCGACGCCGACATGCCGCAGCCCGAAGTCAAGCTGCAGCTCATGATCGGTGCCATCGAGACGCTGCTAGGCGCAGGCTACGTCTATATCGGCATGGACCATTTCTCCAAGCCGGACGATGACCTCGCCGTGGCCCAGCGCCAGGGGCGCTTGTACCGCAATTTCCAGGGCTACTCGACTTACGGCGATTGCGATCTGATCGGACTGGGTGTCTCCTCGATCGGAAAAATCGGTCCGACCTACAGCCAGAATGTGCGCACGCTGGAGGAATACTACGACCGCCTGGACAACGGCTTGCTGCCGGTGATGCGCGGCATCGAAGTCACCGCCGACGACCTGGTGCGGCGCGCGGTGATCCAGGCGCTGTCCTGCCATTTCGAACTGTCGATGGAAGCGATCGGAATCGCGCACCTTATCGATTTTCCGAGCTATTTTGCCGCCGAGCTGGCGGAGTTGCGCGATTACGCCAAGGACGGGCTGGTCGAGCTGGACGGCGACTGGATCGTGGTGACTCCCAGGGGCCGGCTGCTGGTGCGCATCCTGTGCATGGTATTCGACAAATACCTGCGCCAGGCGAGCAGGCGCGCGAGTTATTCCAAAGTGATCTAGGCCGTGGAGGCGGGGTTCGCAGCCGCCTTCCTGATCGGGCTACTGGGCGGCGTGCATTGCGTCGGCATGTGCGGCGGAATAGTCGGTGCCCTGAGCGTGCAGACGCCGCGCCGCGGGCGCGCATGGAACCTGCATCTGGCCTACAGCGCGGGGCGCATCTCCAGCTATGCCGTCGCCGGGGCGGTCATGGGCATGATCGGCGGGGCCGGGCTCATGTTCAACCAGGTCCTCCCGGTGCAAATGCTGCTCTATGTGCTCGCCAATCTGGTTCTGATCGGCCTGGGCCTGTATCTGGCGGGCCTCGCCAAGCAGCTGACCCGGCTCGAGTCGCTGGGCGCCTCCCTGTGGCGCCGCGTTCAGCCCTACAGCGCCAGATTCCTGCCCGCCGATACCGCGGGCAAGGCTTTCCTGCTCGGTACATTGTGGGGCTGGCTGCCCTGCGGCCTGGTGTACAGCCTGCTGGCAACCGCGTTGCTGAGCGGCGGAGCCGCCAGCGGCGCAGCCGTGATGCTGGCGTTCGGGCTGGGAACCCTGCCCAACCTGCTGCTGGCGGGAATGGCGTTCAAACGCCTGCGCGACCTTGCTTCCAACCGAGGCCTCAGGCTGGCGGCCGGTGCGCTGGTAGCCGCATTCGGCATCGTCGGCCTCGCCCGGGCAGCCAATCTGGGCGAGCATATCCGGCAAGGCCTGCTGTGCATCATTTGACAGCAGCGAAATCGTCATCAACCGGGAGAATTACGTGAACAGAATCCTGATCGCGGTCGACGGATCGTCGCATTCGGCCAAAGTGGCGAGGGCGGCGATACGCCAGGCGGCGGCGTACAAGCACAAACCCGAGCTGCATTTGGTCTATGTGCATCTGCCGCTTCCGACCCTGGGCGGCGTGATAAAGTCCATAGGCCACGAGGCATTGCAGCGCTACTACCGCGAGGAGGGCGAGGACGCCCTGCGGCGCGCGAAGGCGATGCTCGATCGCGCTGTATTGCCCTGCACCACCCATATCCTGGTGGGGCCGATTGCGAAGAGCCTGGCGAGCGAGGCGAAAAAGCTGAAATGCGACATGATCATCATGGGTACCCACGGCGTCGGCGCGATGTCGGGATTGATGCTGGGCTCGGTCGCCGCCAAGACCGTGCACCTGGCTCCTTGCCCGGTGGTCCTGATCCGGGATTGACCGCCCGCGCGCGTTGCACCCGTTTGCGCCAGGATACTTTGCGTCTGGTCCGGCGTATACAGGCAGGCTCTGGAAGATCGCATGCTCGACTGGATCAAGCACTTTAGCGGCAAGCCGGATCATCCGCTGCGCGATTTGGAAGCGGCGCAGGAGGTACTTGCAGGCCTGCCCGAAGGCGCTACGCTCGAAACGCTGCAGCAGCTCTCGCACTGGGTCGCTTCGGTCAAGGAAACACCGGGCTTCGCCTGCGACGACCGCCTGGCGGTGATGCGCCTGCTCGACCAGAAGGCGGGACCCCAGGCCGCAATCCTGTTCCAGCAGTTCTTTTCGAAAATTCACCAGCAGGACCGGGCGGCGCGCAATATCTGGGACGCGCTGTGCGAGTACTGGGGCCGGCTGGGCGAGGGCTACGCACAATGCGTCGCCGATTTCGAACACGGCGAGAAGGGCGCGAAAAACGTCGAAGAGGAAATGCCGCTCGCGCTGGCGCGCGCGCTGCGCGCGTTCAGCCTGCAATTCAAGCTGCGCTATTTGCGCTTTGTCGGCGTCGAAGCCAGGGCGTGGATGCCCCTTTACCGCATGTATGCGTTCGCCGAGCTCAAACAGTTCGACACCGTGCCGGTCGTCGCCTATGCGCGCGAAGTGCATACCACGGTGCGCGCCGAATTGCAGAAGGTACTGCTGCTCTACCTGGCCGCGCCGCACGAGTTTCCTCCGGTGCAGCTCGAACTCGCGTTTCACATACTGGCGCGATTTGCAATTTCAGCCGAATGGTCGCGCGTTCCGCGGGAAGGGTGCAATTTCCTCATCAATCTGGCCGCCGGCGAAGCGCCGCTGCACCTGCCGTCCAGGGAAATGTCCGGTGCCGGCAAGCGCTTCCTGGGCGGGGGCCAGGCGCTGGCCAAACTCGCCGAATTAAGGGTGCTGAGCGAGAAGAACATGCTGAGCGACGAACAGCGCTTCGGAAAGGAGTTCTCGGCTGCGCAAATCATCACCGTGATCAAGCACCTGGAAGCCTACCTCGGCGCGATCCCGCCGAGCCGGCGCTATGCACGGACGAATGTGGCAGCCGAAGTGAGCGTGGTGCACGGCCTGAAGCCGATCTGCCAGCGCGCGACCAGGATCGAGCTGGGTTCCGGCGTAGCGCTGAGCGAAGACTTGGATCTGAAGGCGAAGACGGCCAACATCATGAAGCTGGTCGCAGAGGAAATCGAATCCACTCCGGAAACCTGGCTGCAAAAGGACCAGAGCGAATGGGGCTTGGGCGCCGATATTCCCCCGGATACCGGAAAGTGGGCCGAGCCCGGAAAGCTCTGCGGCATCAAGCTTCGCGCTGAGAAGGGCTGGTGGGTCGGGATCGTGCGCAGCATGAACGCAGACCATGGGCTGCATTGCGGCATCCGCATTTTCTCCAAGCGCCCGGTTTCGGTCTGGCTGCGCGTGCTCGGCGCGGCCGAGCACCAGGCGGCCAATTGGGCGTCATCGACCGGGTCGTTCTCCTACGATTACATGCGCGCCATCATGTTGCCCGACGCGCTCAAGTCGCACGAGCATCCGGTGATGATCCTCGAGAACAAGAGCTATGTTCCCGGCCAGCTGTGCGAGGTGATGATGGGCGAGCACAGCCGCCTGATCAAACTGGTGGAATTCCTCGAGGAAGGCGAAGACTACGTGCGCGCCGCGTTCGCGTGGCATCAGCCGGGCAAGGCCTGAATCGCCGCGAACGGCCTGGCCGTGCAACGGCGGCTGGCCCTTAGAGGAGGTATAATGGACCGTCTCCAAATCAAGGAAGCCACCAGCCGATGAAACTCCTTACCGTATTGCTTGGACTGGCCTTTTTTCCCGTAGCCGCGGCAGCCCAGTCGCTTCCCGCCGGCCATCCCGCGCTGCCTGCGAAGATGGAGGGGAAGGGCGCCGCCGAGGCCCAGCTGCCGCAGAAAGCCAAGGTTCTCAGCACCCTCGACGCGAAGCCTTACACTTACATCGAGGTGACGCAGAACAAAAAGACGCTATGGCTGGCTGCCAACGCCATTGCGCTGAAAAAAGGCGACGTGATCCGCTACGACAACGGCATGGCGATGACCAATTTTCACAGCAAGACGCTGAACCGCACCTTCCCCAGCGTATTGTTCGTCAATAGCGTGGTCGTCACCAAAGAAAAGGAATAGAGGCGGGCGCCGGGCCCCGCCGCGGAAGGCGGCGGGCAGGCTGCACGGGCTCGAGGCAGGCGCTTACATGACGGCAGAACAGGCATTGCAGATATGGCGATCCCGTCTGGTCAAGCACGGCCTGGATGAAGTTCAGCGCCTGGCCGTGAAGCGGCCACTGCAACCGCGCGCGCGGCGTTTCATTTTCCTGCGCCATGGCGAAACCGAGGGCAACGCGCGGCGGCTCTATCAGACTCCGGAGATTCCGCTGAATCCGACCGGGCTAGAGCAGGCCAGGCGCGCAGCCGCATATCTGCGCGCGCATCCGGTCGAGCGCATCGTCGCGAGCGACATGCGGCGAGCCTGGCAGACAGCACATGCAGCGGCGGAAATCGTGGGCGCGCCGGTGATTGCGGAACCGCGCCTGCGCGAAAGATGGTTCGGCGATCTGGTCGGAACGCCCTCGCATGACCTGGACTGGCGCCATGAGCCGCCGAACGGCGAGAGCCTGCGCGATTTCATTTTGCGCACCCAGGCCGGCCTAGTCGACGCCCTGGACACGGAAGTGCCGACCCTGCTGGTCGCGCACGGCGGACCGCTTTACGTACTGGTATTCAGCCTGGGTGCCGACCTGCTGGAGCAGCATATTGCCAACGCCACGCCTTTGCTGTTCGAATTCGAAGCGCAGACCGGCCGGTGGCGCATCAGCAACATCGTACCGGAGCACGTTACCGCGGGCTATCTCACCGCGGCTGATTGACGATAGCCGGCGCCTGTCGGCTCTTGTTACTCCCGCGGGGCGGGGACATTGTGCCTTCGCTCCAGGTACAAGGCCTCGACCTTGGTCCTTGCCCAGGGGGTTCTTCTGAGAAAGCGCAGACTGGACGACATGCTGGGATCGTGGGTGAAGCAGCGTATGCCGACGCGCCGTCCCATCTCCGCCCAGCCCAGACCGTCCACCAGTTCGGACAACATCTTCTCCAGCGTGATGCCGTGCAGCGGATTGTTGATTTGCGTAGCAGCCATCTGCGCGATGCCGGTCTCGTGGGCCAGGGATAGATTCATACTAGTCTATCAGAGGACCGCCAGACCCGGCCTGTTCCCGGGATGACAATTCCCTCGAACAGGGTCAAAATCCGGCTTGCCGCCTTCGACGGGCATGGCTGCTGCGTGGTGCCCCCGGCAAGTGCAGTCGCGTTCGTATCGTGATGCCGCGGTTATGATTGCGTCATGAAAATTCGCTCGAGCAATCGATCGCAAACAAGGAGAGAACCATGGCCAGTGTCGGTTATCACGAACCGGTTGAGGAGTTGTCGGATCAGACGCGCGATATGCACCGGGCAATCGTGTCCTTGATGGAAGAGCTGGAAGCGGTCGACTGGTACAATCAGCGCGCTGACGCGTGCAGGGACGAGGAGCTCAAGGCGATCCTCGAGCACAATCGCGACGAGGAAAAAGAACACGCGTCGATGGTGTTGGAGTGGATCCGGCGCAAGGACCCGGCGTTCTCCAAAGAACTCAAAGACTACCTGTTCACCGAGAAGCCGATTGCGCACAAGTGAGTGTGCGCGGCTTATGCCTCATGACGCAGGCTTGCAACGAGTCCGGCGTGGTGCGAATCGCGTTTGACCGTGCCCGCGTGATCGAACCTGGCAGCGCTGGCGCGGGCATGGAGAATCAAGCATGAGTACACGCGCAGAACTCGAAGCCGCGCTCGCCAAGGCGGAGGCCGACTGGCGCAGGGCCAGCGAGCATCTGGATAAGGCCCAGGCCGAGCGCACCAGGGCCAACGAGGCGTGGGCCCTGGCCCATGGCGAACGCCGTGACGGAGCGGGTGACCGGCGCGGTGCCGGCGCGGGTGTGCGCAAAGCCTATGCCGAGCGGCGCAAAGCTGCTGCCGACCGCCGCGGCGCAGACGCCGCCCGCGACCAGGCAAACGCAGACTGGGATCAGGCGCTTGCAGCCCGGCGCGATGCGCGCGCCATCTTCGACCGAGCACGCGCCGCCCTGGATGAACTGGAGCGCGCAAGCGGGAAATCATGAATTCAAACAGCCGAAGTCCAGCTCTGGAATTGGCGGTCTCGGCTGTACGCATAACGCGGAACCAGACCGCTTCGCGCACGGATTGGCCGACTATCCGCAATGAATTGAATTACTGGTGGGCGATACTGGGTTCGAACCAGTGACCCCTGCCGTGTGAAGGCAGTGCTCTACCGCTGAGCTAACCGCCCGGCCGAGTGCGGATTTAATCACATAGGCGCGCCCCGGGTCAATTCGAAACGGGCAATTCCAGTAAAATGCGAGCTTTCGGAAGCCGCCTTCCCCATGATCCGCACCCGTTTCGCTCCAAGCCCCACAGGTTATCTGCATGTCGGCGGCGCGCGCACCGCGCTTTTTTCCTGGGCGTACGCGCGCAAGCACGGCGGCAAATTCGTGCTGCGCATCGAGGATACCGACCTGGAGCGCTCGACCGAAGCTTCGGTGAACGCGATCATCGAAGGCATGAACTGGCTGGGTCTGGATTGGGACGAGGGGCCGTACCGGCAGATGGAACGCCTGGCACGCTATCGCGAGGTGGCCGAGCAACTGCTCGCGATCGACAGGGCCTACTGGTGCTACGCCAGCAAGGACGAACTCGAGCATATGCGCGAGCAGCAGCGCGCACGCGGCGTGAAGCCGCGCTACGACGGACGCTGGCGTCCGGAAAACGCGAAGGCTGCGGGCCTCGCGCCGCCCGCAGGGGTCGAGCCGGTGCTGCGTTTTCGCAATCCGGACGAGGGCGCGGTGACCTTCATCGATCTGGTAAAAGGGCCGATCACCGTCGCCAACGGCGAGATCGACGATCTGGTCATCCTGCGCGCCGACGGCGTGCCCACCTATAATTTCGGCGTGGTGGTGGACGATCTGGACATGGGCATCACGCACGTCATCCGCGGCGACGACCATGTCAACAACACGCCGCGCCAGGTCAATATTTTCCAGGCTCTGGGTGCGCCGCTGCCGCAGTTCGCGCATGCGCCCATGATCCTCGGCGCCGATGGCGAGCGCCTGTCCAAGCGTCACGGTGCGGTCTCCGTGCTGCAGTACCCGGAGGACGGTTATCTGCCGGAGGCGCTGTTCAATTACCTCGCGCGGCTGGGCTGGAGCCATGGCGACGCCGAGAAATTCTCCCGCGAACAATTCGTCGAATGGTTCGACCTGGCCCACGTGAGCAAATCGACCGCGCAGTTCGACAGCGCCAAGCTCGCATGGCTCAACCACGAGTACATCAAGGAGGCGGACGCGGCTCGCCTGGCCGAATTACTGGCGCCGCGCATCGAACGCGATGGCGGCAGGCTGGCCGAGGGACCGGCTCTGGTGGAATTGGTGAAGCTGCTCAAGGACCGCGCCACCACGCTGGAGCACCTGGCCGAGGCGGCGATGGTTTTTTACAAACGGATAGAACCGAGCAAGGCGCTAATTGCGGAGCATCTCACGCCGGACGTGATGCCGGCGGTGCGCGAACTTGCCGGCAACCTGGAACGCATCGAGTGGCAGCGGCCAAGACTGAATGAAGCGGTGAAGGCGGTGGTCGGGAAGTTCGGTTATAAAATGCCCAGGATTGCCATGCCGCTGCGGGTAATGCTGCTCGGCCAGACGCAGACGCCCTCGATCGACGCGGTGCTGGAATTGCTCGGGCGCGATACCGTGCTGGCGCGGCTGCAACCCTATCTGGTCGAAAGCTGATCTGCCTTTACAGGCAATGACGCAAAACGGTATAATTCGCGCCTTTCGTGGGGGTATAGCTCAGCTGGGAGAGCGCTTGCATGGCATGCAAGAGGTCAGCGGTTCGATCCCGCTTACCTCCACCATTACGACCGGTCCCAACCGGTTATCACCAAGCCCTTTAGTCCCCATCGTCTAGAGGCCTAGGACATCACCCTTTCACGGTGAGTACGGGGGTTCGAATCCCCCTGGGGACGCCATTAAATACAATGCGTTACGGCGTTAATCGTGCCTCTTCATGGCATCGTGTCGCAGCAGTGTCGCGGAGCCGTTAGCGTAGGGTTCTTTTGGCTGAAACCGGCCCCTTTGGCGCGGCATGCGGCCAGAGTCGGAGCGCTAATAGATTTCCAGTTCCAGCTGCCGCGCAAAGCGTCCTGCCGACCGCTGCCGGTCAGGTCAAACCGCGGGAGCCGAAATTGTGTTCTGTGGCTCGGCCACAGTCTGCGCGTCTGGACGCAGATGCGCGCCCTGCTTAACCAGAATGGATTGCAGTACGCCGGTGTTTACAGAGCGGGGTTCGACGCCGTCGCGCGCTGCAAGCGCGGCCGCGACCCCGGCCGCCTGCCCGGTGATCCAACATTGCGGAATTTCGCGCATGAATCCATGCGAGTTCGGATCGCAGGCGATATGGCGGCCACAGGCGATCAATCCATCGAGCGTTTCCGGTACCAGGGCGCCGTAGGGGATCGAGATATTGGGGAACTTCGGCGATACCGCAGGCGTGATGCCTATTTCGTCATCGAACACCGCACCGGTCGGCCACTGCGCGCGCGTAATCTTGCGCACGCCGACCAATCGCCGCGCATGCCGCACCCCAAGCTGGGGCGCGCTCAGCATCAGAAACGCGTTTTCGAATCCCGGGGCGTGGGCGCGGTAAAAATCGAGGTGCCCGGCCATCAACTGGTGTGAACGAATCTCGACTTCGGTCTGGTCGTCCGGATCGAGCGGGGAGAAGCCCGATTGTCGCGGTCCCATAAACAACGCAACGTCGTTTCTCCAGGAAACGAACGGGCGCTCGAACAGGCGCAGCGTTTCGCGCCCGCGCGCCATGAATGCCGCGAATTCGTCGGGTAGTCCGGCCTTGAATTCGATCCAGCGCTCCATATCGACTCCGCCGAACAGCCAGGCGGTGTTCATGCAGTGGTGAATGTCGTCCTTCTCGACGTTGGATTCGAAGGAAGCGCCGGCACGGGCAAACAGATCACCGTCACCGGTCGCGTCCACCACCACCTTTGCCCGCAGCGCCTGCCGGCCGGCCTTGCTCTCGAAAATCGCGCCGCGCACCGCGCCGCCTTCCAGGAGCGGCGACGCCGCCCAGCAGTGGAATACGAGGTGCACCTTTTCCCCCACCACCATGTCCTGAGAGGCGAGCTTGAGGCGTTCCGGATCCACCGTCGGAGACCAGGTGACGACGCCGTGATAGGCGGCGGTACGCTGCGACCAGTGCGCAGCCCGCCCGGGATCGCGCGAACCCCATTCGCGCCGGGCGGGGCCGGCAACCGCGTCGCGCGGAAGCCGGTCGAGCAACTCTTCGGCGAATCCGCGGATCACGTGGCGGCCTTCCCAATCCGTCATCCGATCGATCCAGATGACCAGCCCGCCGGTGGACAGGCCGCCGAGATGGTTGTAGCGCTCGAGCAAAACGACATCCGCGCCGACGCGAGCAGCGGCGACCGCGGCCGCAGTCCCCGAAGGCCCGCCGCCGACGACGAGCACGTCGCACTGTCGGAACACCGGAATATCGCGCGCCTCCTCGCGCCAGGTGCCGAGTTGCGCGCGCGCGCCGCGCGTGCGTTCGCCCTCGAAAATGTCGGAGGCGAGGATCCGCTCGTCGCCGCGCTCAGTGGATTTGTAGGTCGACATACCAGCCTCGCCTTATTGTTCAGCCGTTGTTTCCGCCGTCGTCATTGCAGTACGTGACTCATCAAGGCCCCGCATTGTCCCTTGCTGTCGGTGTCCTACCGGCTGCGCGCCGCATCGGTGTGCGCGCCGGCGCCTCCACCGGAACGCCGCCGCCGATTTCGCGCGCGATCGCAATCGCCGTTTCGAGCAGGCGCGGTGCGATCGATTTGCGCAGGTAATTCGCAGGAAACGCAAACGCGGGGCCGCCACAGGTGAGCGCCAGCAATTCGCCTTCCGCAGGATGCAGCGCAACCGCTACAGTATTGATGTCGGGATGCCACTCGCCGGCCGACATGGCGTAGCCGCGTGCAGCAGCATCCCTGAGCGCGCGCTCCAGACCCGCCGAATAGCGGCTCCAGCGCGCTCCGTGCGCCTTGCGCATTTGCGCGATCAGCGTATCGCGCTCCGCGGTTCCCAGCGCGCTCAGGTACGCGCGGCCAGCGGCCGCGGTGACCAGATCAAGCTGCGACCCGACGCCGACGCGCGAATGGATCATAGTCGACTGCGAGCGGCAGGCTTCAATCAGGACCATGTTGAGTCCGTCGCGCGCCGCGAGGTAGACCGCCGCGTCCACCGACTCGGCGAGTTCGAGCATATGGGGCCGGGCACTGGCGCGCACGTCAAGCCCGGACAGAAAAGCCTGGGCGAGCGAGAGCACGCCGGCGCTCATGGCATACTTGTCGGTATCAGGCATCTGCTTCAGGTAGCCGAGCGACACCAGCGTGGCCGCTAGCCGCGTCACGGTCGGCTTCGGAATTCCGGTGCGTCGCGCAATCTCGCCGTTGCTCAGCGCGCGCGCTCCTGCCTGGAAACAGCGCAGCACTTCGATGCCGCGCACGAGCGCAGACACCTGGTCCGGCCGTTGTCCGTCGGAACGCCTAGCTTTTTCACTGCCTGTGGGCATGATTTGACTCCGCACAACGCTAGTATGTTGACAGCAGGGGCGAACTTCGTCAACATTTCGAAATACTGTTTCAAAATACGTGTACCCGGTTCCGGAGGCAAAGCGATGGCTGGCACGACCAAGGTGATCCGGTGAGACTGGCTGACGACGAACGGCGCATGCTAGACGGCGAGCACGGCCCGGCAGTGCAAAAAGCCATGGACCTGCTGGTTCGCTACGGCGAAGCGCTCGACGCCGAACGGCTGGTGGACACGAACAATGTCTGCGCGACGGTGGGCGCGACCACACCTTTCGTACGCGACTTTGCCGCTCAGCATGCGGGCGGGATGGATGCGGTGTTCTCGGAATTCAGTCTGGATTGCGCCGACGTGGTGAAAATTCCCAAGGTAAAGGTCTATACCTCGCATCTGCAGCAGGGCATAGACCCGCTGAATGCGCAGTTGCAGGGTGTTTCCGCTGAACTGGTGAAGATCTACCGCATGGGCGAAACCTATCTCGGTGGCCTGGGAGTCCAACTGCTCAATACCTGCACCCCGTACCAGGTGGGCAACGTGCCCGTGAAAGGCGAGCATTGCGCCTGGATGGAATCTTCCGCCGTCATCTACTGCAATTCCGTGCTCGGTGGGCGCACCAATGCGGAGGGGCGCGAGAGCGCCGGCGCTGCGATGCTCACCGGCAAGATCCCCTACTGGGGGTACCACCTGGATGAGAACCGTCTCGGCACCCACCTGATCGAGCTTGAACTCGAAGTCAAGGACACCGCAGACTGGGGGCTGCTAGGCTATTACGTGGGCGAGATGGTGCAGGAGCGGATTCCTGTGATCAACGGCGTCAGGAACGTGCCCAACCTGGCGCGGCTCAAGCATTTCGGCGCGGCCGCTTCTTCCTCGGGCGGGGTGGAGATGTACCACGTGATCGGCGTGACCCCGGAGGCTCGCAACATGAAGGAGGCCTTCGGCGCGGGCAAGCCGCTGGCGACGTTCAGATACGGTCCTGCGGAGCGAAAGCGGGCTTACGAACAGGTCAACTCGACCGGACGGGATGCGCACGTTGACTACGTCATGCTCGGCTGTCCGCATTACTCGATCGAGCAGATCTGGGAAGTATGCCAACTGCTCGAAGGCCAGCGCATACACGCCGACACCAGCCTGTGGATTTTCACGCCGAGCACAATCAAGCAAATCGCGGACCGAAACGGCTATACCAAAATCATTACCGATGCCGGCGGACACCTGATGACCGATACCTGTTCGGCCTTCGGCCGGGTGATGCCCAAGGGCGTGCAGGTCGCCGCGGTGGACTCGGCCAAGCAGGCGCATTACCTGCCAGCCATCATGGGCGTGCAGGCCTGGTTCGGCACAACCGCCGACTGCATACAGGCGGCGATCACCGGGCGCTGGTCGGGGCGCCTCGCATGACCAAGATCGTGCTGCACGGCAGGAAAGTAGTGGGCGGCGCGGCCGAAGGCGAGGCGCTAGTTACCACCGACAGAATCTCAGGCTGGGGCGGAATCGACCCCAGGACCGGAACAATCATCGAGACCCGGCACGAACTGCGCGGCAGGAGCTTCAAAGGCAGGGTGCTGGTGTTTCCGGGTGCAAAGGGGTCGTCCGGCTGGTCGAGTCAGTTTCACGTTGCCCGCCTCTCCGGCGTAGCGCCCGCCGCGATGCTATTCAACGAAATGACGACCAAGATCGCACTGGGCGCGGTAGTAACGCACGCGCCTGCCATGACGGATTTCGACCAGGATCCGCTGCAAGTCATCGAGACCGGCGACTGGGTCCGCGTAGACGCGGATCAAGGTATCGTCGAAGTCACCAAGAAGTAGGTGGCGGGGAAATGAGCCTGAGCCGCAAGCTCCGCCTGGATGCCAAGGGCGCGGTGCTGGTGGTTCCACGCTGAGCGCACATTTTCAAACTCTCCGTTCGGCGGACGCTCCAGCAAGCTGCAACTATTGTCGCACCTTCGATTCTCCGGCGCAGAGTCGGCGGCGCACTCCGGGATGACGTCGACTCTGCTATGCTATGTTGGCAACGGCAACTTGAGGTGGGAGAAATCCGGCAGCAACATCCAGTTATTCAGAAATGAAGGAACGACAATGAACAGTCAATCGGACAAAGAAGCGACATTCACCGTACTGAATCCGTGTGGAACGGAGCACGAGGTGGCATCTGCGCCCATGGCAGAACGGATTCCGGACCTCAGCGGCAAGGTCATCTATTGCGTAAGCCAGATTGTCGGCGGCGCAGACGTCTTTCTGAAGAAGATCGCGGACCTTTTGCCCCACTATGCGCCGGGAGTGAAGACGGTGTTTGTGCACAAGAGCACCCCGTACATGTCGGACGACCCGGAATTGTGGGACGAAATAGTCAGCAAGGGGCACGCCGTCATTTACGGCTGCGGTGCCTGAGGCTCCTGCACCATGTGGGGTTCCCACTGGACCATGGAGCTGGAAAAAAAAGGCATACCGGGCGTGTTCATCGTTGACGCGCCGTTCGAAGCCGATACGCAGATAACCTGCGACAAGGAAGGAATGTCGCGGCTTCGCCGGGTTGTCGTGCCTCACCCCTGCGGGGACGTGAGCGATGAACAGCTGCCGGTCTTTATGCCGCAATTCGTCGCCGCTTTGACCTCGCCCTTGAGCGAGGAGGAGCGATCTCCCCCGGCGAAGAAGATGGAGACCGCCGCGAGAATCGCATTCAAGGGCACATTGGACGAGGTGAACCAGTTCTTCTACAAGCGCGGCTGGTCCGATGGACTGCCGCTCATTCCTCCGACGCAGAAGGCGGTTGCGCAGATGTTGAAGGGAACGCGCCATCCGGCCGAGGAGATCGTGACCACGAATATGCTGCCGGAGAGCATGACGGTAACGGTTGAACAGGTGGCAACGGTCGCGGTGATGGCCGGATGCGAATCCAGGTATATGCCGCTGCTCTTGGGCATCATAGAAGCCTTCGACAACGAATGGTTTTCGTCCACCGTTCGCTCCACCACCTCGTTTTCGTTTGCCATCGTGGTGAACGGTCCGGGGGCGAAGAAGATCGGAATGAATGCCGGCGTCAATGCGCTCGGTTCCGGTACCGGGAACAAAGCCAACGCGACCATAGGGCGTTTCCTGAGGCTGGCGCTCATCTGCCTGGGCGGCTCCAGGAGCAGCATCAACGATATGAGCAGCATGGGCAATCCGAGCAAGTACAGCTTTGCCTTCGCCGAAAACGAAGCCAAGAGTCCGTGGGAGCCGTATCACGTTTCCCTGGGATTTGGCGCAGAGCAGAACGTCGTAACCGTATTGACCGGAGGATGGAGTCATAACTCGCCCTTCGGTAAGGTCGAGCACGACGCGCTACGCGGTCTCGACTCAATTGCCCGGACGATCGCCAACTATGAATTGCCCAACGGTTGTCTGCTGCTCATGGATCCGATGTCGGCTAGGAAAATCGCAGCGCAAGGCTATACCAAACAGGCAGCCGAGGAGTATGTCTGGTCGCGCGCGACAAGAACCCTAGCAGACTTCCAGGCTGATCCGTTCTATTCTTGGTTCATCGAGCCGGTCCTCAAGGGAAAAGAGTGGTACGGGAAGAGGGCGCAATGGCCGGCCAGTTTCCTTGAGCTTCGCCCCGACGAATTGCTGCCGGTTTTTCCTGTCGGTTCGGTAAGAATCGTGGTCGTGGGCGGAGAGACCAACACGTTTACCCAGGCTTGGCAATTGGCGCGGCCTACCCCGGTACTCTTCGACAAATGGCAATAGCCTGGCGTTGATTGCGGCAGCGGACATGGCACCGCGCTTCGCAGTCGAGAGGAATTCGCAGTTCTAGCGGACAAGACGCATAGCGGGCCAAGGAGGTTTGCACTTGGATTACGATGCAATCATCGTTGGCGGTGGGCCGGCCGGACTGACGGCAGGCAGGCATCTGGCACAAGCGGGATTTCGCGCCTTGCTGTTGGACAAGGAATCCTTTGGCGGCCAGATGATGAACCTGGAATGGGTCGTAGACTATCCGGGCACCGGGGAGCGGATAGCAGGCGCCACGCTGGCCTCAGAGATGGTCGACGCAGCGGCGAGCGCAGGCGTGCGAATGGAGCAGCGGGAGGTCGTCGACATTGAATGCTACTCCGCCTGCAAATCGGTTGTTTGCGCCGACGGCAAAGCCTATACGTGTTCGGTGCTGATCCTGGCTGGCGGGTTGATACCGAAGAAGCTGGCGGTGCCCGGGGAGGAAGAATTTCAAGGGAAAGGCATGATTCATTGCGCCTTGTGCGACGCTAGCCTGTTTTCGAATCAAGTAGTGGCAGTCTGCGGCGGAGGCGATGCGGGCATTATCGAGGCGCTATTGGTGGCGAATTACGCGGCTAAGGTGCTGGTCATCGAAGCAGAAGCCGAGTTGAGCGCCAAGCCAGCGTTGCGGGCGCGCGCGCGCGCGCAACCGAAGATTGAGATCCGTTGCGGGGAAAAGGCCGTGGAAATCGTCGGCGAGAAGTTTGTCACCGGCCTGCAGGTCGTGAACGCCGCCAGCGGCCGCAAGGAGTTGCTCGCGGTGGAAGGGGTTTTGGCTCGCGTGGGTTTTGCGCCGGCGAGTAATTATCTGCGGACCGTGCTTGCGCTGGACGATCTGGATTATGTCGTGGCGAACGAGCAGTTTGAGACCGAAGTTTCCGGAATCATTGCCGCGGGCGATATCAGGCGTGGATCACCGCGCCGGGTGGCAGCCGCCGTGAGCGACGGGGCCGGCGCCGCGATTGCCGCGCAACGGCTGTTGCAGGAAATGAAACAGGAGGTTTAGCAGTTTCGATTTGCCACCTTGTACCTTGTAGGGCAGTGCCGGCAGGCACGTCGCAGCATTGATCCGTCGATCACACTATGACATCACCGACACGCTCCTCAGTGCCTAGCGCCGCGCCGCAGCCTGATGCGCGAGCCATGATTCCTGCGCTCGACCGCTTGCTTGGGCCCGATGCGCTCGGCGAACTCGTGGCCGGCTACGGGCGGCCGCCGGTGACCGAGGCGGCGTGCAGTTTCTCGGTCAACTCGGTCATCTGGCAATCGAAACGCGGTAAGCGCATCGATCGCTGCATATGATCGTCGCTACCGCAGGTCACATAGATCACGGCAAGACGCTGCTCGTAAAGGCGCTGACGGGCGTGGATACCGACCGTCTGCCGGAGGAGAAAGCGCGCGGCATCTCGATCGACCTGGGTTTTGCCTACTTGCCTCTTGCCGACGGTGCGCTGATCGGGTTCGTGGATGTTCCCGGACATGAGCGATTCATACGCAACATGCTTGCCGGCGTATGCGGCATCGATTTCGCCCTGCTGGTGGTTGCGGCCGATGACGGTGTGATGCCGCAAACCGTAGAGCACTTGCGTATCCTCGACCTGCTGGATATCCGTCAGGGCATCGCAGTCATTACCAAGACTGACCGCGCGGCGCCCGAGCAAGTCGCCAAGGTGGCAGCAGAAGTCCGGGCTTTGGTCGCCGAGACCGCGCTTGCCGGTGTGCCGCTGTTGCCGGTGTCCGCGGTCAGCGGCAGAGGCATCGACGACCTGCGGCAGGCGCTGCTTGCCGCGGCCCATGGGATGCGGGCACGGCTGCGCGAAGGACAGCACTTTCGCTTCGCGATCGACCGCGCGTTCACCGTGGTGGGCAGCGGCACGGTAGTGACCGGCACGGTGTTCAACGGCGAGGTAAAGCCCGGCGATCGGCTCGTGGTTTCGCCTACGGGCGTGCCGGTTCGAGTGCGCGGCATGCAGATTCGCGGCGTCGATTCGAACTGTGCCGGCGCTGGGGAGCGCTGCGCGCTCAATCTTTCCGGCATCGATGTCGGTGCCGTTGCGCGCGGCGACTGGGTGCTGCACCATGCGATCCACGCGCCGAGCCGGCGCTTGGAGGCCAACTTCACCCTGCTCGCCCAGGAGCAACAGCCGCTGGCGCACTGGACGCCAGTCCACCTGCATCTGGCGACAGCCGACGTATTGGCGCGGGTGGCCACCCTTCGGGCTGTGGCGGTCGCGCCGGGAGAGTCAATGCGGATGCAACTCGTGCTCGATAGTCCGGTCTCCGCCATCCACGGCGACCGATTCATTCTGCGCGACCAGTCCGCAGGACGTACCTTGGGTGGGGGCGTGGTGCTCGATCCTTTCGCTCCGGCGACGCGTCGCGCCACCCCGGAACGGCTGGCCACACTTGCGGCTCTCGAACAGAGCACACCACTGGCGGCTTTAGCCGAACTGCTGAAGATCCCGCATCAAAGCGTCGATCTGGCGCGCTTCGAAACCACATTCAACCTCACCGCCGAGCGCGCGGCTTCGCTCTACCGATCGGCCGATGTCGAGGTGCTGGGCCGCGAGCAGCGCGTGGCAATAGCGCGCACCAGCGCCGCAGCACTGCGCCAACAAATCCTTGCTCGACTCGCCGAATTCCACCGGGCGGACCCGCAGGCTCCGGGATTGAAGGTAGAAGCGCTCCGAATCGAACTCGCACCCTATCTCAAGCCGGAAGCGTTCTTGCCTCTACTGCACGAACTGGTCGACGCGCGCAAACTCGAAATCGCTGGCTCGATCCTGCGGCTACCCGGGCATAACGCGACGGCCAATGCCATGGACGAAAAGATCTGGCGATTGGTGTTGCCGGCCATGCTGCGTGCTGACTACGTGCCGCCACAAACCGCCGAACTCGCCGCAAATCTGGGTCTGAGCGAGGATCTCCTGAAGGACTTTCTTCACCGCAAGAGCAGGACCGGCGAGGTGATGCGCGTCAGCGATTACCGCTTTTATCCCAGGGCGACCCTGGCAAGGCTCGCCGCCACCGCCGCTGAGCTGGCGCGTTCGAGCCCGGGAGGAATGTTCACCGCTGCGCAGTTTCGCGATGCGAGCGCCATCGCCAGAAAGCTCGCGATTCAGATCCTGGAATTGTTTGATTCGCTCGGGATCACCCAACGCGTTGGGGAAGCGCGTAAGATGCGCCAGGATTTTGAACCCATACTCGGCCCGGTGGCGCCGCTGCAGGCGAGCGGCGCGCAACATTCGGCGCATCGAGCGGGCGCTGCGCTGAAGCGAGCAGGTCCGAAACCGAGGAGTTAGCGGATGAGCGCAGTAGGCTCGAAGCCCTCACGCCGGAATCGATCCGCCTCGATCAACTTCGGGCATCGACTGGTTTTGCTGGCGGAAGAGAGTGGGAGTCGAACCCACGGAGGATCGCAAGCGACCCCTACCGGATTTGAAGTCCGGCCGCCCCACCGGGAGCGATTCTCTTCCTATCGGGCAATGCTCTTTGTGTAAACTGCGTCGGGCGCATAGCGAGCAGGCGCAGGCCATAATTTCGGCGAAGGCAGATCGATCACAACACGAAACCGGAGCCAGCGTCAAATGGGGGTGTAGGGTTAGTCGATCGAGCGGTGGTACGCTGTGGGAGGGCGCCTGGACGACAAGGGAGATTGGGAGTTGCCGGGCTAATCGTTGTGGTACGCCAATCGCATAGGCTAGAAGAGGGTATAGCAAGAATGGCTAAGGGATTTGCGCAGGGCTTGGATGTACAAATAGTCGAGGTTGAGTCGGAACGCAAACCCATCCCGGTGGTGGCTGAGGCCGATGTCGTCGTGGTCGGGGGCGGGCCTGGAGGTTTTGCGGCCGCGTTGCGCGCGGCTCGAATGGGCGCCAGCACGATCCTCCTGGAAAAGTACGACATGCCTGGAGGGGTACATACGTGCGGATTGCAGGGCGCAGCCGGGCCGGGGGTCGGCGGAATTCATACGGAACTGATGCAAAGGTTCGCTGATGAAGGGTGCATCTATACGGCAACGCAAGACACACTTTCGGGCTGGGCGGGGAATCCCCTGTCGCACTATGAGGCGCACCTTAAACCCGGCAGCGCTTTCTCGAGGAGCTCGTTCAACCCAGAGGCGGCCGGATGCATCATGGTGCGCATGCTGGAGGAGGCCGGGGTGAGGGCGCAATACGGCAGCGCATTCGTGGATGTGGTAGTGAAAAGCCATGCGGGAAGGGACTCGATTACGGAAGTGATCGTTGAGAATGCGTCCGGCCGGCAGGCGATCAGGGGCAAGGTTTTTATCGACGGGTCGGGAACCGCGGAAGTTGTGGCGCGAGCTGGCGCCCCCTTTGTGCGAGGCGGCGGGCCGCAGCATGCTAGTGTTGCCTGGGACGCACAGAACCGACCCATTCCCGGCGCACAGCTGTGGATCATGAGCGGGATCGACTTCGCGCGCGTGCTGGCTTACCAGACAGGCGAGAACGATCCCACGCTGGCCAAACTCATCGCTGCTGCGAGGGGCGCCGGGGACATTCCTCCCGAGCTCTACCGACCGAGGCTGGAGGGAGCGGGTGTTTATGGCAATGCCTATATTGGCCATCCCACCCTGGACATGAGTCCGATCCAGGGTCCCGGAACATTTGTATTGTGGCAAAACGTCCCGTATGAATGGGGGCTGCACATGGACGACGACGCCGAAGACCACGCGCGCGCAAAGAAGGCGATGCGGGGACTCATAGACGCCGAGACGAGATTCCTGAAAAAATATGTTCCCGGGTTTGAGCATGCTTTTGTTACCAACGTTGGCCGTTATGTCGGAATACGCGACGGTCGCCATCCGATCGGAGAGTATGTATTTTCGATAGAGGATGCGCGAGCCGGTCGCAGATTCCCGGATGCGGTCACGAAGCCGATGACGAAGACGTTCTTCTGGGACGCCTATAGACCCTATACCTTCGAGGTCCCTTACCGATGCTTCCTGCCCAAGAAGATCGACAATCTATTGCTCACGGGCGCGTCCCTGTCTTTTGCCTTCGAAACGATATTCATGGTGATGAGAAATTTTCCGTGGTGCACGCAAACGGGGGAAATTGCGGGCTATGCGGCGGCCCGGTCGGTCGAGCAGGCGATTGTGCCCAAGGACCTGGAATGGACGGTGCCTTATTTTTGAACGAGTACCGTTGTTGGACTCGGTCGCACGGGCGCTCTCAAAGTTCTGGCCGGCTACGCTACGACGGACATGACCGCCGCGCTTGTTCTTTGTTGCTTGTAACACGCGCCGCTGTCCTGTTTCGATTGACGTTTCCCTTGACCCACCTGATATGGCACGGTACTCTGCCATCGTAACAATAGACGCTCAAGAAGAAGACATCAGCCCCACGCTCGCAACAAGTGTAGCCTTAGCTACCGGATCGCGGGGAAATATTGTTTCAAGGACCCTTGCCCACCGAATTTAGCTCGGGTGCACGGCTACACCACCGGAAGGAGGAGCGGCATATGAATTCCATTTTCGAAAGGCGCGACGAAGAGTTCAATTTCAAAAAGCGCGAGAGTCTGCGTTTTATGGTCGCCGCGGCGCTGGGGAGCGGTTTGCTTGTCGCAGGTATGAGCCCGCGCGCGCTTGCGCAGTCGGGTAAGTACCAGTGGCCGAAAACCTTCAATGTCGTGACGCCGGTGGTCGGCACGGCGAACCACTCGCTGGCCGTCGCGTGGTCGTCGAAGTTCCAGGCTGCGACCGGGGTGAAGGTCGCCGTGCTTCCGGCCCCGAACGGATTTGCTCGCGCCGCGTGGCTCAATAGCGGCGAGGGGCGATTGGCGATGGTACAGGCATCGGATTATTTCGACCAGATGGACGCGGTGCAGGGATACGCGACCAAAACGGCCGGGCCGACCGACACGCGCCTGATCCACATGAACATGGTCACGCCCTGGGGCTACGCGGTTCAAGGCGACTCTAGGATCAAGTCCATTAACGACATTGGCAAGGGAACGCGGATTGCGCTGGCGAAGAGTTCTTCCTTTCTCGTCGCCGGGATCGAGGCGCTACTCGCCTATCGCAACCTCAGCCACAACGACGTCGACCTGGTGTCCATCGGCAGCTACGGCGCCAATACGGCGGTGCTGGCGGAGGGCAGGGTCGAGGTTACCTTCACCTCCCCGATTTCGGGGCCCTCGTATAAAGCCGAGGCGACGCCGAAGGGGCTGCGCTGGCTCGCGGTGCCGCAGCGTCAGCAGGACCCCGCGGCCTACGACCGCTACCGGAAGTTCATGGCCGGCTACGTTCCGCAGGAGACCGTCGCGGGCGTCAAGTCGGCCATCGGCGTTCCCATGGATCACGCCTTCCAAGCCAACCACGTGAGGGCGAACGAAGACCCCGAGTTCGTCTACCAACTCATCAAGTGGCTCGATGAGAACCATGCCAGCTACAAGGGCGACTTCACCCACGCCAACATGCTGAGCATCGCCAACCTGGTACTTTTCCTGGACACCGGGGCGCTGCAGCCGCTGCACGAGGGCTCGATCCGGTACTTGAAGGAAAAAGGGAAATGGAAGGATTCCTACCAAAAGCGTCAGGACCAGCTCGTGCAGCTCGCGCAAAAATACGAGAAGACCTACAGGGATGCCATGGCCGCGGCCGATAAGAAAGGCATCGCGATCGAAGCGAGCAACGCGCAGTGGGCCTCGTTCTGGACGGAATTCCGCCCGGCGAACGGTATCAGCAAGCCTTTCGCCGAGGAAGTGCTGGCCCTCAATTGAATGCCACAAACCGATCCACGGCGCCCGAGCCGCAGATCGTAGATACGCTGTCGGAGAAGTACGTCTCCGGCGCTTCCACGCGCTACGCCGGCATGCCCGCGGCAATGCGCGCGCTAGTGCTTGCCATGTCGGCATCCGGAGTGGTTCTTGCGGTTGTCTATATCTTCGGCGTGGCGCCTTTGCTCGACGTCACCTATTACTTTTTGCTGATGGCGTTCTACCTGCCGCTCGCCTTGCTGTTCCTGCCGGCGCACAAGCACGAAAAGGGCGCCACCTGGCTGAGCTATGGCCCTGCGCTGATTGCGCTCGGTACTACACTATTCCTCGCGTACAAATCCCGCGCCCTAGTCTACGAGACCTGGGTCCCCGTCACGGAGACCTGGCAGCTGGTGGTCGCCGCAATGCTCTTCTTCGTGATTCTTGAGGCGGCGCGCCGTTCCGGCGGCTACATTTTCCTCGCCATCGTGCTGGTGCTGGGGCTGTACCCGGTGTTCGCGCAGTACATGCCGGGGGTGTTCTGGGGGCCACCGACGACGCTGTCGCGCACGCTCGCCTTCAATGTGTACTCGAGCGATGCATTGCTCGGTGTAGTCACGCGGGTGGTGGGCGAAGTCATCATCGGGTTTTTGATCCTTGCGGCGCTGCTCGTGGCCACCGGCGCAGCGGACTTCTTCCTCAAACTTGCGATGGCGATAATGGGCAAGGCGCGCGGCGGTCCGGCTAAAGTCGCGGTGCTCGCGAGCGGCTTCTTCGGCAGCCTGAGCGGAAGTATCTTCGGCAATGTCGTCAGCACCGGCTCGGTGACCATCCCGAGCATGATGCGGGCCGGCTTCCCCGCGCACTATGCGGCGGCGCTGGAGGCGTGCGCCTCGACCGGCGGGATGCTGATGCCTCCGGTGATGGGTGCGGTCGCATTCATCATGGCTGATTTCACCAGCACGGAATACGGGGTGATCGTGAAGGCCGCGATCATCCCTAGCCTGCTGTTCTATTTCGGGCTGTACTGCCACGTCGATGGCTACGCCGCGCGAAACAAAATGGTTGGCAAGGCGCAAGAGCAGCTGCCGTCCGTGAAAGAAGCGCTGACCGAAGGCTGGCCCTTCCTGGCCGTACTGATCTTCCTGGTGTGGGGCTTGGTGTACATGAGTTGGGAGCGGCTCGCGCCGTTCTATGCGTCCGGGCTGCTGATCGCGCTCACGTTCATTAAGAAGGAACTGCGCATCAGCTGGCGACGGGCGAAGGACATCGTGTTCGAGACCGGCAAACTGCTCGCCGAGACCACGGCACTGCTGCTGCCGACGAGCTTCATCCTCGGCGGATTGATGGCGACCGGCGTCGCGCCGTCGATTACCGGTGCGCTGGTGCAGATGGGCGGCGGCAGCGTGATTCCGATTCTCGCGATCGGCATCGCCGTATGCATGATTTTCGGCATGCTCGGCATGATCGTTGCGGCCTACCTGATGCTGGCGCTCACGTTCGCCCCGGCGATCCAGCAGGCGGCGGGGCTGAACACCCTTGCAGTGCATCTGTTCATCGCCTACTACTCGACCTTGGCTGCCATCACCCCGCCGGTGGCGCTGGCGGCCTTCCTCGCGTCGCGCATCAGCGGCTCGGATCCGATCCATACCAGCGTGACTGCGGCGCGGCTCGGCGTGGTAATATATTTCATTCCAATCTTCTTCCTGTTCGAGCCTGCGCTCATCCTGCAGGGGCCGCTTTACAGGACTGCGATTTGGGTGACGTTTAACATCATCGCGATCGTCATCATCGCGGGCGCATCGGAGGGCTTTCTCACGGGATTCGGGCGGCTGCGCACTTGGGCGCGACTCGTCCTGTTCGTCGCCGGCTTGCTGATCGGTTTCCCTGAATGGGTGTCGACTGCGGTGGGTGCGGGAATTGTCCTGCTGGTGCTAATGCTGCATCGACGGCAGTCTGCGGCGCCCGGGTCCGCGCACGGATGAGCGGCGCAAAACGCCAGGCGATGGAGCTGCCAGTCTAAGGATCAACCGGCTGCGCGCCGGCAGTCAGTGGCAGATGCCGGCAATCGCGACGCAGTGTGTCGCCAGTCCCAGGCATTTCGACCTTGACAATCTCGGCACCGAAATCCCCGAGCATCGCCGTCGCGAAGGGCCCGGCGATGACATTGGAGATGTCGAGGACTTTGAGTCCCTGAAGTGGACCGCGTTCGTTCAAATCTTCAAGCATCGGAGTATTTCCAACCAACGGTTTACCGCCCTAAGAGCGACTTATATCGAATAGGCGGGGCCGGTATTTCAAATCACTTTTGATTCTGCAAGCGGTTCCTGCACTATTCGCGTCGCGCGAGCTCGCGGATCGCTCGCGCCACGACCTGCGCCGCGCGCGGCAGCGGATGGGCGGAGGACAGTGCCATCCATGTGGTCTGCTGCAGCACCGGCCGGACCAGGCGTGCTGCCGCGAACTCGCCGCTCGCCAGCTCTCGGGAAAAGGGTGGGCACGGCGAGATCGTACACAGTTCCGAGCCGGCGATCGCGTCCGCGATCAGCGAGGTTGAGCCCGCCTCGAGCGCGATGTTGAGGTCGAAGTGCTGCTGCATGGCGAGCGTGGTGAGCAGGCTTGCCATGCTGTTGGGACTCGCCGGTAGCGCGAGCGGTACATCTTGAAGCGCGCGTAGCGGAATCTGCTCGGCGCGCAGCGCCGGGTTGCCTCGCGCGCCAATCAGGTACACGTCGGCGTGCAGCAGTGGCTCGGCGTCGCGCACTCTGCCGCTTCGGTACCGGTTGAACAGGCCGATGTCGACGCGACCAGCCGCGAGCCATTCTTCGACGGCGCCGCTGTAACCTTCGAACGCACGCAAGCGGATACCAGGATAGTCGCGCCGCAGGTAGCCGGCGAGCTTCGCCACCAGGCCGCGCGCCGCGACCGGCACCACACCGAGCGCGACCTGGCCGCTCGGGCGACCGCGTTCGCCGCGCGCGGCCTCGGCGAACGCGGCCATGTCGTCAAGTAGCGCACGCGCCAGCGGCGCGAGGCGCTCGCCAAGCTCGGTGAGCGGGGCGCCGCGGCCAGTGCGGTGGAACAGGCGCACGCCGAGCTCGCGTTCTAGCGTTGCCACCTGTCGGCTTAGCGCCGAGGCGTCAAGCCCCAGCACCGCTGCCGCGCGTGAAAAACTGCCGTGTACGGCGATAACGCCGAAAGCCCTAAGCTGGCGCAAGTGCACGCCGCCGGTCTGGCGATGCTGATTTTCGAATCCGTCAGGTCTGGTTTGCACCGATTGATATTACTGCAACTCGCTTCGCCGCGTAAGTTGCGTCCGGATGAACGCCGATCTCGCTACAAAGGGGCCATTGGCGATTGTCGGCTCTCCATGAGGAGGGACATTCGGATTCCGCTGCTGCGCCCACCGGTTCCGCCCAGATTCAGACCTGCGCACGGCGAAAGAAACCGCCGTGCAAGGCAATCGATCACCAACTGGTGTATATCGGTTCCATGCCGGCCCTGGTGAGCGCATCGGCGCGCACTTTCATCCAGGCCTTCTCGAACGCCTTGTCGTCGGCGCCGCTGTCCCTGTTCATCGCCGCCCAGGCAGTCGCGAGTACTTTCTGGCGCTTGATCAGCATGTCGTTGTGCGCCTGATGCTCGGGCTTCCACAGGCCTTTTTCCTTCCAGTACTTGATCGCGCCCTCGTGAAACGGAATCACCCAGGCGAAATTCTGCCGGTCCACAGCCCAGCCGCTGTTGCCTGGCGCCGAGTTCTTGTACAAATCGAAGCTCTCGACCATCGCCTTGGTCATGTTGTACACCAGGTCCGCATTCTGCGTAGCGTAAGCCATTAGGACAGGATACGGAAAAGCAGAGGACTCGGCCGGGTGATCTTTGGACAACTCGGCGCCCTCGGTGCCCATGAAAGGTACGAAGTACGGTCCGATCGCATTAAGCCGCTTCCACCCCTCTTTGTCCTTGTGCGATATCGACGGGTAAACCAATCCCCGCGGGGACTTGGCGATCGCGTACACCTTGCCGGAAACCGAGGTAGTGAAAGCCGCATCGACTTGGTTGTTGACGATGCCGTCCATCGCCGGTCCGTAGCCGCCGAACTCGACTTTCTGCACATCGTTCCAGCCGAGGTTAGCGAACGCCAGGATTGCGGAGACGTTCTGGTTGAGCGAAGGTGCACCTATTACCCAGGCGACGCGCTTACCTTTAAGGTCGGCGATGGTCTTGACGCCGGTGTCCTTGGCGGCGACCACCGTCGTGAGCTGATCCGAGGTGTTGAGCAACAGCGCGCGCACCGGCTGCGGTCCCCAGGATTTCGCGCCAAAATCGTACGTACCTTCCTGCGCAAAATACGCGCCGCCGACGCCGTTGGCGGTGAACTGCACCTGTCCGTTCCGCAGAGGCAGGTCGCGCGAAACATCGTTCTTTCCCGGCAGCACGCGCAGGCTGACGTTGTATTTCTGCTTCAGCGCGTTACCGATACCGACCGCCTGATTGTAGCCGGCAGAGCCGACGTCGTACGCGCTCCAGGCCAGGGTCGCAGGCAGCTTTGCATCCGCGGCGAAGGACTGCACACCGGCCGACGCTGATACGGCGAAGAATGCCGCGGCAAAGGCCCTACGAACCAGTTTTCTCGTATCTTGCATTGGATTCTCCTCTATCAGGTGAAGCGAAGAAATTTGCATTATGTGCTCCTCCATCAGGTAAAACGACTATTGCCGCTGTACTAGGACTATGACCTGCCCGCGTTCCGCCCCAATACGACTGGCGTCCTTTTCCGCAAGGGGCGTCGCGCCGCCGCACAGCCGAGTGATGCAAAACGCGTTGTCTTTATTCAAACTCGCTCGCGCTACGCCGGGTCGCTGTCGCGACCACGACTCCTGTAACCCTAGACGGATGCCGCACAGCGCAATTTCAATGCGGTTCAGCCCAAGTTCGTCGCCGCCGGGCGTCACCACTGTCGCGCTGTCGTGGCAGGGGATTACCCAGGCGAAATTCAGCCGGTCGACCGCCTGGCTGCCGTTGTTCGGCGCCGAAGCGTTGACACGTAGTGTTCATGGACAATTCTCCCGGCGGATTTGTTACTCGTCAGTCAAGACGCATTACCGGGGGGTAGCGGTAAGTTCCGTCCAGGTGCACCGATCGCGGCTGATAGAGCCGCAGTGTGAGGTAAAAAGGTTCGTCACGCGGGGCGGGAAGCCAGTTGGCGCTGGTTCCCGGATCGTCAGCCTGGATACGCAAGGTCAGACCGCCGTCGGCGTCGCGCCGTATGCCGCGCGTGCGATCACCGATCGAGTGCCTGCCTATCGGGTTGGCGACCAGCAGTCGTTCGACGCTGCCATACAGCGTGATCGACCAGAAGGAATCCACCTGAAGCTCCTCTCCGGGCGCAAAGCGCAGCTGGTAGCGATGCGATCCGTCGAGCGCGTCGCCGTCGGCGTCGACTTCCGCCATGACGTACATGGCTTCTTCAATCCCGAGCGTGCCGATCCAGTTGCGCGCGACACGAGCGCGCGTGAGGTAGTCATCACCGAAATCAGTTCGCACCATCACCGCGACGTACCAACCTCCGCCCACGCTGGAGGGTTTAGGGTCTGCACGCAACTCGGTGTAGATCTGATCGAGCGCCTTGGGCAGTGTATCGGCCGGCGGCGGCCACTGCTCGACGCCGTGCACCGCCGGGTTGCGCTTCATCATGGCGCCAAGGATCCGGAGATATTCTGCCGCATCCGGAACGCCCCGCTCCCGGCCGTCGAGGAGGGTATCCAAGCGCGATAGCGCTTCGGTACCGTTCGGCCGCCTGATCGCGAACCGTTCCTGCAGACGGCATACGGCCGCAATATCTGCCGCGTCGTTGTCGACGAGGATGCGACCGATGATCCACACGTCGTCACCGGGCGCGCTTATGAGGTGTGCTTCTGCTGGCACCTCACCCTGCCAGCCCGGGCCGTGGACAAAAAGGCGCTGCGCCTTGCCACCAGTCGTTCGCCTGCCAGCATAGGCCCAGGGGTTGGTCCAGGCGTCTAGGAACCCCAGCGTCCAATAGCGGTCGCCCATCTCGGGAACGTCGATTATCACGGGCCCGTGCGACAAGTCCAGCCAAGTGTTGCTGAACAGCGTGTCGTTGTTCGGCGTCACCACCTCTTTGTCGTTCGGGCCGAGCAAGCGGTGTGTATGCGTGAACTGGTTTACCCAGCGCATCGTCGACTTCGGATCGCCGCCCGCGTAGCCTTGCACGGGGTGGCGGCGCGCGGTGGTGGCCGCCCGCATGCGCGCCATTTCAAACAACGGCAGCGTCTCAATCACCGCCTTACGTGACGCTCGCAACTCTAGGTCGTACACGCTACGCCCTCCAAGAATCGAGAAATGTCCGGTTCATCGCCGTGTTCGGTCCGTTCTACGGCCTAGAACCACCGCCATCGAGCTCATTCAAGAGAAACCGTCGAGATCAGTTTGACTCATCGTCATCGGTTGCAGGTGTTCTTTCCACGAGCGACATTCCGCATAGTCTACGCGGTGGAGCAAGGTGCAGAAACTTCAATTGGCGCATAGCAGACATGACGAATCTGCAAATCATCACTGGCCGGTCTACCGTCGTCGGGCTACGGTCTTTGAGTGGCAGCTTCTCTGCCTGTACGGTCATGGCGATTCCCACCGCGGCGTGCGACTGCGTGCGAGAGAAACGCCGCGCGCCACCGTGGAGAGCGCTGAAGTCATTGAATTGGTCGTGTTGACGCTCGATACCTGTCCTGCTTCAGGTCACGAACCTTAGAATAGCAACCCGCAGCAGAAAAACCGCTTGCGCCGTGCGCCGGAATACGATATGATGCGCATCATATGAAACGAGCCGCCACCAAGTCGAAGGAAGCTACGCACGACCGCATCGTCGAGGCCGCCGCGCGTGCCATCCGGCGCAGTGGCTACAACGGCACGGGTGTTGCCGACATCATGAAGGACGCAGGCCTGACACACGGCGGCTTCTACGCCCACTTCCCGTCGCGCGAGGCGATGCTCGCCGAGGCCGCCGACCGCGCCGGCAGTGAAGGCGTGGCAATGATGGAGCGCATCGCCGCCACATCGCCGCCGTCGCAGGCGCTCCAGGCCATGATGCGGGCCTATCTTTCGAAGGCGCACGTCGAAGGGGTTGAGACCGGCTGCGCAATTGCCGCGCTCGGCTCGGAGATGCCACGCCAGGCGCCAGAGGTCCGCCACGCCGCCACGCGCCGCATCAAGGAGATGATCGACCTCGTCGCCCGCCAGTCGCCCGACTGGGGGCAGCCAGGCGCACACGAGCGCGCCCTCGTCACCGTCGCGACGATGGTCGGCACACTGGTGCTGGCGCGTGCCGTCGACGACCCCAGGCTTTCCGACGCACTACGCAAAGCAGCGCTGCAGCATCTCGCTCTGACGCAGAACTGACGCCATTTGGAACCCGCGTCTGCACGCGTTCGATCTTAAATATGACGCGCATCATATGCCTCCCATGAACCTATCTCCTCTCCGACCCGACGGTCGCCACCGCAGTTGCGTTCGTCCCCAACCCCACTGAAAGGCACTCCCATGAAGATCAAAGGATCCATCGCCCTCGTAACTGGCGCTTCATCAGGTATCGGCGAAGCAACTGCGCAGCGGCTCGCAACGGCGGGCTACAAGGTCTACGGCACCAGCAGACGCGGCGCCCGGTCAGGCGAGCGGTCTTTCGCAATGCTGCCGCTCGACGTGACCAGCGATGAATCGGTCGAAGCCGCCGTGAAGGAACTCATACGCCAGGAAGGCCGCATCGACCTGCTCGTGAACAACGCCGGCTTCGGCGTCGCGCCCGCTGGAGCAGAAGAGAGTTCGATCGACCAGGCAAAGGCGATTTTTGAGACTAACTTCTTTGGGCTCATCCGCATGACTCGTGCCGTCGTGCCGCACATGCGACGCCAGGGAAACGGTCGCATCATCAACATCGGCTCGGTGCTCGGTTTCCTTCCGATGCCTTTCGGGGCTCTCTATGCCGCAACCAAGCATGCGATTGAAGGCTATTCGGAGTCGCTCGATCACGAGTTGCGCACAAGAGGCATCCGGGTTTCGGTCATCGAGCCCGCCTACACGAAGACGCAGTTCGACGCGAACTTTCTGGCCCCCGATTCGACGCTCGATGAGTATCGCGAAGTTCGCGCGCTCCTGGACAAGGTGCTCAAGGAGGTAATGGCAACTTCCGACGAACCAACCGTCGTGGCCGACGTGGTGCTGGAAGCGGCCATCGCCGACCGCCCAAAACTCCGCTACGCGGCCGGCGGGCTCGCAAATCGTCTGCGCTTGCTGCGCAGATTTGCGCCGGCGGGATTGGTGGACGCCGGCATTCGAAAGGATCTGCGGCTCGACGCGCTGGCGAGAACATCGTGAAGGCCTTCATCGTCGATCGCTATGGAAAGACGGGGGGCGTACGGATTGGCGAAATGCCAGACCCGGAGCTGCGGGAGGACGAAGTCCTGGTCCGGGTCCACGCGGCCGGTGTGAACCTGCTCGACTCCAAGATCAGGGACGGAGAGTTCAAGCTCATCCTGCCCTATCGCCTGCCCCTCGTCCTGGGTCACGACGTGGCCGGGGTGGTGGTCAAGGTCGGCGCGCGCGTGCAGCAGTTCAAGCCGGGCGATGAAGTCTATGCGCGGCCAGATGATTTCCGGATCGGCACGTTCGCCGAATTCGTCCCGGTCAAAGAGGCATCGCTGGCACTCAAGCCCAAGGGCTTGACAATGGAAGAAGCCGCTTCCATTCCCCTGGTGGGCTTGACGGCATGGCAGGCGCTGGTCGAGAAGGCCAATCTGAAAAAAGGGCAGAAAGTCTTCATTCAGGCCGGCTCCGGCGGCGTCGGCACTTTCGCCATCCAGCTGGCCAAACACCTGGGCGCCACTGTCGCCACGACGACGAGCACGGCCAATGCCGCGCTCGTGAAGAGCCTGGGCGCGGATGTCGTCATCGACTACAAGACGCAGGACTTCGAAAAAGTATTGCGCGACTACGACGTGGTCCTGAACAGCCAGGATGGCAAGACGCTCGAAAAATCGCTTCGCGTACTCAAGAGCGGAGGAAAGCTCATTTCCATCTCCGGGCCGCCGGACCCCGAATTCGGCAGGCAGATCGCGGCGCCCGGGTTCGTGAAACTGGTCATGCGGCTGCTGAGCTCAGGCGTCAGGCGAAAAGCGCAAGGCCTGGGCATAGGCTACTCATTCCTCTTCATGAAAGCGAACGGGGTCCAACTACGGCTGATCACCCGTCTCATCGAAGCAGGCGCGATCCGCCCCGTGATCGACAGGGTCTTCCCGTTCGAGTCCACCAACGAGGCCATGGCCTACGTCGAAGCAGGCCGTGCTAAGGGCAAGATCGTCGTCAAAGTAAGATGAAGCCGCCTCGCTTCCATGGTCAAATGGCACAGCCCGTAGCGGACCGCGTCGCCGACCCACTGCTCACGGTGCCGATCCTGTCGACGCTCGTGCGATTTGCGCTTCCAAACATGAGCGCGATGCTGGCCACAGCGCTGGCGGCAATCGCCGAGACGATCTATGTCGGCCAACTCGGCGTGGCCTCGCTGGCCGGGATGGCACTCGTATTTCCGATGGTCATGCTGCAGTTGATGCTGTCGGGCGGCTCGATGGGCGGCGGCGTTTCGTCCGCCGTGAGCCGCGCGCTTGGCGCCGGGCATCGAGCGCGCGCGAACGCGCTTGCCGTGCACGCGATGTGGATAGGGTTGTCGGCGGGAGCGCTGTACACCACGCTGATGCTCGCCTTCGGCCCCGCCGTGTATGCGGCGCTTGGCGGCCGCAACGAGGCGCTGGCGCAGGCGATCGCATACTCGAATGTCGCGTTCGCCGGGTCGGTCGGGGTCTGGCTCATGAACACCTTCGCATCGGTGATCCGCGGCTCAGGGAACATGCCAGTGCCCTCGGCCACCTTCCTTGCGGTCTCCGTGCTGCAGGTCCTGTTTGGCGGCGTGCTTGGCCTTGGCTGGGGACCGTTTCCCCGGCTGGGCATGGCTGGCGTCGCGGCCGGACAGGTGATCGCCTACGCAATGGGCGCGATGTATTTGTACACCTATCTGAGTTCGAGCCGCTCGCGGGTCCGGCTATCGGCGATCGCGACGCCGCTGCGGTGGGAGCTGCTGCGCGACATCCTGAAAGTGGGCGCGCTCGCCAGCATCTCACCGTTGCAGACGGTGCTGACTATATTGATCCTCACCTGGCTGGTCGCGCAATTCGGCACCACCGCGCTCGCCGGATACGGCATCGGCACCCGGCTCGAATTCCTGCTGATCCCCATCGGATTCGCCATTGGCGTGGCATCGGTGCCGCTCGTGGGCATGGCAATGGGCGCCGGCAAGATCGCGCGCGCCCGACGCGCGACCTGGGTCGCAGCGGCTCTTGCAAGCGCGCTACTCGGTGCGCTGGGGCTTGCGGTGGCCATCGCTCCCGACCTGTGGACCCGCCTGTACACGCAAGACCCGGAGGTGCTCGCTTCGGCCGCCGTCTACTTTCACTGGGCGGGCCCTTGCTATGGGCTGTTTGGTCTGGGGCTCTGCCTGTATTTCTCGGCGCTCGGCGCCGGCAAGGTCGGCGGCCCGGTCCTTGCCGGCACCCTGAGGCTGGTCGTGATTGCACTGGGAGGTTGGGCGCTCGCCGCCGCGAACGCGCCCTCGTGGACGATATTCGCGCTTGTTGCGCTCGGGATGGCGGCCTATGGTGTCGCCTCAGTCATCGCCGTGCGTTACGCGAATTGGGGGATAGAACGATGATTGGGGCAATCACCGCGAATAGCGCTTTTCTTGTAGGACGCCCGCCCACTTCGCATCATCAGCTCCGCCTCAGGGCGAGCGTCCTAAAATCCTCTATAAATCCCGCCATTGGCGCCGCCTACCCTGCGACTTTGCAAACGCCACTGTGCGGCCTCGGCTCGTGGTCCTGGAATTAGCGTGTACGCCCGCGCATCGAAGCGGGGTGGCCAGGCAATGCGAGCGATTTGCCTGTGTTGACGATCTGGTCTCCATCCACGCGCAGGATGGATATGTCGCTGTCCATGAAGTTGCCGACGTAAATGTAGCGACCGTCGTTGCTGAACACGACGCCCTCGGGCAGACCGCGCACGTCTACTTCGTTCGTGCGTGTCACCTTTTTGCCGTCTATCTTCAGCGCGACCACTGTGGCGTTGCGGTGATGGAACCACGCCGACTTGGCCGCGTTGGTGCCCTTCAACAGCAGCGCTACCGCGAGCTTGCCAGTCGGGCTGATGGCAAAGCCTTCCGGCGCGTCTCCCACGACCACCTTGTCGATCACGCGCGCCGGTACCGCCTCGAGATCAATTACCGTCACCGTGTCTACATGCCCGTCGGCCGAGCCGGAATTGCCATTGTCCGCGGTGAGTGCAAGCTTTCCGTCGGGCGTGACATCGAGATTGTACGGCCACAGACCGACCGGAATGTCGTGCTTGGCGTAAGTCACCTTTTCGCCGTTTACCTCCAACAGCGCGACCTTGTGGCCGGGAAACTTGCCTGCGAGCGCGCGCTTGCCGTCTGGCGTGAATACCACATGTGCTACCTGCTCGCCCATAGCCACCGTATCGATCAGCGTGACCTTGTTGCCCGCGATGCGCAGCACGCTGATCGAATTGTCGCTGCGGTTGGCAATGAGCGCGAGACTCCCGGCGCGGTTGATCGACATGCCGGAAGGTTGCTTGCCGACCGTCACCGTATCGATCAGCTTCGGCGGATTCGCCCTAAGGTCGATGACGTAGAGCTTGTTGTCCGGCACCGGCTTCCAGCCCGCGCCGTCCCTGGTCCAATCCATCGAGTTTGCAACCAGCGCGAGGCCCTCGTCCGGCGTGATCGCCAGGTTTACAGGCGGCCCGAAGATGGAATTCATCAACGGCAGATTCGCCACGATTCTCGGCGAAAGCGGATCGGTGCCGATATCGATCACCGACACCATGTCCTTGCCCGGGGGGAGAAACACGGTCTTTCCAGCCTCATTCCAGGATACCTTGTCGTCGTTGCCCACAATCATCAGTTCGGGTTTGCCGCCGGATTGCTGCATGCCGGCACAGCCCGCGAGTACCGCCAAACTTATTGCCGCAACCGAAACGCGCATATTCGTCATCGCCCATCCTCCCATGTCAATGATTGATGTCGTACCGCGAAAGCGCGCTCAGTATAGATCCGATTGGCTGGCACCGTGGTGCGCGGACCGGGCAACGGCGGACGGTCGCCTTCCGGCCAAAAGTAAAGCGAACAAATCGGGAGGCGAAGTCAGAATGGCGCGCCGGCGCCCCCGGTGTTTGTGCTGCGCATATCGGCTCCGCTCGACGATGCTCGGCTACGTCCCGGCACAATCAGGGCCGGAATAAGCCTGCCCCGGAATTTGTCAGCGCTCTCGCAGAAGCCAGATGGCGTAGACCCGCGCGCGCGCAGCGCTCACGCCGCACAAGCGCTCAATTTCGACAGGCGAACTTCCACAGGATAGCCAATACGCCATCACCCGGAACCGGCTCCCACGCGGCATTGCCGGACTGGCTATGGACGAGCTTGCCCAAGCCCATCTTTTCCGCGTGGAAATGGACGTAAAGTATTCGATAGCGCATGTCCCTGCAGTCGAATTCCTGTTGCGTCATCGACGACAGGAATCCGGCGTTCTCATTTCCTGGCACTGCTTGCGCAGTCTCGAAGTTGAACAAATTCCACATCCTCACCCGCTCGCCCGCCCTGATAGTGGTGGCGGGATCGATGTAAAAGGTAATGCGCCCATCGCGGCTGATCGGAACCCATTCCGCCGCCGCTCCGCTGCTCACGAAAGCCAGCAACAGCATCAAGATAATTTTGCGCATAGCAATCGTCTACCCTGCACTCCATCCGTTCGCTGGTCAATAGTTCAAAGGGTGCAAAATAGGTACTAACACAGGCGCGCTTGATCTGCGTCAAACGCGGCTCGTCGCCAGCGGGACCGGCAATAGTTCAATCGGCGTGCGCAGTTCCGTCCAAGAGTAGGTGCCGCACCGCCGGCAGATACATAGTATTGCTAGTTCACGGCGAACTACCCGTGCCGTATGTTCGGCGGCATGCTTTGCCTGCCTTCCAGAGCCACTATTCGATTTGCCGCGTGGGTCGCCGCCGTAGCGGTGGCGCTGAATGCGCTGTGGCCGCTGATCGCCCAGCTCAATCCGGCGACGGCGGCCACGCATCTGGCCGACTGCACCGAGCTCGGCATGCATCCCCACCAGCACGAGGAAACCGCAGGCGCACCTGCCGAACCTTCGCCGCTGACGCCTAACTGCTCCTTCTGTACCCTGGTCGCAGGCGGCTTCACGGTATTGGTGGCCGCACGCATAGACGTCGTTCCGCTGGTGGTCGGCACGCACGCGCCCCCGCCCGCTGCGCCGCAAACGCAGCACGCTTCCTTCTTCCCCTATTCACTCGCGCATCCGCGCGCACCTCCCGCTTTTTCCTGAGCCGCAGTACCGACTAGGCGCGGCCTATACCGCGCGCCTGCCCATGGCCGCTTCATCGACGAAGCGCCGCGGGTGTCATGCACAGGAAAATTGGAGAACGAAATGAATATGTTTGCTCAAAGGCGCCAGCTCATGGCCGCCGCAATCGCGCTCGCGTTGAGCGGCCCCACTTGGGGGCAGTCGTCCGCGACCGCGACGACCTTGCCCGAAGTTTCGGTTACCGGCACCAGGGAGGGTGTTCTGCTGACCGAAACGCCGGCATCGGTCGGCATCATCAAGGGCGGGACCGTGGAACTGGACCATCCCACGCACCCGTCGCAAATCATCAGCCAGGTCCCGGGGGCAGCAGTGGCAGTCACAAACGGCGAGGGCCATACGACGGCCATACGCCAGCCATTCACCACCAATCCGGTCTATCTGTTTCTCGAGGATGGCATCCCTATCCGCTCCACCGGATTTTTCAACCACAACGGACTGTACGAGATCAACATCCCCCAATCGGGAGGCATCGAGATTACGCGCGGGCCGGGTACTGCGCTATATGGTTCGGACGCGGTCGGCGGCGTGATCAATGTGCTGACCAGGACGCCGCCGGCAAAGCGGGAAATATCGCTTTCGGGCGAATTGGGCAGCTTCGGCTGGCGCCGCGCGCTGGTGAGCGGGGGCAGCACCAGCGGCGATGACGCATGGCGTGCGGATCTCAATCTGACCCACACCGATGGCTGGCGCGACACCACCGCATATGACCGTCAAAGCGGCACCTTGCGCTGGGACCGTGCAATAGGTGCGGATGCGACGCTGAAAACCGTGCTCGCGTTCTCCGAGATAGACCAGGAAACAGGCGCCAACGCGCCCCTGATCTACGAAGACTACCAAGACAATCCGACCAAGAACAATTTTCCGATTGCATTTCGCAAGGTCTCGGCCATGCGGCTGTCGAGCAGCTATGAAAAGGAGATCGGCGCCTCCTTGCTGAGCATCACGCCTTATGTGCGTGACGACAGCATGAACCTGCTCGCGTCGTTTTCGCTCAGCTTCGACCCGACGGTCTACACGGTGGAAAACCAGTCGCTGGGCCTCATGGCGAAGTGGCGCACGGATTTCCCGGGAGCGACCCGGGCGCGTCTGATCGCGGGCGCCGACATCGACGTCAGTCCGGGCGGACGCAAGGAAGACAGCCTGAAGGTCACCACCAGCGGCTCCGGGGCCTCGCGGCTGTTCAGCGCCTATACCACGGGGCCGCGCGTCTACGACTATGACGTGAGCTTCAAGGGTATTTCGCCCTATGTGCACGGGGAGATATCGCCGAGCGAACGCGTGCGTCTGAGCGGCGGGCTGCGCTACGATCACCTGAGCTACGACTTCAGCAATCACCTGTCGGGCAGCGTGAGTTCCGGTACGCGGGTGTACGGACAGAGCGCGGACGGCTCGGTGAGCTTCAACCATGTCAGTCCGAAACTGGGCGCCACCTACGCGCTCGCAGCCGACACCCACCTGTTCGCCGCATACAACCACGGTTTCCGCGCGCCCTCGGAAGGCCAGCTGTTCAGGCCGTCCTCGGCCAGCAACGCGGCCGCGGCGGATGCGCTGGTCCAGGCGGCGCGCGATCTGCAGCCGATCAAGGCCGACCAGTTCGAAGTCGGCGTCAAGGGGCAGTTCGGGACAGCGGTGAATTACGATCTCTCGCTCTACAATCTCGAGAAGCGCGACGACATCCTGACGTTTCGCAATACGAGCACCAATTTCACCCAGGCGGTCAACGCGGGCAAGACCTCGCACCGCGGCGTGGAACTGGGCGCGGGCATGCAGCTGGCGCCGAAGTTTCGCGTCGATGTGGCGTATTCCTACGCGGTGCACCGCTATACCGACTGGAATACCTCGGGCGGCGATTTCAGCGGCAAGGAAATCGAGTCCGCGCCGCGCATACTCGCCAATACGCGCCTGACCTGGACACCCATCAAGGATGCGCGGATCCAGCTCGAATGGGTGAGCATCGGGTCCTACTGGATGAACGCGGCCAATACGGTCAAGTACCCGGGACACGATCTGTTCAATCTGCGCGGCAACTGGCCCATTTCCCGCGATGTCAGCGCGTTCGGCAGCATCAACAACCTGCTCGACGAGCGCTATGCCGACAGCGCTTCGATTTCGTCGAATACCCCGGTGTATTCGCCGGGGCTCACGCGCGCACTGTTCCTTGGACTGGAGGCCAAGTGGTGATCGATCGCAGCCGCCGCCTCGCGCTTGCCTGGATGGGCGCCGCCATGGCGGCGCCGCTGCTGGCGCGCGCGCAGCACCAGCATCACCGGATGGCCGCGCCGGGTGCACCGGCGCTGGGCGCCACCGCAGTGTACGACCGCAGCGGCGTGCTGTGGTCCGCCTACACCGAGGGTGCGCAGGTGCTGCTTGCGCGCTCCACGGACCTGGGTCGGACCTGGTCGGCAGGCACCAGGGTGAACCCCAGCCCCGAGGCGACCGATCCCGGCGGCGATGCCAGGCCGAAGATCGCGCTGGGCACGGAGGGCGAAATCTATGTCAGCTGGACCCGTGCATTGGATCAGCCCTACACCGGCGAGATCCGCTTCTCGCGTTCGCTCGATGGCGGGCGCTCGTTCAGCGCGCCGGTCACGGTGCACAAGGACCGGCAGTTGATAGCGCACCGCTTCGACTCCATGGTCGTGGATCGCGAGGGCCGGGTATTTGTCGCCTGGATAGACAAGCGCGAGGTCGCCGCGGCCATGGTCGCGGGACTGACTGCGCACCGCGGCGCGGCGGTGTATTTCGCCGTGTCGGGCGACCGCGGCGCGAGCTTCGGCGGCGACTACAGACTGGCCGAACACAGCTGCGAATGCTGCCGCATAGCCCTGGCGCTGGGCCAGGATGGCGGCGTGCGTGCGATGTGGCGGCATGTGTTCGATCCCAATGTGCGCGATCACGCCGTGGCGCAGATGTATCCGGACGGCCGCGCCGGCGAACTGCAGCGCGTCAGCTTCGACGATTGGCGCTCCGATGCCTGCCCGCATCACGGGCCGGCGCTGGCGACCGACGCGGCGGGGCGCTTGCACTGCGCCTGGTTCACCGGCGCCGAAGGCAGGGCCGGCGTCTATTACGCCCGCCTGCGCGGAGCTGAAGTCGAGGCGCTGCGCAGGATAGGCGCTGAAACCGCCGCGCATGCCGATATTGCTGTCAGCGGCGCGCGGGTCGCGCTTGCGTGGAAGGAGTTCGACGGCCGGCAATCGCAGCTATGCGCACTGCTGTCGGAAGACGGCGGCGAGCGCTTTCGCTTGCTGCGGCTCGATAGCACAGCCGGGCCCTCCGGCCGCCCGCAGCTGCTGCTGGCGCACGACCGGTTCTACGCATTCTGGAACAGGCTGCACGAGCCCTTGTCCCTGGTGCAGCTGACATGAGTGCTCTGGGCAAAATTGCGCTGGGACTGGCGCTCTGGACTGCGCTGGCCGCGGCCAACGCCGCCGGGCTGCGCGCGTTCGATGCGCACAGCTTCGAGGCGATCAAAGCGTCTCGCGCCGGCCGGCCGTTTGTGCTTGCATTCTGGTCGGTCTACTGCGAGCCCTGCCGCAAGGAAATGCCCTTGTGGGAGCGTATGGTAGGCGAGCACCCGCAAATCGATGTGATCCTGGTCGCCACCGACGCGCCCGGCGAACGCGATCTGGTGCTGAAATTTCTGCAGGGAAATCCGCCCGGCGCTGCCGAACTGTGGGCTTTTGCCGACGACTACGCCGATCCCTTGCGCTATGCCGTGGATCGCAGCTGGCGCGGTGAGCTGCCGCGCACCTATTTCTTCGATGCGGCACATCGCTACGAGGCGCGCAGCGGACTGCCCGACAAGGCCTGGGTCGAAAACTGGTTCCGCAGGCATGCGGGCGGAAAAGGGACGCGCTAGATGCCGGGCATGACACAACTCGAAGGCGGCTTGAAGCTTGCGCTCGTGGTCGGGCTGCACCTGGTGCTCATCGCTGCATTGGCCCAGCCTGCGGCCAAACCCGGAACGAAGAGCGTGGTTTCCAGTCTGGATTTGCGCCTGATCGTGGAGCGGCCGCAGATCGAAAAGCCGGTGCAGTTGCCAGTGGCCGAGCCGCCCATGCCCCAAGCTGCGCCTGCGCTGCCCAAGGCGGTCAAATCCAAGCCCGCACCGGCGCCCAAGGCCAGGCGCAAAGCGCTGCCGGCGCCCCGGGTCGCGGCGCCGGTGCGGGCTTGGATTT
>JACZJV010000178.1 GCA_014860355.1 Burkholderiales bacterium | reverse complement strand
CCACATAGGCGCGCGCAAAGGGGCCGGGATCGGCCATGACCACCGCAGCGGGCAGGTGCTTCGGGTCGGAATTGATGGCGAAGCCGAACAGCATCAGCTGGATGATCGGAATGCCGACGATCATGCCGAAGGTGAGCCGATCGCGTTTGAGCTGGATGAATTCCTTGATCAGTATGCCGAGCCAGCGGGAGAAGGAGAATCCGTTCATCGCATCAGCCCTGGAACGGGTCCTGGCTGCCCTGCATCATATGGATGAACGCGTCCTCCAGAGAGGGGGGAACGGCACTCATGCTCAGGGAGGTGGTGCGCAGGAATTCCTGCAGGCTGGCCTGCAGCTTACCCTCGTCCTTGCCGCTGATATGCAGGGTGGCGCCGAAGCTGGCCACGAGGTCCGCACCGGGTAGCTCGCGCAGGCGTTCGGTCAGGCCCTGCAGGCCGCTGCCGCTGATCTGCCAGGTGTGCAGTTTCTGGCTGGCGACGACTTCGTCCGCAGTGCCCGAGGCGAGCAGGGTGCCGTAGGCGATGTAGGCGAGCCGGTGGCAGCGCTCCGCTTCGTCCATGTAATGGGTGGAAACCAGCACCGTGATGCCGGCGGCGGAAAGGCGATGAATCTCCTCCCAGAAATCGCGCCTCGCCTTGGGATCGACTCCGGCGGTAGGCTCGTCCAGGAGCAGCAATTTCGGCTGGTGCAGCAGGCAGGCGGCCAGCGCCAGGCGCTGCTTCCAGCCGCCCGAGAGCGTGCCCGCGAGCTGATTGCGGCGCCCGCCGAGGCCGAGTTCGTCCAGCGCCTGCGTCACCGCCGGCTTGCGCTCCTTCGTTCCGAACATGCGCGCGACGAAATCCAGGTTTTCGCCGATGGTGAGATCGTCCCAGAGCGAGAACTTCTGCGTCATGTAGCCCACCTGGCGCTTGATCGCGGCGCTTTGCGTGAGCACATCCAGCCCCAGACAGGTGCCGCTGCCGCTGTCCGGGGTGAGCAGGCCGCAGAGCATGCGGATGGAAGTCGTCTTGCCGCTGCCATTGGGGCCGAGGAAACCGAAGATCTCGCCCTGGCGCACGCGCAGCGCTAGATCTTTCACTACGTGCTTTGCGCCGAAGGACTTGTTGATGCCGGCGACATCGATGATGAACCTGGCCTCATCCATATCAATGCCCGGTCAAGCGCACATCGACCGGCAGGCCGGGGCGCAGCGTCGCGGCTTTCTCCGGCTCGGGCACGGCCTCGACCCGGAACACCAGCTTTTCCCGGCTGCCGCGGCTGTAGATCACCGGCGGCGTGTACTCGGCCTGGGCCGCGACGAAGTCCACGGTGCCACGCAGCCTGGCGGCGCAGCCGTCGCAGCTGAATTCAATCGTGCTGCCCGGGTGTACGCCTGCGATCACGGTCTCCGGCACAAAAAAGCGGATGCGCCGCAGATGGTCGGGCAACAGGCTCGCGACGGCCTGTCCTGCGGGCACCCACTCGCCGCGGCGGTAATAGGTTTCGGTAATCTCGCCGGCGGCGGGCGCAGCGACCAGCTTCTTTTCCACCTGCCAGCGCGATTGCGCCACCTGGGCGCGCGCCGCGTCCACGTCGGCTGCCGCGGCGCGTATTTCCGGGCGGCGGCCCAGCGTGGCGCGATAGGTCGCCAGTTGCTGGCGCGCCGCGTCCACCTGGGCCGCGTCGCGTGCGCGCGCGGCGCGGATTTCGTCTAGGTGCGCTGCCGAAACGAAACCCTTTGCGGCGAGTTCCTGTTGCTGCTGCAACTGCTTTTCCGAAAGCTGCAGGGCCGCCTCGGCCACGCGCAGCTGGGCCTCTATCGCCGCCACCTCGGGCGGGCGATGCGGTTCGCTGAGGTTGCGCAGCTTCTCGCTCGCCGCCGTCTGCCTGGCCTCGGCTTCGCGCAGGCCCTGTTGTTCCGGCTCGGCCGCCACGGAAAATACCTCTGCACCCTCGGCCACGCGGCTGCCGCGTACCGTGTGCAGCGTGTCCAGATAGCCCGCGAGAGGCGCGGCAAGATAGATGTATTCGCCCTCGATATAGCCCTGATAGCTTGTGTCGCCTTGCCTGTCGCAGCCGACGAGCGGCATGGCGAGCGCAGCCGCAGCCAGCAGGCGCCGGCCTGGTATGCGAAAAAGTTTCATCATGAGCCTTTCATTGCATGGTCCCGGTCGAGCGGCGCGAGCAGGCGCGGCATCGCGCCGACCCCTTACTTTACCTCCCGCGCGGACCTGGGGGTCCTCTGCGCATGCGCATGACGCGCAGGCAGCGGGTCGCCCAGCGGCGTCACAGCCAGAGGATCCGCTTGCAACGGCGTTCACTCGGATCCGAGCTGCAGCCGGCTGGGCTGGCGCTTTTCGATCGCCCACTTGAGCAGCGCCGCGGCGCGGTAGACGCCATGCGCGAATTTTCCGTAGGGCAGCGTCAAGAACAGGGCCATGACGGCCGCGAGGTGCAACTCGAGCAGCAGCGCCATTGCGCCCGAGTCGCGCCAGGCAAGCAGGGCGAGGCCGCTTGCGCTGGTGAGCAGCAGCAGTGCGATAAAGCCGCGGTCCATCGGCTGTTGCGCCGCGTCGCCATGCAGCCGATGGCGGCCGAGATTCAGCCACAGCAGTCCGGCCGGACCGATCAAGAGGCCGATGCCGCCGGCGGTGCCCAGCAGCACCGGCAGGCTCGTCAGGTCGTAGGGGGCGTGCCAGCCGAACAGATAGTGGTAGATCGTGGCGACCGAGGTCGACGCGAAGCACAGCATGAAGCCGTAGAAGGTGAAGTGATGCAAGCGCCGGCGCGAGAGCGTGAACCGGTCGTCCGCCTCGTTGCAGCCTTCGCCATGTCCGCCGTCCAGATACTTCAGCGCCAGCGCGTCGCGCGTGGCCTCGGCCGCCGCGGCGCGCGGAGCATCGAGCGCGCGGTCCGCGGGCGAAATGTCCCGCCAGAATCTGCGCACGCCCAGCGACAGCGCCAGCAGCGCGAACCCGAAGACCGGAGCGAACATAGACACCATCAGATTGTGCGGAAACACGCGATAGAAATTTCCCGCCGGCGCCCGCTGCCACAGACTGCCGTTTAGAGCCAGCGCCAGCGCGAGGAACAGCGCCAGGCCCGTGGCGAGCGCTAGCGCAAGCGTGAGGCCGCTATTTTTGTACAGGCGCCCCAACGCCGGCGGCCAGGCGTAGTCCGAGTAGGTGTGCAGGCGCACCCTGGCCATGGCCTGCGGAACGTTGACCGCGAATTCATGCGGCGGTGCGTACTGGCAGGCATGCAGGCAGGCGCCGCAGTTGTGGCACAGGTTCGCCAGGTAGTCGACCTCAGCCTTGCCGAATTCGAGCCGTCTGGTCATTGCCGGGAACACGGCGCAAAAGCCCTCGCAGTAGCGGCAGGCGTTGCAGATCTGCAGCTGGCGTGCGACTTCCGCGACCGCATCTTCTGCCGGTCCGGCGCTCATTGCCGCCGTGCCGGCTTCATGACCTTGGGCCTCAAGCGTTCGCACGCAGTTTTCCCTGCAGCACCGCAGCCGCGGCCTGGGCGCCGGCGATGCGCCCGAATGCGGTGCCTATGGTCATGCCGACCCCGGCGGTATAGCCTTTGCCGAGCACGTTGCCGGCCATGATTTCGCCGGCGGCGAAAAGGTTGGGACTGGGCCGTCCGGAAAAATGCACCGCGGACCGCTCGTTCACCTTTACGCCGAGGTAGGTGAAGGTGATGCCGGGCCTGAGCGGATAGGCGTAGTAGGGCGTCGTGTCCAGCGGGCGTGCCCAGTGGGTCTTGGGCGGCGCGAGGCCGGAGGTGGCGCAGTCGTCGAGCGCGGTGTGATCGAAGCTGCCGCCGCGGCAGGCAGTGTTGAAGCCATCGACGGTGCGCGTCAAAGCGGATTCATCTAGCCCCAGCTTGCATGCGAGTTCCGGCAGTGTTTGCGCTTCGAAGGGAGGGAACACCGGCGGCATGAAGCGACCGATCGCCTTGGCGTCGATCAGAGAATAGGCGATCTGTCCGGGTTGACCCGCCACCAGCCTGCCCCAGATGGCGTAGCGCTTGGGCCAGAAATCCTCGCCTTCGTCGTAGAAGCGCTCTGCGCGCTTGTTGACGACGATGCCTAGCGACACGCTGTCCACGCGGGTGCAGATGCCGCCGTCGTACAGGGGCGCACGCGCGTCGATGGCCACGCAATGGGACTGCGTCGGATCGCCGACGGCGTCGGCACCGGCGTCGATCAGAAACTTCAGCAACACGCCCATATTGAAGCGCGTGCCGCGGATGAGGAAATTGTCGGCGACCCACTCGCCGCCGACCTGGCCCCAGGCTGCGCGCATCCATTCGCGGTTCGATTCGAAGCCGCCGCAGGCGAGCACGCATGCCTTCGCCTCGATGCGATCGCCGCCGAGACGCGCCGCGACGAAACGGCCGTCGTCGAGTTCCAGCCGGTCCACCGGCGCCTCATAGCGGATGTCCACACCCGAGTGCTCGGCGCTGCGGTAATAGGCGTTGACGAGCGCCTTGCCGCCGCCCAGGAAGAACGCGTTGGTGCGCGAGAGTTGCAGGGTGCCCGAGAGCGAGGGCTGGAAGCGCACGCCGTGCCGGCGCATCCAGTCGCGGCAGCGCGAGGAATCGCGGATTGCCAGGCGCGCGAGGTTTTCGCTGGTAATGCCGCCGGTGACCTTCTTCAGGTCCTGCCAGTATTCCTCTTCGGGATAGGAATCGGTGAGCACGTCCTGCGGCGCGTCGTGCATGCAGCGCAGGTTGCGCGTGTGCTGCGAGTTGCCGCCGCGCCACTCGCGCGGAGCCGATTCGAGCAGCAGCACGCTGGCGCCGGCTTCGCTTGCCGTCAGCGCCGCGCACAGGCCGGCGTTGCCTCCGCCGATCACGATTACATCGTAGAGCCGGTCTGCCATCGGGTTGGCGCCTTGTTTGCCAAAGAACCATGCCATTGTAAGCGGATCGAACCGGGTTTCACAATGCTAGAGGCGTCTTCATATTGCCGGTGCCGGCGCGATCCGGGGGTATAATCGGCCGACATGGCATCGGCGTACGCGGGCGTACGCGGCGCCTGTTTTGCGATCGATCTCCTAAGCGAGCGACTGACATGAAAGCAAGCACGCGCACGAAAGCGATCCCGCCGCGGGAGAAAAAGGCCGAGGCCGAAAAGGAACATGGCGGCGTTCAGTCGATCGCGCGCGCCTTCGCGATAGCCGAGGAAATTGCACGCAATCGTGAAGGCATCAGTCTGGCGGAGCTGAGCAAGCGCGTAGGTCTGCACAACAGCACGACCTTCCATCTGGTCAAGACCATGGTGCAGCTCGGCTACGTGAACCAGCTGGCGGATTCGAGGAAGTACCGCATCGGACGGCGCATGTTCACCCTCGCGGCCGGCGCCATGGACGAAATCGAGCTCGTGAGCGTGGCCACGCCGATACTCGAAAAGCTCACCGGTGCGACCGGTGAATACAGCCATTTTGCGATCCGCTCCGGAGAGCAGATCGTGGTGGTGGCCAAGACCGCGGGCACCGGCATATTCCAGATGGTGGACCGCACCGGCGCGGTTCGTCCCGGGCACGCCACCGCGCTTGGGAAGGTGCTGCTCGCGGCCTTGTCCGCGTCCCAGCTCGAACGCTATCTGCAGACCTGCGAGCTGCATCCATACACCGCCAAGACCATCGTCGAGCGCGGCGCGCTGCTGCGCGAACTGGACGAAGTCAGGCGCAAGGGCCTGGCTTTCGACGACGGGGAATTTGACGCCGAGGCGCGCTGCGTTGCGGTTGCGGTGCGCGATTTTACCGGACGGGTTGCGGGCGCGATCGGCATGTCCGGCCCGATGTGGCGGCTTTCCTTGCAGGCGCTGCAGGAAAAATCGAAACAGGTGCGCGAGGCCGCGGCGGCCTTGTCGGCGGAACTCGGTTTTCAGCCGCAGCAGGAACCGACCGCGTCTATCGCGTAACCCGGGGCGTGATGTGATCGGCTTTGCGCCGGCGCGTGCGCACGGGGACTACATCACCAACCATGCAGATCGACTGACCGGCGTGATTGGCGAGGCGGGATTCAGGTGGACTTCAAGTCTCCGGCAGAGGTTTTTCCGTCCTGGCCTTTGACCAATTCGTACTGGATCTTCTGACCTTCGTTCAAGGTGGACATGCCGGCTTTCTCCACTGCCGAGATATGCACAAACACGTCTTTGGAGCCGTCATCTGCCTGAATAAAACCGAAACCCTTGCCTGCGTTGAACCACTTTACTGTTCCAGTAGCCACGAAAATCTCCTGATAGAAATGTAGTCGAATATCAACCCGGGCAATGGATCAGCCCACGTCAATGGAGAGACAGTCTAAAGCATCGTGCGCTGGCTTGCTACAGCAGTCGGCGGAAACCCGGAAAATACTTTTCTGACCGGAATCGAGGCCGCATGACCGCGTTGCCGCCGCGCGACCGGCGTTGGAGGACGTCCCCGGGAGCGGGGGCAGGGGCGTTTCCGCGCTTTTCCCCTGTGCCGCGCAGGCCTCAGGGCGTATCCTGACTCCGGTCGGCCGGAAATCCCGGAGTTTGCTAGGATTCGGTACCGGCCATAAATTGGGGAACCGAGGGCATGAACGCACCTAGCATCAAGAATCTCACCGCAGCGGCGATCAGGCTGCACCCTAACGACAATGTGCTGGTCGCGCGCGCCGATCTTGCGCAGGGCAGCCTGCTTGCCGACGAAAATCTGACCTGCCTCAACCGCATACCCGCCGGGCACAAGGTCGCGGCGCGCGCCCTGGCAAAAGGCGAACCGGTGCTCAAATACAACACGGTGATCGGTTTCGCGTCGACGGACATCGCGCCGGGCACGCTGTTGCACCGCCTGAACATGGAGTTCCGGGAGTTCGACCGCGACTATGCCTATGCCCGCGATTACAAGCCGGTGGACATGATCGCGGACGCCGAGCGTGCGACTTTCATGGGCATCGTGCGCGAGGACGGGCGCGTGGCGACGCGCAATTACATCGGCATAGTCTCGACCGTGAACTGCTCGGCCACCGTCTCGCACCGGATCGCGGAATGGTTCACGCCGGAGCGGCTGGCGCAGTTTCCGAATGTAGACGGGGTCGCGGCGTTCACGCATTCGAGCGGCTGCGGCATGGAATTGTCGGGCGAACCGATGGACCTGCTGCGGCGCACGCTCGCCGGCTACATACGCCACCCGAACATGGCGGCGGTGCTGGTGGTGGGCCTGGGCTGCGAGCGCAACCAGATCGGCACGCTGTTCCAGAGCGAGAAGCTTAGCAACGGAACCAAGCTGCACAGTTTCATCATGCAGGACACCGGCGGGACGCGCAAGACCATAGAGGCGGGCGTAGCCGCGGTGCAGGCGCTGCTGCCGGATGCGAACGCGGTGCTGCGCGTGCCGGTCGCGGCTAGCCATATCACGGTCGGGCTGCAGTGCGGCGGTTCGGACAGCTTCTCCTCGATCACCGCCAATCCGGCGCTGGGCGCGGCGATGGACATCCTGGTGCGCCACGGCGGCACGGCGGTGCTGTCGGAGACGCCGGAGATCTACGGCGTGGAACATACGCTCACGCGGCGCGCGGTCTCGCGCGAGGTCGGCGAGAAGCTGATCGCGCGCATCCGCTGGTGGAAGGACGTGTACGCCCTGGGCAGGGACGTGCAGATCAACGGCGTGGTGAGTCCGGGCAATCAGGCCGGCGGCCTGGCGAATATTCTCGAGAAATCGCTGGGCTCGGCGATGAAAGGCGGCACCGGGCCGCTGATGCAGGTGTACGAGTACGCCGAACTGGTGAAGCAGAAGGGCTTCGTGTTCATGGACACGCCGGGCTACGATCCGGTGTCGGCCACGGGACAGATCGCAGGCGGCGCCAACGTAGTGTGCTTCACCACCGGCCGCGGCTCGGCCTTCGGTTGCAAGCCCTCGCCCTCGATAAAACTCGCCACCAATACGCCGATGTACCTCAGGCTCGAGGAAGACATGGACATCAATTGCGGCCAGATACTCGACGGCACGGCCAGCATGGACGAAATGGGCGAGCAGATTTTCCGGCGCATCCTGCGCACCGCCTCGGGCGAGAAGACCAAGAGCGAACTGCTGGGCCTGGGCGACCACGAGTTCGTGCCCTGGCAGATCGGCATCACCGGATGAAGCCCGCCCCGGCGTAGCGTTTGAGCGCGAACCGCGCACTCCCCATGGAGCGAAAGGATTCCGGTCCCGCCATTGCCTGGAAGCAATAAATGAATTGATCTAACGTGGGTGCCACCGCGCGCACGCCGGCGCCAGCACCCGGGGATCCCGGCGGGAAAGTTCGCGCGCAGATGCGAAGGAGGAGAACGATGCTCGAAGGCTGCGTTCCCTGGCCTGCCGATCAGGCCGCGCATTATCGCGCGCGCGGCTGGTGGGAAGGCATCACCATTACTCAGATGTTGGAGCGCAGCGCCGCGCGCCGTCCGGAGAAGGACGCCATCGTCTGCGCCGGCCGGCGCCTGAGCTACCGGGACCTGGTCGAAACCTCGGATCGGCTCGCCTGCCGCTTTCTCGAGTCGGGCATCGAGCCCCTGGACAGGGTGCTGGTGCAGTTGCCCAACGGTCCGGAGTTCGTCCACACCTATTTCGCCTTGGCGCGCATCGGCGCCATCCCGGTGATGGCTCTGCGCGCCCACCGACACACGGAGATCCGCCACTTCGTGCGCGCCTCGGGTGCTAGCGCCTATGTGGTTGCGGGCCGGGTCGGGGGATTTGATTACCGGGCCATGGCCATGGAGGTCCAAAGTGAATTTCGCGGCTTGCGCACCGTGTTCGTGGCGGGCGAGCCTGGGGCGGGTCAGCAGGACCTGCGCGAGATGATCGGTGCGCCCGTCGCGAGTGCGGCGGTCCGCGCGACCCTGGCGACGCTGTGCCCGGATCCGGCGGAAGTGGCGACCATGCTGCTTTCGGGCGGCACGACTTCCCTCTCCAAGCTGATCCCGCGCACCCACGACGACTACGTCCTCAACGCCCGCCTCTGCGGGCGCGCCGCCGGATTCGACGAGGGCACGGTATTCATGGCGATTCTACCTCTGGGGCACAACTACAATCTGGCCTCACCGGGCATGCTGGGCACCCTCTACTACAATGGTACGGTCGTGCTCGCACCCTCCGGCGACCCGGCGGACGTGTTCTCGCTGGTCGAGCGCGAGAAGGTGACGACGATCGCCGCCGTTGTTCCGTTGATCTCAAACTGGCTGAATTCATCGGTGCCCGAGGGATACGATTTTTCCTCCTTGAAGGTGATACAAAACGGCGGCGCCCGGCTGGCGCCCGAGTTGCGCAGCCGGCTGCGTGCGCGCTTTGGCTGCCTGCCCCAGGAGATCTACGGCACGGCCGAGGGGCTGATCAACATGGTGCCCCTGGATGCGCCGGACGAGTACCTGCTGCACAGTTCGGGCGTGCCGGTGTGCGAGGACGACGAGATCCGCGTCATCGACGACGCCGGCAACGAACTGTCCGACGGCGTTCAAGGCGAACTGGCGACGCGGGGCCCCTATACCATCCGTGGCTATTACCGGGCGCCGGACAAGAATGCCGAAGCGTTTACATCCGACGGCTACTACCGGATGGGCGACATCGTGCGCAAAGAGGGCCGTTATGTATACACCGAAGGGCGCAAGAAGGACATGATCAACCGCGGCGGCGAGAAGATCAGCTGCGAGGAGGTGGAGAACCTGATCTTCGCCCACCCGAAAGTGAAGGCGGTCACCCTGGTGGCCATGCCCGATCCGGTGTTTGGCGAGCGGGCCTGCGCCTTCGTCATTGCGAAGGAAGGGCAATGCCTGGAATTCGGCGAACTGATCGCGTTCCTCAAGCGGCAGAACATCGCCAGCTTCAAGCTGCCCGAGCGGCTGGAACTGGTGAGCGAATTCCCCGTTAGCCCTGTGGGCAAAATCCTGAAGCGGCAATTGCGCGAGGCGATCGCCGGGAAACTGCAGAGGGAGCAGGCGGGCGGCGCGCTTACTTGAACCCGATTCCGTGGCGGCAATCAAATGAAGATTCGTATCATCGGCGGCGGCCCGGCGGGCCTGTGTCTCGCGGCCCTCATGAAGCGCGACGATCCCGCCCACGACATCGTGATCCACGATCGCGGTCCGCGCGGCGCCACCTGGGGTTTCGGCGTCGTCTTCTCCGACCGCGCCCTGGAATTTCTGCGCGCGGACGACGAGGCCATGTACCAGCTGCTTGCGCCGCACATGGAAACCTGGCCCGACCTGACCATCGTCCACAAGGACACGCGCATCCCGATTGCGGGCAATGGCTTCGCTGCCATCGGCCGCCTGCAACTGCTGTCCCTGCTGTGCGCTTACGCCGAGGATCTGGGCGTGCGCGTCGAATTCGACAGTACCATCGAATCGCTGAGCGATGAGAAGCTCGGCGGCGCCGATCTCATCGTCGGCGCCAACGGCGCCGCCTCGTTCCTGCGCGATCAGCATGAGTCGCGCTTTGGCACCAGCCGCGACTGGCGCAGCAACAAATTCATCTGGTACGGCAGCTCCCGGGTCTTCGACAGCCTTTCGCTGACCTTTCGCGAGACCGAGCACGGCGTCTTCTGCGCACACCACTACCGCTACAGCCCGAGCAGGAGCACCTTCCTGGTCGAAGTGGAGGAGGCGACCTGGAAGCGCGCCGGTTTCGAACGCATGAGTCCGGAGGGTGCCATCGCCCATTGCGAGCGCGTCTTCGCCCAGGACCTCGATGGCCATCCTATCCTCTCCAACAACTCCCAATGGCGCAGCTTTCCGGCGATCTGGAACGAGCGCTGGAGCTTCGACAACGTGGTGCTCGTCGGCGACGCTCTGCGCACGGCGCATTTCTCCATAGGCTCCGGGACCCGCCTGGCCATGGAAGACGCCATCGCATTGGCTAAGGCCTTGCGCGAGAAGGGCGGCGTACCCGAGGCGCTGGCCCGCTTCCAGGAACTGCGCCTGCCGCCCATGAAGAAAATCTGGGACGCGGCCAACGTGAGCGCGCGCTGGTACGAGCGCATGGGCGAAAACATGAAGCTGGATCCGGTGGGGTTCGCCTACAGCTACATGACACGCACCGGCCGGGTGGATCATGCCGAAGTCCGCCGCCGCGACCCGGGTCTGGCCGAGGCCTACGAGAGGCTGCATCCCGGAGCGCATGCGGCATGAGCCTCGCGCCGCGCTGGCGTCGGAGGCAGCGCCAGTCTCGGCGCCGCTCGGGCATGCACGCGATACCGGGGTGCCCGAGGCCTCGATCCCCAGGCCGACGGGGTCTCGAGGTGCTCGTTTGCCCGCAGCCGATATACACAGGAACCCGTATTGGTCTGCAGGGGCTGCGCATCTAACATCTTCCGTTGCCAGCGGGGATCAGGTCGCGCCCTGCATGCATCATGCCTCGCGTGGCATGGGGAATTCGCTTCGGCGCATTTCGCCACGCGCCCGCGGCCGCCAGGGCTGCGAACCGCTTAACCTTGTTCAAATGTGAGGAATGAGATGAAACGCATGTTGACCAGCACCGCACTAATCGCCCTCGTCGCGTTGACCGCATCCGTTAGCGCTCTGGCTGCCAAGTCGCCGGCCAAGGACAGCGTTGCCACCGTGAACGGGAAGGCAATTTCCAAGAGCCGTTTGGACGCCGTGGTGGCAATGCACGTGGCGCAGGGACGGAAGGACTCGGACGATCTGCGCAAGACGGCGAAGAATGAACTGGTGGACCGCGAGGTTCTCGAGCAAGAAGCGCGCAAACAGGGATTTGGCAAAAAGCCCGAACTTGTGGATCAGATGGAAATGGCGCGCCAGGGCATATTGATCAACGCATACATGCATGACTACGTGAATAGTCACCCGATAAGCGAAGACATGCTGAAAAAGGAATACGAGACGTTCAAGGCGCAGCTTGGCGACAAGGAGTACAAGGCGAGGCACATTCTGGTCGAAAAGGAAGACGCGGCCAAGGGCATCATCGCGCGTCTGAACAAAGGCGAGAAATTCGAGGAGCTTGCCAAGCAATCCAAGGATACCGCCAGCAAGGATCATGGCGGCGAGCTAGGCTGGGCCGTGCCCTCGCGCTTCGTGCGTCCGTTTTCCGACGCCATGGTCGCGCTGGAAAAGGGGAAGTACACGCAGACACCGGTCAAGACCAACTTTGGCTACCATGTCATCGCGCTAGACGATACACGTGCGACGGCGGTTCCCGCGTTCGAGGCAAGCAGGGCGCAGCTGCTGAAGCGCCTGCAAGCGCAGCTGGTAGCCACGCGTGTGGCCGAACTGCGGGGCAAGGCCAAGATCGAATAGCGCGGTGCCCGCGCGCGCTCGGGACCTTCGGGGCAAGCGCCTACGCGGAACTACGCCGGCAGCAGGTGCGCGATCGAATTGGCGTAGTAGCCGAGCAAGGCCGCTTGCGCCGGGTCGGCGGCATAAAGGCCGTCGCGCTCCGCGACCAGATGGCGCAGCAGCATCATGCGCAGGCCCGCAGTGATGGCGTAGTCGCGGTCGCGCCGGGGAATATAGATATGGGCGCCGGCAGCCTCCAGGCGCTCGATCAGCGCCTCCACCCCGGATTTCAGTTCCAGTTCCGATAAGGCCTTGCCCGGGTTGCGCGCGAACACCAGCGCCACCAGCGGAACCGGCAGGACGGGGATCAGTCTGCCCACGCGCTGCATCAGCTGCGCGCCGAGCTCGGCCACGCGCGCCTGGCGCTGATCCTTGTCGAGCTTGCGAAAATCGAAATTCTGCGACTGCAGGTACTCGCGCATCGACAGCGGCGTGCCGAAATTGACGCAGGCATAGCCGAAGCGGTGCCATTCGCTGCGCGCCGCGAGGCTGCCCTGGTGCGCGGCGAACGCGAGCGTATTCCAGGCAGCCTTGAACCGGCCTGGCCGTTTCGCGTTCTGGTCCAGCCCGAGCAACAGGCTACGGTCTTCCAGCGTGCGGTCGTAGTTGATGCCCAGCGGAATGAACACCAGGTCGCGCTCGCCCTCGGGATTGAAGCCGCGAACCATGTAGTCGAGCGCGCCCAGCCTGGGCGCGCGCAGGCTGCCGTCGCGGCTGAGCGAGCCTTCAGGATACAGCGCCTGGGTTACGCCGGCTTCGGTGGCCATGCCGATGTAGCGCTCGAGCACGCGCCGGTAGAGTTCATCGCGTGAGTTGCGCCGCACGAAGTAGGCGCCCATGGAACGGATCAGCTGCTGCAGCGGCCAGATGCGCGCCCATTCGCCCACTGCATAGGACAGCGCAGCCTGGTCGGCGACCAGGTAGGCGGCGAGTACGTAATCCATATTGCTGCGGTGGTTCATCACGAACACCACGGTGGCATCGGGCGAGATCCGCGCCAGCCCGGCGCTGTCGGTGTAGCCTACGCGCACGCGGTAGAGCGACTGGGCGATCTTGCGGCCCAGCCAGTAGCCGACGCGAAAATAGAAGTAGGCGTTGAAGGCCGGGACGATCTCGCGCGCGTAGCCGCCGATCTGCGCCATCACCACTTCGCGCGGCATGTTCTGCTCGCGTGCATAAGCCGCCGCGGCCTGCTGCACCTTGTCGTCGTAGAGCAGGCGCTCGATAAGCACCTGGCGGCGGGTCTGCTGGAACGGGCGTATCTCCAATTTCAGGTGCGAGGCGACTTCGTCGAGCACCCTGCTGGCGCGGCTGCGGATGAACCAGCGCACGCTGGGCACCAGCAGCCGGTCGAGTAGACCGACCAGCGCGAGCACGCCGGCGAGGATGACCAGCCACAGTGGCAGGGTGACGGTGCCCACCCGGGCTCCGGGCGCCCTACGCCTGCTGGCGCAGCATGCGTTTCAGGATCTTTCCGGTTGCGCTCTTGGGCAGTTCTGCGACGATGTCCACGCGTGCAGGCGTCTTGTAGGCGGCGAGCTTCTCCCGGCACCAGTCGATGACTTCTTCGGCGCGCAACTGTGCGCCGTCCTTGAGCACCACGGCGGCGCATACGCTCTCGCCCTTGAGCTCGTCGGGCAGTCCGAAAACGGCCACTTCCTTGATCTGCGGAATCTGGTAGAGATAATGCTCCACCTCGGCCGGCCAGACCTTGAAGCCGGACACGTTGATCATGTCCTTTACCCGGTCGACGATGAACACGTAGCCTTCCTCGTCCATCTTGCCGATGTCGCCCGAATGCAGCCAGCCGCCGCGCAGCGCCTGCGCGGTCTCTTCGGGTCTGCCCCAGTATTCCTTCATCACGCCGGGGCCGCGCATCACGATCTCTCCCCATTTCCCGCGCGGCAGCTCGCGGTCGTCCTCGTCGAATATCCTCACCTCGAAATCCTCGATCGCGGTGCCGACGCTGCCGAACTTGTGCTTGCTCACGTGGTTGTAGGCGGCGCAGGGCGAACATTCGGTCAGGCCGTAGCCTTCGTGCACGGCCGGCCCGTAGGTCTCGGTCCAGCGCCGCGATATCTCCTGCGGCATGGTCGCCGCTGCCGAAAAGAAGTAGCGTATCGATGCCAGTTTTTCCTGCGGCACGTTGGCGCCGAGCAGCGCGATGTAGATGGTGGGTACGGCGAAGAACATCGTGACGCGCTCGCGCTGGATCGCGTCGAGCACCACGTCCGGGACAAAGCGGCGGAACAGCACCAGTGTCGCTCCCGCGACGAATCCGGCGTTCATGATGTAGTTCTGCGCGAACACGTGGAACAGCGGCAGGAAAATCGCCAGCCGGTCGTCGCTGCGGTGGCCGGAACAGTTCACCGCGGCGCGGGTGTTGGTGATGACATTGTTGTGGGTGAGCGTCACGCCCTTGGGGAAACCGGTGGTGCCCGAGGAATACAGCAGCACCGCCGCGTCGTCAGCGGCCATGTCCTCGGTCTTGAACACGGGCGAGCCTGCGGCGAGCCAGTCTCCGAGCACGATTTCGCCGGCAGCCTCCCCTTCGCAGATCACGGTCTTTTCGACCGAGTGGCATTCATCGCGCGGCACGTTGGGCAGGAGTTCCGCCGTGGTGAACACTACCTTGGCGCCGGAGTCGTTGAGCAGGTATTTGACCTCCTCGGACTTGAATATCGAATTGACCGAGACCACGATGGCGCCGAGCTTTTCCCCGGCAAGATAGGCGAGCATGAACGCCGGGATATTCGGCAGGTACAGGGCGATGCGATCGCCGCGGCGCACGCCGTTGGCCCTGAGCGAGTGGGCGAGGGCGCAGGCGCAGGCGTCGAGCGCGCCGTAGCTGATGTCCTTGCCTTCGAACACGATGGCCTGGCGGCCCGGGTTTGCGCGCGCGGCGCGCTCGACGTGGCTGGCGATGTTCACGCTCTCTCCTCCTGTGTCTTGAGCCGCAATTGCAGGTACTTGCCGATCAGAATGGCCGTCGGGTAGGACACGTCTCGTTCCATTTCTTCGTGCAGCATCATGTTCTCGGCGAACCCGACCAGTTCGGCGTGGCCTTCTTCTTCTGCGACGACCATCAATTCTTCCAGGGCGGCGACGATGACGCGCTGCACTGCGAGCAGATTGGGCAATTCGTCGTGCAACCTGTTTGCCATGACGACCGCGGCGGCCATCTCCGACTCTATCGTGCCCTGCGCCAGGGCCGGCAACAAGCCCAGTGGCGGGAAGACGAATTCATCTTCCAGGGCGAAGTGCCGCTGCAGCAGTCTTGCCACCAGCCGCGCCGCCTTGCCGGTGCGTCCTTCGAGTTTCGCCGCTGCCGTGATTTCGGCATACAGCGCCTGATGCTCCGACTGCAGGGGGGTCGGCGTCCTGAGTTCCATGTTCGCGGCTTCCTCGGGGGTGCGTGTTTGCGTCGCGCCTCGCTATTGTCGCAGAAAATCGCACACCGCCCGGGTCACGTCGGCGGTGCGCGCGGTGCCGCCCAGGTCCGGTGTGAACACCCGTTTCGCCGTCACCGCTTCGATCGCACGCATCAGCCGCGCCGCCGACCGGGCCTCGCCCAGGTGCTCGAGCATCATCGCCGCGGTCCAGAAGGTGGCGATGGGGTTGGCGATCCCCTTGCCGGCGATGTCGAAAGCCGAGCCGTGGATCGGTTCGAACATCGACGGGAACTCGCGCGCGGGATTCAGGTTTGCGGTGGGCGCGATGCCCAGGCTGCCCGAGAGCGCTGCGGCCAGATCGGAGAGGATGTCGGCGTGCAGGTTGGACGCCACGATTACGTCCAGCGTTTCCGGCTTCAGGGTCATTACGGTAGTCACCGCGTCGACCAGGATGCGCTGCGTCTGCACCCGCGGAAAATCTTTCGCCACTTCATAGAAGATTTCGTCCCAGAGCACCATGCCGTGGCGCTGCGCATTGGATTTGGTCACCAGCGTCAGGTTCCTGCGCGTTCGCTTTGCCGCGAGTTCGAAGGCAAAGCGGTGAATGCGTTCCACCCCGCTGCGGGTGAACACCGAAGTCTCGGTGGCGATTTCCGCGGGCAGGCCCTGGTGCACGCGCCCGCCCGAGCCGGAATATTCGCCCTCGGTATTCTCGCGGACGATCACCCAGTCTATGAGCTTGCCGTCGCGCAGCGGGCTTTGCACGCCGGGGAGCACCCGCGCCGGGCGCACATTGGCGTACTGGTCGAAGCCCTGGCAGATCGGAAGGCGCAGTCCCCACAGCGAGATATGGTCGGGCACCCTGGGGCTGCCGACGGCGCCGAAGTATATGGCGTCGAATTTCTTCAGCGCTTCCAGCCCGCCGGCGGGAATATAGTAGCCTTGCTTCAGGTAATAGTCGCTGCTCCAGGGAAACTGCCTGAAGCTGAACTTGAAGCGCTGCGACTGCCGCGCGAGCGTGTGCAGCACTTTGACGCCTTCGGCGATGACTTCCTTGCCGATGCCGTCGCCGGGGATGGCCGCTATCTTGTATTGCTTCATCTGCGTTCCGTTATCGGGTTGATCGGTTGTCAGATCAGCGAGGCTATCGCCCTGCCCACGTCTTCGGTGCTGGCCTTGCCGCCCAGGTCCGGCGTGTGCGGACCGTCCAGCAGCACTTTCTCGATCGCGCGCATGAGCGCCGCGCCGGCCTTGGCGTGGCCCAGGTGTTCGAGCAGCATCGCGCCCGACCAGATCTGGCCGATGGGGTTGGCGATCTTCTTGCCGTAGATGTCCGGGGCCGAGCCGTGCACCGGCTCGAATAGCGACGGAAAGGCGCGCTCCGGATTGATGTTGCCCGAGGGCGCAATGCCGATGGTGCCGGAGGTCGCAGGACCGAGATCGGACAGGATGTCGCCGAACAGGTTGGAGGCCACGATCACGTCGAAGCGCTGCGGATTGAGCACCATCTGGATGGTGAGCCCGTCGATATGGTACTGGCTGGTTTTGACCTGCGGATAATTCTTCGCCATGGCGGCAAAGCGCTCGTCCCAGTAGGGCATGGTGATGGAGATGCCGTTGGACTTGGTGGCCGAGGTTATTTCCCTGCGCGGCCGCGTCATGGCCAGTTCGAACGCGAACTTCATGATGCGGTCCACGCCCTTGCGGCTGAAAGTCGATATCTGCTGCGCCATCTCGCGCTCGGTGCCCTCGTAGAGGCGCCCGCCCATGGAGGAGTATTCGCCTTCGGTATTCTCGCGCACGACGTAGTAGTCGATGTCCCCGACTTTGCGCCCGGCGAGCGGACAGCTAACGCCGGGCATCAGCCGCACCGGGCGCAGGTTCACGTACTGGTCGAACTCGCGCCGGAACTTGATCAGCGAATCCCACAGCGAGACGTGGTCCAGCACCTTCGCCGGCCAGCCGGTGGCGCCGAAAAAAATGCAGTCGTGCTTGCCGATCTGCTCCTTCCAGTCCGGCGGCATCCACCAGCCGTGCCGGTCGTAATTGTCGCAGCTCCAGTCGAAGTGATCGAACGCGAGCGCGAGGCCGAACCTGCGCGCCGCCGCTTCGAGCGCGCGCACTCCCTCGGGCATCACTTCCTTGCCGACGCCGTCGCCGGCAATCACGGCGATTCTGTTTGTTTTCATGGTCTATTGAGCTCAGGTTGGAAGAATTGATTATATACGGCGCCAAAATGCGCGGTTACGGTTATCGGCACAATGCGGGGAGGGGCTTATACAAGATCGCCGATTGTGCGCGGATAGCTCTTCATCCGCGCACAATCGGCGATCCGCGCGGACGGGACGCCGTCCGCGCAAGCGCTCTCACTACAGCTCGACACAGTCCGCTGCGTCGGTCAGACGCGGGGCTCGACCATTGCGCGCTGCGCGCGCCAAGCGCGTTTTCTGTACGGATAAAAACCGCATCCGTACAGAAAACGCGGTTACGGTTAACGGCAAACACGGCTCGGGCGCTCTCGTACCCTGCGAGATTGCCTGATGCGCTAGAACGCGACATTGTCGCCGCCCTTGAGCTTGAGCATCGTTCTCGCTTCGTCGGGCGTGGCCACCTGCAGGCCCAATTCCTCGAGTATGCGGCGTATCTTGGAAACCTGGTCTGCGTTGGTCTTCGCCAGCGTGCCGCGGCCCAGCCACAGGCTGTCTTCCAGGCCGACGCGCACGTTGCCGCCCATCACCGCCGACTGCGCCGCGACGAACATCTGATTGCTACCCGCGCCCAGCACCGACCACAGATACGCATCGCCGAACAGGCGGTCGGCCGTGCGCTTCATGTGCATCACGTCTTCCGGGTGCGGGCCGATGCCGCCGCGGATGCCGAACACCGACTGGATGAACAGCGGCGGCTTCACCAGGCCGCGGTCGAGAAAATGCGCCGCCGTATACAGGTGTCCGATGTCGTAGCACTCGATCTCGAAACGGGTGCCGTTGTCGCTGCAGGACTGGAGGATGTAGGCGATGTCCTTGAAGGTGTTCTTGAATATGCGCTCGTCCGATCCGGCGAGGTAGGGACGCTCCCAGTCGTGCTTGAATTCCTTGTAGCGCCCCAGCATTTCGTACAGGCCGAAATTCATCGAGCCCATGTTGAGCGAGGCGACTTCGGGCTTGAGCTGCAGCGCCGGTTGCAGGCGCTCTTCCACGCTCATGGTCGGGGCGCCGCCCGTGGTGAGGTTGACCACCACGTTCGACGCCGCTTTGATCCTGGGCAGGAATTGCAGGAACATCTTCGGGTCCTGCGTCGGCCTGCCGTCGGCCGGCTCGCGCGCGTGCAGGTGCACGATGGCGGCGCCCGCTACGGCCGCGCCTATCGCCGCCGCGGCGATTTCGTCCGGCGTGACCGGCAGGTAGGGCGACATCGACGGGGTGTGGATGGAGCCGGTCACCGCGCAGGTGATGATGACTTTTCCTTGTGCTGCTGCCATGGCAACTCCGTAGTGGTGAACTCCGATTCGGGGGGAAGTGATGTGTAGCCGGGGGCTAGCGCGATTCTAACTTCATCGGGCCGATTGTTCTGGTTTTTTGTACGGCCCGTCCGCATAATTGCGCTGCACTTGCAGTGAACTTTGATTCTGCGGCGATCCGCCGCATCCAAGCCGGGAGGGGTATCAATGGCTACGATCGAAGAATATGAGGTCTATGCGATCCGCTACGCGACGCTCGCGCGCAGGGCATCGGACAATTTCATCGGCGGAGATCCGCACGAGGAGGGCAGCCCGCTCGATTATTTCGTCTGGCTTGCGCGCAGCCCGTCGCGCACTTTCGTCATCGACACCGGTTTCGAGGCGGAGGTAGCCAAGCGCCGCGGGCGCAAGATGCTGCTCGCGCCGGACGTCGGTCTCAAACGCCTGGGCGTGGACGCCGCCGGGGTTCGCGACGTCGTCATCACCCACCTGCATTACGACCACGTCGGCAATTTCGCCCTGTTCCCCGGCGCGCAATTCCATCTGCAGGACAAGGAAATGCAGTACGCCACCGGCCGGCATATGGCGCAGGGAATATTTTCGCATGCCTACGAAGTCGAGGAAGTGGTGGGAATGGTGCGCGAGGTCTACAAGGGCCGGGTCCTGTTCCACGACGGTGATGTCCAGCTTGCGCCCGGATTGTCGGTGCATCACATAGGCGGTCACACCATGGGCATACAGTCGGTGCGGGTGCATACCCGCATCGGCTGGATCGTGCTCGCGTCGGATGCGATCCACCTCTATGCCAACATGGAAGAGGTGCGACCCTTCCCGATCGTGCACAGCGTCGGCGATATGGTGGAGGGTTACCGCAGGTTGCGCGAACTCGCCGATGATCCGCGCTGGGTCGTGCCCGGGCACGATCCGCTGGTGATGCAGCGCTATCGGCCCGCCGGACCGGGGCTGGAGGGTATCGCGGTGCGCCTGGACGCCGAACCGAAGCTATAGAAAGCGCGTAGAGCCCGTTGCAAAACGATTTTTGCAACGGCATACATGCAAGCGTATGAGGGGAGGTATCCCCTCATACCGCGATGATCTCTCAGGCCGCGCGGGCGGCCTGGGCGCGCGACGCCCGCACGCTCGCCACCCAGGCGGCTGCGAGCAAGGCTGCGCCCGCCCATTCGGAACCGGGGAACAGCGGGAACAGCAGGCCGGCCGCGGCAACGAGGAACAGCCAGCGCCGCCACGCGGCGAACTCGCCGGCGATGAATTCGCACTTCTGGATGCCCATGGCGAGCGCAATGTATCCGACGACATAACGTGCCGTGACGTAGGCGATTTCAGGCGGCGTGCCCTGCAGCAGCAGTTCCGGCATGTAGACGAAGCTGAACGGTACCAGCACCAGCGTGGCGCCGAACTTGAGTGCCGCGAAGCCGGTTTTCATCGGGTCGGCGCCGGCAATCGAGGCGCCGGCGAATGCAGACACGCAGACCGGCGGCGTAATGTTTGACAGGCACGCCGCGTAGAAGACTACGAGGTGCGCAGGCACCTCGGCCACGCCCAGGTGAATCAGGGCCGGAGCCGCCACTACCGAGAGGATGATGTAGGAGCCGGTGGTGCTGCTGCCCATGCCGATGATGATCGAGATCAGCGTGACCAAGGCGACGGTGGTCAGCAGGTGCCCGCCGGAGAGTTCGATCAGGATCGCCGAGAATTTCAGCCCGAGCCCGGACAGGACGATGCCGCCGATGATGATGCCGAGGCTGCCGATCGCAGCGCCGGCCGAGGTATTGTTATGCGCGCCGGCAACGATGGCGCGGAAGAAGCGGCGCGGGCCCATCCGCGTGTCGGGCTTGAGCCAGGACAGGCCGATCGCGGCGACGATGCCCCAGAAGGCGCACAGATCCGGCGAATATCCGCGGAACAGCAGCGCAACCACGATCACCAGCGGCAGGAAATAGTGCCAGCCACGGCGCAGCACGTCGCGCGCCCGCGGGATCTCTTCGGCGGGCAGGCCGTGCAGCCCGCTGCGCACCGCTTCGAGGTCGACCATCATCGCGACAAAACCGAAGAACAGCAGCGCCGGGATGATGTTCATCAGCGCGATGCTCAGGTAATCGGTTTGCGTCAGCGTCGCCAGGATGAACACGCCTGCGCCCATGACGGGCGGCATGATCTGGCCGCCGGTCGAGGCGATGGCCTCGATCGCCCCTGCATGATGCGGCTTGAAGCCGATGCGCTTCATCATCGGGATGGTGAACACGCCGGAGGCGACCACATTGGCCACGGAGGAGCCCGAGATCGATCCGAAAAGTGCCGAACTAAATACGGCAATCTTCGCCGGTCCGCCGCGCCAGCGGCCTGTCAGCGCCGTGGCCAGGTCCATGAAAAAGCTTCCCGCGCCGCTGCGCTCAAGAAATGCGCCGAAGATCATGAACGGGAAGACGAAGGTCGCAAAGGTCGTGGTGATGACGCCGAACAGCGCCTCCTGCGTGGAGTAGGTGAACTCGATGATGCGCCGGACGTCCATGCCGTCGTGGCTCAGTTTGCCCGGCAGGTAGGGGCCGTAGTAGAGCTGGGCGAGGAATATCAGGCAGATCGCCGGTATGACCGGTCCGAGCACTCGGCGGCTGGTCTCCATGATTACGACGATCGCAACCAGCCCCATCGCGAGGTCCCACTGATTCGGCGAGCTGACCCGGAACATTGCGTAGGGGACGTACTGGTCCATCCAGTAGGTGATCGAGGACACGGCCATCGCGATGAACAGCCAGTCGATCGCGCTCGGTCGGTGCTTGGGCGTGCCGCGCCGCGCCGGATAGGCGAGAAACACCAGCACCGAGGTGAACATCAGGTAGAAGCCGCGGTTGGTCTCGGTCGAGACCAGGCCGAAGCCGGAGGTGTAGAGATACCAGAGCGAGAACGCGGCGGCGACCAGCGCGTAGATCACCGCGTACGCGCCGTCGAGCTTGCGATTGTCGGAGGCGATCGGGGCAAACCAGCGCTCGTCGGAGCGCGTAGGGGTGGGGGTCGCCAAGTTCGGGCTCCGCAATCAGGCGCAAAAAAAGGCCGCCCCGCGGCAGGCGGGGCGGCTTTCAGGCTGGCTCTTGCTTACTCTTTCCAGAGACCCTTGGACTTGTAGTAGGCCACCGCGCCCGGGTGCATGGGCGCGCCGAGTTTGAGGAAATTCTTGGTGTCTGGCTCCATCTGCGCCCATGCCTTGTGGCCCGCGGCGAGTTGCTTCTTGATCTCCGGCTGGTAGACCAGTTCGAGTATGTCCTGCACCGCCTTGGCCGGCACGCGCTCGTGCGCGACCCAGTACACGGCGAGGTAGGGTAGTTCGACCGCCGGCACCCCCTTGTAGGTCGTCGCCGGCATGGTGTCCTTGACGTAAAACGGGTAGATGTCGGTGATCTTGCCCATATCGTCGGCGCTGTAGGGCAGTACCACGGCACCGCGCGTCTCGGCCAGTTCCTTGACCGCGGCCGCCGGGGCCGACGACTGGCAGAACGCATCGATCTGGCCGTTGCCGAGCGCGCGCCCGGCGTCGCCGAAAGTCATCATCTGCGGTTTGATATCGTCGAGCATGCCCAGAGCGCGCAGGATGTTCGAGCAGTTGAACACGGTACCGGAGCCCGGCGGGCCGAGCGCGACCTTCTTGCCCTTGAGGTCGGCGAGCTTGCTGATTCCCGAACCGGGCAGGGTCACGAAGTAGGTCGGTCCCGAGTACGCCTTGGCCACGCCGCGCAGCATGGTGCCCTTGGCGCCGCCCTCGAACGGCCCCTCGGGCTTTTGCGCCATGAACACGTGGGCGCCGTAGACGATGCCCATGTCTAGTTCGCCCTTGATCAGGCGCTTGGCATTCTCGGTCGAGCCGCCGGTGGTCACCTGGTTGATGTTGTACTGGGGCAGCTTTTCCGAAATGATCGTGCCCGCAGAACCGACCATGTAGTACATCACGCCCCCGGGGTTCGAGCCGCCCCAGGAGATGTTGATCCTGTTCTGCGCCGCGACCGTGCCGCTGACGCACAATGCAGCAAGCAGCGTTCCTGTCAGTGCTAGTTTTCTCATGATGGGCTCTCCTCTCGTTTATCGATACGCCGCAAATCCAGCGGAAAACGTCTTGCTCGCAGTTTTTGTCCGGAATATTTTGTACCAAATAGACATGGACGAGAGTAATGCTTGCCGCCTTGCCATGTCAACGTCCGCAGCCAAATGCCGTCAACGCAGGCTGCGGTCCTTGCCGGATGCGCTAAAATGTGGCGTCGCATTGCGCTGCCTGCCGTGAATCTCATCGCGCTGGAAACTTCCACCGAATACTGTTCGCTCGCCGTGTCGCGTGGCGCGCAGGTGTTCGAACGCAGTTTCCATGCAGGACAGCGGCATTCGGAACTCGCCCTGCCGGCGCTGCACGGGCTGCTGCAGCAGTCGGGTTTGGACCTGCCTTCCATCGACGGCATAGCCTATGGCGCCGGACCCGGATCGTTCACCGGTTTGCGCATAGCCTGCGGCCTGGCCCAGGGACTGGCTTTGGGGCGAGATCTTCCGGTAGTCGGCATCTGCACCCTGCTCGCCCTTGCGGAAAATTGCGGCGCTGACAAGGTGATCGCCTGTCTCGATGCGCGCATGGGCGAGGTGTACCATGGCGCTTATCAAAAGATCGGCGCAGAGTGGATCGAAATCGATGCGCCCGGCCTGTACCGGCCGGATGCAGTGCCGCGCGTCGAAGGCGGGCACTGGACCGGCTGCGGCAGCGGTTTTCGCGTGCATGGCGCGGCGCTGGCGCATTGCTACGGCGGCGCAATTTCGCGCACCGATCCGGACGCGGTGCCGCATGCGGGCGCGATACTGCGTCTGGCGCAGCAGGCGTTTGCCGCCGGGCAGGGGGTCGATGCGGCTGCGGCCGTGCCGCTCTATGTGCGGGACAAAGTGGCACTGAAGGCGAACGAAAGATGAGCGCTGTACTCGCACCGGTAACCGAACTGCGGCCGATGGTCGAGGCCGATTTGCCTTCGGTGATGGCGATCGAAAACGCGATTTATCCGTATCCATGGACATCGGGCAATTTTCGCGATTCGCTCGCCGCCGGCTACGATTGCCGGATGTATCTGTGCGACGGCGAGCCGATCGGCTATGCCGTGCTGATGCGCGCGTCGGACGAGGCGCATTTGCTCAATCTCAGCATTGCAGCGGACTGGCAAGGGAAGGGCTACGGCGGCCTGTTGTTGCAGCAATTGTGCGTAGTCGCGCGCGGGCACGGCGCGCGGCTGTTCTTTCTCGAAGTACGGCCGTCCAATGCTGCCGCCCTGCGCCTGTATGAGCGCCGTGGTTTCCAGCGCATAGGCTTGCGGCGCGACTATTATCCTGCCCCCGCCGGCCGCGAGGATGCGTTGATATTCGGCCTGCCGCTATGAGTTCGCGGCGCGAATTGCTGCTCGAAGAAATGGGGTTGACGCCGATCTGGCGGCTCAGAACCCGGCAGGCGGAAAGCACGACGACCGCGGCGCAAGTGCAGAATGTCCCTGCTGCCGCGGGCCGCGGAGATGGCGCTGCGCCGGCCGTCCCGCGACCGGCGATCGATGCACGCGATGCGAATATCGCGCGCATGGGCTGGGGCGAACTCAGGGCGAGTGTGGCGGCGTGCACGGCCTGCGGCCTGCGCAAGACCTGTACACAGACCGTGTTTGGCATCGGCGACGAGAAGGCCGATTGGCTGCTGGTGGGAGAGGCGCCGGGTGCGGAAGAGGACGCACGCGGCGAACCCTTCGTGGGTCAGGCGGGAAGACTGCTCGACGCCATGCTCGCCGGCATCGACCTGAAGCGCGGCGAGGACGTCTATATCGCCAACGTGCTCAAATGCCGGCCGCCGGGCAACCGCAACCCCGAGGCGCCGGAAGTCGCAAAATGCGCGCCGTACCTGCGGCGCCAGGTCGAATTGATCCGTCCACGGCTGATTCTCGCCATGGGCCGCTTCGCCTGCCAGACACTGCTCGATACCGAAAGCAGCATCGCCTCGCTGCGCGGGCGCGCGCACAGCTATCAGGGCGTGCCGCTCGTCGTCACGTATCATCCGGCCTACCTGCTGCGCAGCCTGCAGGACAAGGCGAAGGCATGGGAAGACCTCTGCTACGCCCGCAGCACCATGGCTGATTTGCGCGCGCAAAGCGGAAGCGGCGCGCCGGCGCATTGAAGCCATATACGGGCGGGCGCAGAATGTGCGCTCACGCGGGGCCGCTTTGGCCGTATACTTCGAACTTCATCTGGGAGTCTGTAACAGAACAATGGGATAATCAGCCTCGTGCTCCCCTGAGTCAGCCCGCAACAAAGTAACTATTGTCGCGGGTTCCAATAAGCCTAGCAGCTGGAAGGATGACAAATTGGCAAAGCCTAACTACCAATATGAAAAGCGCCAGAAGGATCTAGCAAAGAAGAAGAAACAGGAAGAAAAGCGACTGCGCAAACTGGAGAAAAACACTCCTGCGGGCGAGGTTACTCCGGACCAGGTCGCACCTTCGACGCCGGCGCCGGAGCAGGAGGGAAGCACCTAGCGCTCATTTCGAAATCGACGAAATGGCCTCTGGCTTGGGGGCAGCATGCAGGAATGCAGCTGTACGGCAGTCCCGGCAGGGAATATCCCCTCGTCGCGCAATACGCGCCCCTGCGATGCGCACGGCAGGACCGGCTAGGGCAGCCCGACTGGCGTCGAACTCCGGACTATGCCTGCAATCGATGCCGCCGAATTGGCTTCTCTACCATTTCCTCGCGGCCTCAAACACCCTATAATCGCAGCCTGCGCCCGTGTCGCAGGCTCCATGCGATCTTTTCCGGACGGGCGTACGCCGAATGCCGCTAATTCCGGCGGCGCCAAGTTCAATTACAGCTGATTCGCGCCGACAGGCGGTCTGAGGCCAGTCTGGGCATTTTTGATGGCTGGAGGCCCTGGGCCTTCGGTATGGTGACAGGTAGAAAACGTTTGATGCAGCGCAAAATCGCTCTGTACGCATGCGGTTACACTGCATATGCAGCGACGGAAATATTGTGGGCGGGCGTATTGAAAAGTAACTTTGGCTATGCTTGAAGCGCGACGACTCGAGTGCACGCGAGGCGATCGGCGTTTATTCAGCGACCTGAGCTTCAGTCTAAACGGCGGCCAGTTGTTGCGCGTTGCGGGCGCCAACGGCAGCGGCAAGACCAGTTTGCTGCGCATCATGTGCGGTTTGGTGTCGCCCAGCGCGGGCGAACTGCGCTGGCAGGGGCGGCCGATACGCGCCGAGCGCGAGGAGTATTCGCGAAATCTCGTGTTCATCGGCCATCTCAACGCCCTGAAGGACGATCTGACGGCGCTGGAAAACCTGCAGATTGCAGCGGCCTTGGGCGGGATGCCGGCCGATTCCGGGCGCATGCTGTCCGGCCTGGATCGCTTTGGCGTTGCCCACTGCGCGGAACTGCCGGCGAAAGTGCTTTCCCAGGGGCAGCGCCGCCGCGTGGCTTTGGCCCGGCTGGCGCTTACGCCGGCGGTACCTTTATGGATACTTGATGAACCATTTTCCGCTCTCGATGTCGGAGCAGTGGTGGAACTGGAGCGCCTGCTTGCCTCGCATCTCGCCTCCGGCGGCATGGTGGTATTGACTACGCACCAGGAAGTACAGGTGGTGGCGCATGCGATTTTGCGCGTCGATCTGGATCTACACAGCGCAGCGCTGCAGGCCGCATGATCCGGGCGCTAGGGTGGGTGCTGAGGCGCGACCTGCTGCTTGCTTTTCGGCGCCGGGGCGACGTGGTCAATGCGCTGGTGTTCTTCGTCATCGTGGTAAGTCTGTTTCCGCTCGGAGTCGGTCCCGAAGCCAGCCAGTTGCGCAACATGGCGCCGGGCGTGCTGTGGGTGGCGGCGCTGCTCGCCTGCATGCTGTCGCTGGCGCGGCTGTTCGCGCCCGACCACCAGGACGGGACGCTGGAGCAGATGCTGCTCGCAGGCGAGCCCTTGGTCGTTCTGGTGATGGGCAAGGTGCTGTCGCACTGGCTGATGTCGGGATTGCCGCTGGTGCTGATTGCGCCGCTGCTGGGTTTGCAGTTCGATCTTCCCGCCGATGCGCTCGTCGTGCTGTGCGTGTCGCTGCTGATCGGCACGCCGGTACTGAGCCTGATCGGCGCGGTCGGCGCTGCGCTTACTTTGGGCGTGCGTGGCAGCGGCGTGCTGGTGGCGCTGCTGGTCTTGCCGCTGTTTGTGCCGGTGTTGATTTTCGGCGCCGGATCGGTGGGCGCGACCGCGGCAGGTACGGGCGCGGAAGCGCATCTGCTGCTGCTCGGCGGGTTTTTGGCGCTGGCGCTGGTATTGGCGCCCTGGGCGAGCGCCGCGGCGCTGCGCATCGCGATGGAATGAGGGAGCAATGAGCAAGTCGGGAAAATTCAGTTTGTATTATTTTTCCTCGCCGCAGAGTTTCTATCCGCTGGCGGGTGCGCTGCAGCCGTGGTTCGCCGCCCTGGCCGCAGTGCTTTGCGCAGCGGGCCTGTATATCAGTTTTTTCGTCGCGCCCACGGATGCGCAGCAGGGCGAGTCCTACAGAATTATTTTCATCCATGTTCCCGCTGCCTGGATGTCGATGTTCCTGTATCTGGTGATGGGGTTCTGGTCAGGGGTGGGACTGGTGCTCAATACGCGGCTCTCGTCGATGGTGGCAACCGCCCTCGCTCCGACTGGCGCGCTGTTCACCTTCATCGCACTGTGGACCGGTGCGCTCTGGGGCAAGCCGACCTGGGGCACCTGGTGGGTTTGGGATGCGCGCCTGACCTCCGAATTGATCCTGCTGTTCCTGTATATCGGCTTCATGGCGCTGCAGGCAGCGATCGATGATCAGCGACGTGCCGACAAGGCGGGCGCGGTGCTGGCGCTGGTCGGCGTAATCAATATTCCGATCATCTATTTTTCGGTGCAGTGGTGGAGCACCCTGCACCAGGGCGCGTCGGTAAGCATGAAGAGCGCGCCTACGATGGCAGCCACGATGCTGCTGGGAATGCTGATAATGGCGCTGGGTTTTTGGATGTATAGTATCGCCGCCACTCTCGCGCGGGTGCGCTGCGTGATTCTCGAGCGCGAACGCCATACCGACTGGGTGGCAGCGGAAATAGGCGGACAAAAATGAATTGGGGAAACTGGCAAAATTTCCTCGCCATGGGCGGCTATGGACTCTATGTTTGGGGCTCCTATGCGGTTACCTTGATAGTGCTCATTGCCGAGATCGTGGCGCTGGTCACGCGTCGGCGCGGCGTCATCGAGCACCTCGCAAAATATTACGCGGCACGCAGGAGAAATGATGAAACCTAGGCATAAACGTTTTGTTCTGGTCGGTGTCGGCGTCGCAGGGGTGGCGCTCTCAGCCGGGCTGGTGCTTACCGCTTTTCAGAAAAACCTGGTGTTCTTTTACACGCCGACCCAGGTTGCATCCAACGAGGCACCGGTTGGAAAGAGCTTTCGCATCGGCGGCCTGGTGGAAAAAGGCAGTGTTAAACGCGAGGCCGACGGCGTAAGCGTGCGCTTCGTGGTCACTGATACGGCCAAGAGCATACCGGTGAGCTACCGCGGCATACTGCCCGACCTGTTTCGCGAGGGTAAGGGCGTCGTGACCCAGGGCAAGATCGGTCCGGACGGGACTTTCCGTGCCGAAGAGGTGCTGGCCAAGCACGATGAGAATTACATGCCGCCCGCGGCTCAGGATGCGCTCGACCAGGCGACGGCCAAGAAAGCCGCACAATCGATGGTGGCAGCGGAGGGAGGAAAATAATGGCGCCCGAACTCGGAAACTTCGCAGTAATCCTGACGCTTTGCATTGCGCTGATTCAAAGCACTCTGCCGCTGATCGGCGCGGCGCGGGGAAACGCTTCCTGGATGGCGGTCGCACGTCCGGCGGCGCAGGGGCAATTCCTGTTCATTGCCTTTGCCTTCGCTTGTCTCACCTACGCTTTTGTGACCAATGACTTCTCGGTAACCTACGTTGCGCAGCACTCCAACTCGCGGCTGCCGCTGGCATACCGCGTAGCCGGGGTCTGGGGCGGGCACGAGGGCTCGCTGCTGCTTTGGACCTTGATGCTGGGATTGTGGATGTTTGCCGTGAGCATTTTCAGCCGCACCCTGCCCGAGGCGATGGTGGCGCGCGTGCTCGGCGTCATGGGATTGATTAGCGTCGGCTTCCTCGTGTTCATGCTGTTTGCGTCCAATCCCTTCGATCGCCTGCTGCCCGCGGCCGCGGACGGACGCGACCTCAACCCGCTGCTGCAGGACCCGGGCATGGTGTTTCATCCGCCCATGCTGTACATGGGCTACGTCGGTTTCTCCGTGGCGTTTGCGTTTTCCATGGCGGCGTTGATCGACGGGCGCCTGGACGCCGCCTGGGCGCGCTGGTCGCGCCCATGGACCACGGTCGCCTGGATGTTTCTCACGCTCGGCATCGCGCTTGGCAGCTACTGGGCCTACTATGAATTGGGCTGGGGCGGCTGGTGGTTTTGGGATCCGGTGGAGAACGCCTCGTTCATGCCCTGGCTGGTGGGCACGGCGCTGATACATTCGCTGGCAGTGACCGAGAAGCGCGGCGCGTTCCGGATCTGGACGGTATTCCTGGCGATCCTCGCATTTTCCCTGAGCCTGCTGGGGACCTTCCTGGTGCGCTCCGGCGTACTCACCTCGGTGCATGCATTCGCAACCGACCCCAAACGCGGCATATTCATCCTTATCTTTCTGGCCCTGGTCGTGGGCTCTTCGCTCACCCTGTTTGCCTGGCGGGCCTCCAGGGT
>JACZJV010000177.1 GCA_014860355.1 Burkholderiales bacterium | reverse complement strand
GTACGGCACCCTATCGTGCAGGGCGGCATGCAGTGGGTGGGACGCGCGTCGCTGGTGTCGGCGGTGGCCAACGCGGGCGCGCTGGGATTCATCACCGCGCTTACGCAGCCGACGCCTGAGGATCTCGAAAAGGAGATCAAGCGCTGCCGCGAGCTGACCGACCAGCCTTTCGGAGTAAACCTGACCATCCTGCCCGCGCTCAAACCCCCGCCCTATGTGGAATACCGCCAGGCGATCATCGAGTCGGGCATAAAAATCGTCGAGACCGCCGGCTACAACCCGCAGGAGCATATTGCCGAACTGAAAAAGCACGGCGTCAAGGTGATCCACAAGTGCACTTCGGTGCGCCATGCGATCAAGTCGGAGAAGATCGGCGCGGACGCAATCTCGATCGATGGCTTCGAATGCGCCGGCCACCCGGGCGAGGACGATGTACCCGGCCTGATCCTGATACCAGCTGCAGCCGACAAGGTGCGCATCCCGATGATCGCCTCGGGCGGTTTCGGCGACGGCCGCGGCCTCGCCGCGGCGCTCGCGCTCGGCGCGGACGGCATCAACATGGGCACGCGCTTCATGTGCACCGTCGAGTCGCCGATACACCAGAAAATAAAGGAGCAGATCGTCGCCAACGACGAGCGCTCGACCGATCTCATTTTCCGCACGCTGCACAATACCGCGCGCGTCGCGCGCAACGCCGTCAGCCAGGAAGTGCTCGCGGTGGAGAAGAAAGGCGGCGCCACCATCGACGACGTGCGTCATCTGGTCGCCGGGGCGCGCGGCAGGAAGGTCTACGAGGAAGGCGATCCTGATTTCGGCGTCTGGTCCGCGGGCATGATCCAGGGCCTGATCCACGACATTCCGACCTGCGCCGTACTGGTCGCGCGCATCGTCGCCGAGGCCGAAATGATCATCGCCACGCGCCTTGCGCGCATGATGTCGGCACGCTGCGCCTGATCACGCCAGGATGCCGATGCACCAGCCTCCAGGCGGCATCGGCTTCAGGCGGGCGAGCGCACCAGCCTGCGCGGCACTTGCACCGGCAGGCTCAACAGGCGAAACGAGTTCGTCTTGCCGTGGCCATCCAGATTGAGGCTGCCGTTCACCCCGCCTTCGAGCACGTCGTCGATGACGAAGTTGAACGCGTGCAAGAGCGGCAGATCGTAGCGCGTCACCTTCGCCGCGCACCGGTGCGCAAACAGCGCCAGCACGCGCTCCGGCGTCAGTTGTGCGGCCAGCAGCGCGTAGGCCTCGGCTTCGTACGGAATCACGCTCACGTTCAGGCGGTTGCCCTTGTCGCCGGCGCGGCCGTGCGCGACCGCGTGCAGCGGCACGGTGACGAGTTCCTCAAGATTTTGCATCAGCGCCACTCTCGCGCAGGTTTCACGCTCACGCGAGGACTCACGCTCGCGCGCGGCACCAGATAGGATTGCGTGCGTATGCGCTGCGTGGTGCGCCAGCGCGCGCCGCCCGATCCGGCGGGCCCGCAGCAAAGCAGCGCGAGCACCTCGCGCGCCGCCTGGTCGACGTCGTCGTGTTCGGCGCCCGCCACCGCCAGGCGCACGCGGATGTCGCCAGGCTCGGGGCCGGTGTAGGCGCGCCACAGCGTGCCGCCATCGTCGTCGTGCACGCTGGCTATGCCGATGAGATCGACGCGGGAATGCACTTTCAGCTTGCGCCTGCGCAGCCGCGCGAGCAGCACCTCGGCGATGCTTTTCGCGCGCGCGAGGCAGTTGGGCCCGGCGACCGAAATTTCGCCTTCGCCCAGCCAGCCGCCTTCGAAGCACACCGTGGCCTTCAGGCGCTCGGGCGCCGGCTTGCCGCGCACCCCCAGCACTTCGACGCGGTCGGCGCCGGCCTGGCGCAGGCTGACGCCGGAAAAATCCAGCGTCACGTCCGGCGTGATGTAGTTCGCCGGATCGTGGACTTCGTAGATCAGCTGCTCCTTCACCACCTGCAGGTTCACCACGCCGCCGGTGGCGTCGGCCTTGGTGATGACGATGCGCCCGTGCGCGCTCACCTCGGCGATGGGGAAGCCGATGTTCGCCGGGTCGGGGATGTCCTTGAAACCGGGGTCGTAATACACGCCGCCGGTGACCTGCGAACCGCATTCAAGCAGATGCCCCACCGCCGAACCCCAGGCAAGCCTGTCCCAGTCGTCCGCGGCCCAGCCATAGTGGTGGATCAGCGGCGCGAGCGCCAGCGAGGGATCGCCGCAGCGTCCCGTGACCACGATCTGCGCGCCTGAGCGCAGCGCCTCTACGATGGGCTGCGCCGACAGATAGGCGTTGGCGGAGACGATTTCACTGCCGCCCTGCTCGAGCGTGGCGTCGGCATCAACCACTTCGAGCTGCGCGAGATCGATGTTCGCGGCAAGATCGTCACCCTCGACCACGCCGATGCGCAAGCTGCCGAGCCCGGCACGCTCGGCCAGGCGCGCGATCGCGCGCGCCGCGCCCGCCGGGTTGGCCGCACCGAAATTGCCGATGATGCTGATGCCATTGCGCGCGCACTTCTCCAGGATGGGCTCGAGCAGGCGCTCGAGCATGGGTTCGTAGCCGCGCGCTGGATCGCGCCGCTTCTCCAGCTGCGCCAGCGCGACGGTGCGCTCACCCAGCACCTCGAAGAAGATCGCCGCCGGCCCGCCGCGCGCGATCAGCGTGTCCACCACCGGGCCGGGCGCGTCGATGCGGTCGCCGGAGAAGCCGGCGCCATTGCCTAGGCGAAACATGGTCGTGAGGGTGCGCGAGCGCGCCTTGTCTGTCAAGGCGCCTCAGTCCACGAAGCGCGTCAGCGCACTACGGGCTTTGCCTGCCAGACCTGCTCGGCGTACTGCAGGATGGTGCGATCGCTGGAGAATTTTCCCATGGTGGCGACGTTGAGTATCGCTTTGCGCAGCCATTGCTGCTGGTCGCGGTAGGCCGCGTCGACCTCGGCCTGGCAGGCGACGTAGGAGGCGTAGTCGGCCAGCAGCAGATAGTGGTCGCCGTTCGCCAGCAGATTGTCCACAATGGGCCTGAATCGCCCGGTGTCCTCCGGCGAAAAATAGCCGGAACCTATCATGTCGATCGCCTGGCGCAATTCGCCGTTAGCCTGATAGTAGTCCGCCGAGCGGTAGCCGCTCGCGCGCAACTCGGCGACCCCGGCGGCGGTAAGGCCGAATATGAAAATATTGTCCTCGCCGACCTCGTTGCGGATTTCGACATTGGCGCCGTCCAGGGTGCCTATGGTGAGCGCCCCGTTCAACGCCAGCTTCATATTGCCGGTGCCCGAGGCCTCGGTTCCGGCCGTGGATATCTGCTCGGACAAGTCGGCTGCCGGAATGATGTTTTCGGCCACGGAAACGCCGTAATTGGGCACGAACACCACTTTCAGGCGTCCGTGCACGCGCACGTCGTTATTCACGATGTCGGCCACGTCGTTGATCAGCTTGATGATGAGCTTGGCAATCGCGTAGCCCGGCGCCGCCTTGCCGCCGAAGATCACGGTGCGCGGCACCGCTTCGCTCTGCGGGAAGTCGCACAGGCGCTTGTACAGGGTCACCACGTGCAGCAGGTTGAGCAGCTGGCGCTTGTATTCGTGGATGCGCTTGATCTGCACGTCGAAGAGCGAATCCACCTCGATCTCCAGGCCCAGGGAAGATGCGATTTCCGCGGCGAACCTCTGCTTGTTGGCGCGCTTTACCGCGGCGAATTGCTGGCGGAACTGCGCGTCCTCGGCCAGGGGGATCAGGCGTCGCAACTGGTCCAGGTCCTTGATCCAGCCATCGCCGATGCGCGACGTGATCAGCGCCGCGAGCAGCGGGTTGGCCAGGTTCAGCCAGCGCCGCGGCGTGATGCCGTTGGTGAGGTTGATGATCCTGCCCGGGAAATAGCGGTCGAAATCGGAAAATATGGTCTGCTTCATGAGTTCGGTGTGCAGTTGCGCCACACCGTTTACCTTGTGGCTGCCGATCACGGCAAGGTGCGCCATGCGCACGCGCTTGCCCTCTTCTTCGCCGATGATCGACATGCGCTGGCGCATATTGTTGTCGCCCGGAAAACTGTGCATCACCGCCTTGAGGAAGCGGTGGTTGATTTCGTAAATGATCTGCAGGTGGCGCGGCAGGATCTGCTCGAACATCGCGACCGGCCAGGTTTCCAGCGCCTCCGACATCAGCGTATGGTTGGTGTAGGAGAAGGTGCGGGTGGTGATGTCCCAGGCGTTGTCCCAGTCCAGATGGTTCAGATCCACCAGGACGCGCATCAGTTCCGGGATGGCGATCGCCGGATGGGTATCGTTCAGCTGAATCGCAACCTTGTCCGGAAGCTCGTCGAAGCCCTGGTGGTATTTGCTGTAGCGGTAGAGAATGTCCTGCAGCGAGGCGCAGACGAAAAAATACTGCTGCTTCAGGCGCAGTTCGCGGCCCATGGTGGTGGAGTCGTTGGGGTAGAGCACTTTGGACAGGTTTTCCGACTCGTTCTTGTCCTCCACCGCCTTGATGTAATTTCCCTCGTTGAAATATTTCAGCTCGAAATCGCGCGATGCCTTGGCCGCCCACAAGCGCATGTTGTTGACCGTGGAGGTGGCAAATCCGGGTATCGGGCTGTCATAGGCCATGGCCATGACGTCTTCGGTGTCCACCCAGTGGTTGCGCTGGGCGCCGTACTCGTCGGCGAACTGCACCACGCGGCCGCCGAACTTGACCTGATAGATGACTTCCGGACGCGCGAATTCCCAGGGATTGCCGTAGCGCAGCCAGTTGTCGGGGTGTTCCACCTGGCGGCCTCCTTCGATGCGCTGTGAGAACATGCCGTACTCGTAGCGTATGCCGTAGCCGTAGCCGGGCAGGTTCAGCGTCGCCATCGAATCGAGAAAGCAGGCGGCGAGCCGTCCCAGACCGCCGTTGCCCAGAGCCGCGTCGGGCTCCATTTCGCGCACCTGGCGCAGATCGACGCCGTTCTGCTGCAAGGCCTCGCTGCACGCTTTTTCGAACGAGAGGTTGAGCAGGCTGTTCGTCAGCGTGCGCCCCATCAGGAATTCCATCGACAGGTAATACACGCGCTTGGCGTCGGCGACATAGTAGCTGCGCATGGTTTCCATCCAGCGCTCGATCAGGCGGTCGCGCGTCATGAACGCAGTGGCATGAAACCAGTCGCGCGCGGTCGCCATGATGTCGTCCTTGCCTACCGAGAACACCAGGCGGTTGACTATGGACCTGCTCACCGAAGCCACGTCGACTCCGGCTAGCTGATGGTTGATGAGGGATTTCAGCGGCTGCTTGTCCACGAATGCCTCCGGTTGGCAAGGCGATACGACATTTGCTCAGGGTGCTGGAGTTCGGATTCGGTGTCAAGCCGCGGGCTTGTGTCCTTTCTGGCGCGCCGGCCGGGCATTTCCGCGATGGACACGCCTGCGCATCCTCTGCTGTAATGCGCCCAGGCTTCCTCGCGGGAAAACTTCACGGCGATGACCATACCAGGCAGCGACAGCGGCACGCCCTACGATTGCGATTACCTCATCATCGGCTCGGGATTCGGCGGCGCAGTCTCGGCACTGCGCCTGGCGGAGAAAGGCTACAAGGTGCTGGTGCTGGAAAAGGGCATGCGTCTGGGCGCGGCCGACTTCCCCAAATCCAACTGGGATGTGAAACGCTGGCTGTGGCTGCCCACCCTGCGCTGCTTCGGTCTGTTCAAGCTGACTTTTTTCCGCCACGTGGGCGTGCTCTCCGGGGTAGGCGTAGGCGGCGGTTCGCTGGTGTACGCCAACACCCTGCCGATACCGAAGAAGGGGTTCTTTACATCGCCTTCATGGGCGCATCTGGCCGACTGGGAGACAGAGTTGGGCCCTTACTACCAGAGGGCACTGCGCATGCTCGGGGCCGCCACGAATCCGCGTCTGGAAACCGGCGACATCGCCCTGCGCGAACTCGGCCGCCAGATCGGCATGGAAGGGCATTTCGAGGCGACCCAGGTGTCGGTGTACTTCGGCGAACCCGATAAGACCGTGCCCGATCCGTTTTTCAACGGCAGGGGACCCGAGCGCGCCGGCTGCGTATTCTGCGGCGGCTGCATGACCGGCTGCCGCCACAACGCCAAGAATTCGCTGGACAAGAATTACCTCTACCTGGCCGAGCGGCTAGGCGCGGTGATTCAGCCCGAGTCCCTGGTCACCGACGTGCGCCCCCTGGGCGCGGCGGACGGCGCCGAGGGCTACGCCGTGGACTGGCGGCCCAGCGCGACGCGCAGGGGCGCGGGCGGTACGCTGCGCTGCCGCGGCGCGGTATTTTCGGGCGGCGTGCTCGGCACGGTTGAGTTGATGCTGCGGTTGAAACAGGGTTCGCTGCCGCGGCTGTCCGACCGGCTGGGCTATGGCGTGCGCACCAATTCGGAGGCGCTGATTCCGGTAACGGTGCCCGACGGCAAATCGGTGTTTTCCGACGGCATCGCCATCGGTTCCATCCTGCATACCGACGAGAACTCGCATCTGGAACCGGTGCGCTATGCCGCGGGCTCCGGTTTCTGGCGCCTGGTGATGGGGCCGCGCGTGTTTCACACCAACGGTTTCGTGCGGGCAGTCAAACTCCTCGGCGACTGGCTGCGGCACCCGCTGATGAACCTGAAGGTGCTGTTCGTCGACGACTGGGCCAAGCGCACCCAGGTGCTGTTGTTCATGCAGACCATAGACAGCACCCTGCGCCTGGTGCGCGGCGGACTGGGCATGGCGACGAAACTCGACGTCGGCCCGGCACCGACCGCCTTCATGCCCGAGGCCAGAGACCTGTCTGAGCGCTACGCTGCCATCGTCGGCGGCAAGCCGGTGGCCATGATCAGCGAAACCCTGTTCGGCATTCCCTCGACGGCGCACATCCTCGGCGGCGCCTGCATGGGCCGGGACGCAAGCGAAGGCGTGATAGACAGCGACAACCGCGTGTTCGGCTATCGCAATCTGTACGTCTGCGACGGTTCGATGATCTCGGCCAACCCCGGCGTCAACCCCTCGCTATCCATTACCGCGATCAGCGAGCGCGCCATGAGCAGGATAGCGCCCTTGCAAAGCGTTCGCCGGTGAGCCCATATCGAACGAACGGGTTCAGAGTCGATCAGAAGCGCCCAGTCAAACAGGCTCGGCGGAATCAACAGTCAGCGGGAAGACCGCATCGACTTCGGTTCCGTTGCCGACCGATGAATTGATCTTCACGACCCCTGCGACCTGCTTGGCGCGTATCTGCATGCCGAAGATGCCGATGCTGCCGTTCTCGCGCAGTTTTTCGTCGTGGAATACAGAGCGATCGAACCCGATCCCATTGTCGCGTATCCGGAGTTCCAGTTCATCGATACCCTGGTGCAGATGAACCCAGACTTCGGTCGCGTTTGCATGATGCAAGACGTTGCTCAGTCCTTCCTGCAACACGCGAAAGCAGGCCCTTTCCACGGATCGGGGCGCCCTCACCTCGGGCTTGGGGCAGTCAAGATGCAGGTTCCAGCGGCCCGCTACAGCCTGGCGCCGGGAATATGTGCGCACCGCCGCATCGAGTCCGAAGTATTCCAGCTCCGGGGGAGCCAGATCCTGGACCAGTTCGCTGACCCGTTTGGATACGTGCACCGCCGCAGCCAGCGCGGCGTCGCGGTTATCCTTGGCCTGCTTGGCTTTGCGGCCAGGCCCCAGTATCTCGATAAAGAGCTTCAGGGTCATCAGCTCCTGGCCCAGCTCCTCGTGCAATTCGTGCGCGATTTTGCGGCGATCTTCCTCCTGCGCCGTCGCAAGCCGCTCGCTCAGCGTTTCCAGCTGGCGCATGAGCTTCTCGCGCGCCTGCTCGGCCTGCCTGCGCTCGGTGATGTCGCGAAGGATGGCGGTGAATACACGCCGGTTCCCGGTCTGAACCTCGCTGACCGCCATTTCGATCGGAACGATGCTGCCGTCCTTGCGCATGGCGTCCATCTGCCGCATCTCACCGATTACCTTCCTGAGACCGGTGCGCAGGTAGTTCTCCAGGTATTTGTCATGGCGCTCGCGATGGGGAGGCGGAACTATGATGCTTATATTGCTTCCGATCGCGTCCTTGTCCGAAAATCCGAGCATGTGCCGTGCCGCGCGGTTCTGCGTCTGAATGATGCCGCGCTCATCGATGGTGATAATGGCGTCGGACGCCCCGTCGAGGATCACCTGTGCCTTGGCGTGCTCGCTCTCCAGGGCCTCCTGCAGCGGCTTGAGCATCAGTCGCAGCACTACAAAAGACACCACTATGGTGAGTGTCGCCGCGTCCAGCAGCGCCCCAGGCAAGCCCGTCATGTCGATTTCGAGCTCGTCGGTCACCAGCATCACGCTCAGCTCGACGAGGAATATCGCGCCGAGCAGGAAGCCGATTTTTCCCGTCGGGTCCTTCATTGCGTTCGCGCCCCAGTCGAGGGCGGCTTGAAAGCGGCTCTTCAGTTCCGAGAGCGCCAGAAAGCCGTAGCTGGGTTCGTCCAGCAGTTGTGATCTATCCAAAAAGTCGTCTCCGATCCAAAAGGGGTTTGCGCCAATTGGGCCGGACGATAGCAAATCGCGCCGGTGGGGGTAATACGTAATAACCCTCTAATTTAGTCTGGCATTATCGTGGCGGCGCGCAAAGCTCAGGCGCAGACGGCTAAAGCGGGCAGCCTGACATGGCATTCCTGCCCGAATTGGCACCTGGACGCTTATCCGATCGGGCCCGAACCCGGCGTTTGGATGGCTCAAGCGCGAAATAAGCTTAGGTTGCAGTGCGCACGATCTCGATCCAGCTGGCGCCCTTGCCTCCCGGATATTTCTGCAGCAAGGCCAGCGCACCGCTCGCCTGGTCTATGGCATATACCGTAACCGCCTCCGATTTTTCGCCGCAGGCGACCAGGTATTTGCCCTCGGGGCTGAGCGCAAATCCGCGCGGCTGGGTCTCGGTGGGCGTGCTGCCGAGGTAAGTCAGTCTGCCCGTCGCCGCGTCCACGCGGAACGCGGCGAGCGTGCTGCTGGAGCGCTCCGAGGTGTAAAGGAAGCTGCCCTCCGGACTGAGCTGGATATCGGCAGCCCATATGTCCCTGTCGCGATTGCGCGGCGGCGCGCTATCGGCTGCGCCCACGCCCGCGCGCGGTGCGCCGGGGACGAGTCCCGCGTCCGGCGGCAGGCCCGACGCGGTAGCGATTTCGCTGAGCAGACCGGTGTCGCCATCGAGCGCGTAGCTCGTCACCGAGCCCAGCAGTTCGCTCAGCACATAGAAAAACCTGTTGTCGGCCGAGATCACGTAATGGCGCGGCCCGGTCCCAGGCTGCATCTGTGCCACCGCCGGCGTGTTGGAGCGCAGCCGTCCCGTACCCGCGTCGAACACGAACTGGAATATCTGGTCGCTGCCCAGCGCGGGGACGTAGACGTAGCGGTTGCTCCGGTCGCTGCGTATCGAATGCGCGTTGCGGCCCACGGGAATCAGTTGCAGCGGCGCCGCGGCCACGCGCCCGTCGGCGCCGACGGCATTGACGCTGATCAGGTGCGAATGGTAGGAGGCGCCGAACAGGTAACGTCCGCTCCGGTCCAGCGCGATGTAGGGGCAGCTCGCCGCGAGCGGCGTTACCGACAGCGGCGTCAGCGCGCCGCTGTCCGGGGCTATCGAATAGGCATGCACGCAAAACGGCTGCGCGCGCACCGCGGCATAGAGAAAGCGCGCATCCGGGCTCACGGCGAGGGGGCCGACGAACTCGCCCACCCGGACGCGTGCCTGCGGCTGCAGGCTACCGTCGGCCTGCATGCGATAGCAGCCGATGTCGCCATCGGCGCCGTTGGAGACATAGACGAAGCTAGGCGCCGGCATGCCGCCGGCCTGGAATTTCGCTGCAGACACGATGACGCTCCTTGTTTTGACGATGCAAACCGCAGACCATGCGACAGCCGCAGCGGCTCAGGGGCCCCACTCCCGCCATCCGGCGAGCAGCGGAAAATAAAGCCCCAGCATCGCCACCTCGCCCTGGGCGAGCGCCTGCGCATAATATTCGAGCTGCGAGCGGTAACGTTCCTGCTCCTGGTCGAGAAAACCGTCCAGGTCCGCGCCTTCGTGGCCGCTGGTCTTGTAATCCACGATCCAGCGCCTGCCCTCGGAGTCGATGAAGCAGCGGTCGATGACCAGATTGCGCCGCGCGCCGTCCACCATGGCGGTGAGGCGGTATTCGCTCCTGGCGCCCTGCTGCGGGCCGAGCAGCCAGCGCCCGCGCGGATCTGCGAGCGCGCTGGCAAGCGCCCTGGCAACGCGCCCGGTCGCTTGCGCAAGCTGCGATGCCTCGACGCCGCGAGCGAGGAGTTCATTGTTGAACGCGGCATGCATGCCCTCGATGCGCTCCGGGTTCCAGCCGCGCAGCTCATCTTCGGCGATGTTTTGCAGCCAGCGGTGCACCACGCTGCCGACCTGGCGCGCGGTCTCGCCCACCCAGGAGTATTCGATATCGTCCTGGGTGCGCGCGGTTTCGCGCGCTGCGCTCCACGCGAGCGCGGCTGGCGGCGCGGGCAGGATCCAGGCGGACGCCAGGCGGCGCAGGGACTGGTCGGGGACGCTGTCGCCGCCCGCAGCCTGCGGCCCGGATGCAGCCGGTGCCGTCGCGGCGACGCGCTGGTACTCGTCCGAGACCACCGGCCAGAGCTTGGCGAGCAGGCTGCGCGCGTCTGGTTTGCGCGCCGTCTGCGCGCCGTTCTTGTCCAGCAGCAACCCGGTCTCGCCCAGCAAATGCAGGCGCTGTCTCGCGCGCGTGGCGGCGACATAGAGGAGGCGGCCGTCCTCGAAGGCGGATTTCTCGGCGGCGAGCTTCTTGATCCAGGTGTAGATGGAATCGCGCTCGGCCCCGGTTTCTTCGATGGGCGCGAGCAGCAGGCTGGTATCGGATCGCGCGCTGCGCGGGCTCGAGGCATCCGGATTCGCCGGCCGCTCCATCCACAGGAACAGCTTCTTCCCCTCCGCAGGCGGTTTCCTCTCCAGGCCGGGGACGATCACGTGGTCGAACTCCAGGCCCTTGGCTTTGTGGATGGTCATGATTTGCACGGCGCCCTCGCCTGCCGCCATGTCGGGCAGGGCGTAGAGCTTGTCCAGGCCCTGCGTGAACGCCCCGAAGTCGGCGATGGCGCCGGCTTCCTCTTTCGATTCGAGATGGTCCAGATAGGTCGCAGCGTCTTCGAGTTCGGTCGCGGATGCCGCGCAGGCCGGGCCGCCTAGCGCCAGCCAGCTGCCCTCGACCATGTCGCGCAAACTCGAGCGCTGGCGAACGGCGAGCGCGGCGGCAAGCACGGGGCGGATGCGCTCGAGGCGCAGGCGGGCGTCGGCGCTGAGGCGCGGGACTACCCGCTTGCTGTTGATCGCGTTCCATATGGTAGGCGGCGCATCCGGTGCGTCCGCGCTCGAACCGGTTTGGGCGCCGCCGATTGCGAGCAGGTCGGCGAGGGTGAGGCCGCACCAGGGCGCGCGCAGGATCGCCAGCCAGGCAAGGCGGTCGCCGCCATGGGCGAGCGCGCGCGTGAGCGCAAGCAGGTCCTGTACCACGGGCCGGTCGTCGAGGCGGTCGATTTCGATAGCGCGGAACGCAAGGCCCGCCTGCTTCAGCCGCGGCACGATCTCGCGCAGATGGCTGCGCCCGCGCACCAGGATCGCCGTGCTTTCGGCTTTCCCATGCTTCGCGTTGGCAGCCGCGATAGCGGCCGCGATATCGGCCACCTGTGCAGCTTCGCTCGCCTCGCCGCCGGCAATGCGCGCATGGACTTCGACTGCAGCGCCTTCCAACTGCGCATGCACCGCCCTGGATCCGGCATAGGCTACCGCGCCCGAGGCGATGTCCTCGAACTGCGGCATTACCTGGACGAAAGTTTGATTCACCCAATCGACGATGCCGGCCTGGGAGCGGAAATTGGCCGACAGCTCCAGCGGCTCGAGCACCACGTTGCCTATGCCTTCGGCGCGCGCCTTCAGAAACAGCCCGACTTCGGCCTCGCGAAAGCGGTAGATCGACTGCATCGGATCGCCGACCGCAAACAGGGTGCGGCCGTCATCGGGCGTCCAGCCTGCCGTGAGCTTCGCCACCAGCTCGAACTGGCTGATCGAGGTGTCCTGGAATTCATCGATCAGCAGGTGCCGGATCTGATAATCCAGCCTCAACGCAAGGTCGGTCGGTCCCTCGCTGTCCTCCAGCGCAAGCAGGGCGCGCTGCGAAACTTCGGTGAAATCGACCTGCCCGCGCGACTGGAACGCGAGCTTCAACTGGCCCACCGCGCACTTGAGCAGTTCGGTGATCGCCTCGAGCACCCGCCATTGTTCATCGCCGTAGCCCGCGGACGGCAGCCTGCGCGCGTCGGCCAGCGCAGTCCGCAAGGGCTCGCTCGCGCTCAGCTCGGCAATCAGCGCCAGCGCCCGCTGTTTGGCCGGCGCATGCGCCGGCCCCGGGGAAAAGCCGTTATTCCTGTTGAGGCTCTTGCGCCATGTATCCGTTTCGGTCAGCAGCAGATCGGCCAGCGCGGTCCAGCCATCGGCGTCGTCGCTGCCGGGCAGCGACGCCATGGCCGGCCGCCCCAGATTGCTGAGCGCCAGATTGGCGATATGCAGTAGTTCGCGCTGCGATGCCGGTGCGATCAACGCGCGCGCGCGCGCGAGCACCGCGTGGCGTTCGGCGGCGAGCATCGCCTCCAGATCGCCGCGCTTCTGCGCCATCACGTGGCGCAGCCAGTGATCCCGCCGGCGCAGCATGTCGACGAGCAATTCCTCGACGCGCTCGACGTCGTTGTCGAGGTGCGCCAGCAGCCTCTCGACGTAGTCCGCTGCCGGGTCATCGCCTTCGATGAGATCGACCGTCGCGCGCGCCGCCTCGGCATAGAGCGCGCCGGCGTCCTCTATGCTCTCCGGCTGCGAGCCGAACCTGGAGAGCATCGGCATCTGCCGCGTCAGCGCTGCGCACAGTGAATCGATGGTCTGGATGCGCAGCCGCGCCGGGCTGTCGTCGATGCGCCAGCCGCGCGCGACGTCGCGCGCCAGCGCTGCGCGCGCGAGTTCCCGGGTGCGGCGCGCGTGCGCGGACCCGGGCCCGCTCGCCGACTTCAACTGCGCAAACGCATCGAGCACACGCGCGCGCATTTCGGCCGCAGCCTTGCGGGTGAAGGTGATGGCGACGATTTCTTCCGGTTCATCGACCGTCGCCAGCAAACCGAGGTAGCGCTGGATCAGCAACTCAGTCTTGCCCGAACCCGCCGGTGCCTGGACGATGAAGGAGCGCGTCGGCGCCAGTGCGTCCTCGCGCGCGGCAAGGTCGGCAACAGGAAGGGTGTCAGGCATGGTTAATCGAATTGGTGGCCAAAGGCCGTCCTGGGCTGTTTTCATACAGCTTCGTCCATCGGCCATTGCGCGCTGCGCGCGCCAACCGTGTCTTGCGTACGGATGGAGAACCCATCCGTACGGAAGACTCGCTTATGGATAACCCCAAGGATTCGCCGGGGGTTTTAATCGAGATCGCCGATTGCGCGCGGACACGCTTTACGTCCGTGCGCAATCGGCGATCCGCGCGGACGGGCCGCCGTCCGCGCAAGAACCGGCATTGAATGCAAGAATATTCATCCTCCGGTCCGCGCAAAGACGAGAGTTCAGCTTTCATCATCGCCCTCCTGACCGAGCGCCGCCGCGCCCAGTCGCTCGTGTATGCGGCAAAGCGCGTGCACATCGCAGTTGCGGCAGGTCTTCTGCGGATTTTTCGGATGCACTGCGGCCTCGCCCGCGGCGAAGCGCTCGGCGAGCCGCGCCAGGACCTCGCGCCATGCGCCGACCTGCTCGTCCCATCCGGCCTCGGGCAGGGATATTTTCACCGGCAGCAGCGCCTCGCTGGCAGCCAACGCGGTGAACTTCATCTCACCCGCCTTCACCTGCGCGAACGCAATGGCCACGGCGGCCGGCTCGCCCGCAACCAGGTACAGGGGCAGTTGCGGCGCATCTGGCCGCTCGCCCAGCCACGCGCTTGCCGGATCGGCGCTCGATTTGTAGTCGATGATGATGCGCCGGCCGTCTTCGAGTTCGTCCACGCGATCGAGCTTGCCGCGCAGCGTGAGCGGTCCGATCACCAGCTTGCGCTTGTCCTCGATCGCGGCAATGCGGAAATCGTCGCCGCGCGCATCGCGTTCCATCAGCAGCCACGCGCGCGCGAGGCGCAGCAGGCGGCCCTTCTCGACTTCGGCGAAACGCCCGGCGAGCGTCGCCGGCCGGTCGCGCTGCAAGCGCCTTACCGCCTCGCCTGCCGCCGCGGCGAGCAGCGCATCGAGTTCGCTCGCGCCGATCGCATCCAACCCGGTCTTGGTCTTGATCCGCTCCCAGGCGCTGGCAAGCACGCGATGCACCAGTATGCCGCGCTCCATCGCGTCCAGCCCGGCGTGCGGCGCTTCGGGCGATTCGGCATGGAGGCGGTGTCGCGCGTACGCGCGAAACGGACAGGCGGACTGATCGGTGATGACGGCGGCGCCGCCCGACAAGGCGGCGCTGTCTTCGAGCGGCGGTGCATGCGCGTCGGCTATCGACTCGACGCGCGCGGCGGCATGGATGAGATCGCGATGGCGCGGGTAGGCGGGCAGCGCCAGCGTGCCTGGCGCCACATCGCGCAATAGCGGGCTGGGCAGCAGTGTCCTCTCGCCTTCGGCCCCGGCGTGGGACAACACTAGCTCTCCCGCGGCGCCGAGCCAGCCTCGGGTGATGGCGGCGTCGAGCGCAAGCGTGGCTTCGATGGACGCTTCCGGCACCCCCGCCTTTCTTTGCGCCTCCAGCGGCAGGAACGGATTCGGTCGCGGATGGATGGGCCAGGCTTCGTCGGTGAGGCCCATCACCCACAAGTGGTCGAATTCCATGCCGGCCGATTCCAGCACACCGAGGATCTGCACCGGCGCATACGGCGCCTCGGGCTGAAACAGCGTCTGCGCCGCCAGCCGGCGCAGACGCGCCACCGCCTCGGTGTAGCCCAGCTTCGCGCTCACCCGGTCGAGCAGGGCGAAGCCGGTGAGGACTTCGTGCCATTTCTTCAGGGTCTGGTATTCAGCCGAATCGAGGCTGCGGCCCTTGTCGGGAAAGCCCATGAGTTTCAAAGCATCGGCGCAGGCTTTCGCCCAGGCCGAAGGGGCGCGCGCAGCGAAAAGGTCGGACTTGCGAAACGCAGCGAGTTTGCGCAAGCCCCGGGCCAGCTCCGGCGCGAGCTCGCCGCAGTTGGCGGCATCCAGGGTGCCGAGCAAGCGATCGAGCGTGATCGCAGGCTCGGCGCGGCGGCGCAACTCGAGATCGAGCAGCGCGCGCCCGGCAGCCTCGCTTTCGCCCGCGGCAATAAAGGGCGAGCGCAGCAACAGGCTGGCGCGTCCGAACTCGATTTCGCGCCCTGCGAGTTCGAGTATGAGAAAGGCGGCCTGCACCAGCGGATAGTCGCTGAGTGCAGCGCCCAGCGACACGTTGAACGGCAGCGGTTCCTCGACTGACCCCGGCAGCATCGATGCGGGCGCCAGCAAAGAGCGGAAAACGCGCAGTATCGCCTTGCGCTGCCGGCTCAAATCGGGAACGACTATGCCGATGCCTGCGCCCGGGTCGGATTCCAGACGTGCGCGCGCCCAGGCCGCGGCGCGCTCGATTTCCTCGCGCGCATCCGCACAGGCAAGGCGCAGCACGCTCGCCTCGCGCCGCTGCGGCGCGCACACCAGAACCTGCGTTCCCGCCTCCTCCAGGGCAGCGAACAAAGCCTGCTGCTGCGCAGTGCGGATGTCGAAACCGTAGATCGCCAGCAATTTCGGCCTGCGAATTTCCTTGCCGTGCACGCGCGCCGCCACCAGATCCGAGAGCGACGCGGTATCGGTATGTCCATCGCGCTGGCAGCGCAGCGTATACGCCGCGCACCAGTCGCGAAACGCGGCCGCGTCCTCGTTCAACTGAGCCGACCGCAGGCTGTCGAACAGCCTCCAGGCGTGCGCCGACTTCCACGCATCCGCCGCAAGCGCCGCGGTCTCGGGCAGCGCGAGCAGCGCGCCGCCCGCATCGGAGCGGCGGATGATGTCTTCCCACAACGACAACTCCTGCGCCGGCGTGAGCGGCACGGGCAGGGGGGACGCGGCCCCGGAGTAGAGCAGGTCCTCGAAACAGCGCTGCACGAACGCGGCGTAAGGCAGGATGTCTGCCGACTCCCAGGCGATGCGCCCCTGCGCGGCCTGCGCCGCATCGAATTCGCGCGCCAGTGCCTGCGCCAGGCGCAGATTGGGCGTGACTACAGTGATGCCGCCGGCCAGACCTTCGGCGAGGCGCGCGTAGAGCTGCACTTTGGAAAAGCCTGCATTGGTATCGCCGGACATGGTGGCGTATGATAATCCACGCGCGCCCGAAGGTGACGCGCTCACCCGTCTCGATTGCGATTACATGGACAATCCCGATCTCCTGCTGCTGGCGCGCGCCCAATTCGGGCTGAACATCGGCTTCCACATTCTGTTTCCCAGCCTCACCATCGCGCTGGCGTGGTTCCTGGTGTACTTTCGCATCCGCTACGCGAGGACCGGGGACGCCGCCTGGCTCGCGACCTACAAGCTGTGGACCAAGGTGTTCGCGCTTTCCTTCGCCATGGGCGTGGTCACCGGCATCACCATGTCGTTCCAGTTCGGCACCAACTGGCCGGGGTTCATGAACCACGTCGGCAATATCGCCGGCCCGCTGCTCGCGTTCGAGGTGCTCACGGCATTCTTCCTCGAAGCCACCTTTCTCGGCGTAATGCTGTTCGGCATGAATCGCGTGCCCGCCTGGGTGCATATAGGTGCGACACTGCTGGTCGCCACCGGCACCCTGTTCTCGGCCTTCTGGATACTCGCGCTCAATTCGTGGATGCAGACGCCTGCCGGGCATGTCATGGACGGCGGCGCGCTGATCGCGGGCGACTGGCTGCAGGTGATATTCAATCCGTCCTTTCCCTACCGCATGACGCACATGCTGCTCGCATCCGGGCTCACCGCCTCGTTCGTGGTGGCCGGGCTGTCGGCATGGCGCCTGCTGCGCGCGGGCACCGATACCTCGGCATTGCACACGCTGCGCACGAGCGTCATGGTCGCCGCGGTGATCGCGCCGCTGCAGATTTTCGCCGGCGACCAGCACGGACTGAATACGCTCGAGCACCAGCCCGCCAAAATCGCCGCGATGGAAGCGCTGTGGAACACCGAGCGCGGCGCGCCGCTGGTGCTGTTCGCAGTGCCGAACGAAGTTACGCGCCGCAACGATTACACCATCGAAGTGCCCAAGGTCGCGAGCCTGATACTCACGCACGATCCCGACGGCGAGGTAAAAGGCATAGCCGCGTTCGCTCCGGACACGCCGCCGGTGGCGCCCGTGTTTTTCGCGTTTCGCATCATGCTGGCCATGGGCGTGCTGATGCTCGCCGTGTCCTGGGGCGGCGCCTGGCTGCTGCGCCGGGACCGGGCTCCGCCGCGATGGCTGCTGTGGACCTTCGCCGCCTGCACCTTCTCCGGCTGGATAGCGACGATTGCAGGCTGGCTGGTCACTGAAATCGGACGCCAGCCCTGGCTGGTCACCGGAATATTGAGAACTTCGCAGGCCGTGGGTGCCGTCGGCGAGGCCAAACTCGGCGCGAGCCTCACCGGCTATGTCCTGGTCTACACACTGATGCTAGGCGCCTATTTGGTGGTGATCACCCACCTTGCGGGCAAAGGCACAAACCTGGCGAAGGCAGACGCACCATGAACCTCGACCTGCCGCTCGTTTTTGCCGCGCTGATGGGCGTGGCGGTGCTCGCCTATGTCGTGCTCGACGGCTACGACCTCGGCGTAGGCATGCTGATGCCCGCGGCCGATGCGCGCGAGCAGGAACTGATGGTGGCCGCCATCGGCCCGTTCTGGGACGCCAACGAAACCTGGTTGGTGCTTGGAGTGGGCATACTGCTGGTGGCGTTTCCGGCGGCGCACGGCGTGGTGCTGGGCGCGCTCTACCTCCCGGTGGCGGCGATGCTGGTCGGGCTGATGCTGCGCGGCGTGGCATTCGAGTTCCGCGTCAAGGCCGAGGGCTGGCACCGCGAATTGTGGAACTGGCTGTTCTATGTCGGCTCCTTCCTCGCTTCGTTTTCGCAGGGGCTGATGCTCGGGAGCTACATCACCGGCTTCGAATCGGGTTTCGGCTATCTGCTGTTCGCCATGGCGGTGGGCGCGGGACTTTGCGGCGGTTATGTATTGCTCGGCGCGACCTGGCTGATCTACAAGACCGAGGGCACGCTGCAGACGAAAGCGCTCGCCTGGGCGCGCTGGGGATTGCTGTGGGTGGCGCTGGGCGTGGCCGCCGTGAGCCTTGCCACGCCGCTGGTGAGCCATACCGTGCAACTCAAGTGGTTCGATTTTCCGCGGACCCTGGGCTTGATGCTGCTGCCCCTGGTGACCCTGCTCGCGTGGATCTGGGTGTGGCGCTCGACCGGGCGCCTGCTGCGGGGCGTGGCGGGCGCGGCGCACTGGGCACCCTTCGCCGGCGCAGTGTCGATTTTCCTGCTCGCCTTCGTCGGCCTCGCCTACAGCCTGTTTCCCTACGTGGTGATCGACCGCATGACTTTCTGGGATGCCGCCGCGCACCCCTCTTCACTCAGGGTGGTGCTCGTGGGCGCGCTGATCGTGCTGCCTTTCATCGTCGCCTACACCGCGTTTTCCTATTACGTCTTCCGCGGCAAGGCGCGGCCCGGGCTTTACGACTGAGGGAACTGCGCGCCGGGCGCGCGATAGCGGCTCATGTCGCATGCCACCAGAGGACTTGCGCGCTGCGCGCGCCAACCGTGTTTTCTGAACGGATGAAAAGTGCATCCGTTCAGAAAGCACGGTTATGGATAAAAACAAGGGCGGATTGGTGTGGCTTTTATACAAGATTGCCGATTGAGTACGGATGACGCTTTTTCATCCGTACTCAATCGGCAATCCGCGCGGACGGGACGCCGTCCGCGCAAGTGCAAGCGCCGCAGTTCGACTTACGCTGTTACTTCTCCAGCAGCTTTTTCTTGTCCTTCACTTTGGCCCAGTCATCGGCATCCGCCGGCGCTTCCTTGCGCTCGATGATGGGCTTCCACACCTTGGACAACTCGGCGTTGATCGCCGTATATTCCTTCAGATTGTCCGGCACGTCATCTTCGGCGAAAATCGCCTCCACTGGGCATTCGGCCACGCACAGGGTGCAGTCGATGCATTCGTCGGGATCGATGACCAGCATGTTCGGCCCCTCACGGAAGCAATCCACGGGGCAGACATCGACGCAGTCGGTGTATTTGCACTTGATGCAGGATTCGGTTACGACATAGGTCATGGCAAGGTCCTGAAAAAGAGGCTGCGGGTCCTGATATAAAGCCTGCGGAGCATGGCGGCGGAATTTTACCATAGGCTATCGAGCGGGCTAGGCTTGAAATCCGCCGCCCGGCCGCAATATAGATACAGGCTTGTCCGGCTGCGGCAAGTCTGAAATAGGGCTAGAATCAGGCCTCACCCCTCCCCGGCCTGATCGACTGCGGGGCGCAAACAGATCCAAACACACACGAAAACGAGGAGCGCATGAGCGAACACATCCAGCATGTAACCGATGACACTTTCGAAGCCGAGGTGCTGCAATCGCAAAGCCCCGTGCTGGTCGACTACTGGGCCGAGTGGTGCGGTCCGTGCAAAGCGATAGCCCCGACTCTGGAAGAAGTTGCCAAGGAGTACTCGGGCAAACTCAAGGTCGCCAAGGTCAACGTCGACGAGAACCAGGAGATTCCGCGAAAGTACGGCATCCGCGGCATCCCCACCCTGATGCTGTTCAAGAACGGCAACATCGAGGCCACCAAAGTAGGTGCGCTGTCGAAATCGCAGCTGACCGCCTTCCTTGACAGCAACATCTAGACCCTCTATCCTTGCACCTGAAGCGTCACCGGCGGATTTTCTCAGAGGCCGTTTCAAGCTGGCCGAAACGACCACTGACGTAGGGGAACATGAGGGGAGACATCCCCTCATATCGTAAGCACCCCAGCCGGATCTGGACGCCAGTTCCTTCCTGTCTCGAATCCCAAGGCCTCTTTAGCCTTTTCCGTTCCATACGAGCGTCTCCGCATGCAATTATCCGAGCTTAAAACCCTGCACGTCACCGAGTTGGTCGAGATGGCGGTGGGGCATGAAATCGAAGGCGCCAACCGCCTGCGCAAACAAGAACTCATATTCGCGCTGCTGAAAAACCGCGCGAAAAAAGGCGAATCCATTTTCGGCGACGGCACACTGGAAGTGCTGCCCGACGGCTTCGGTTTCCTGCGCTCGCCCGACACCTCCTACCTCGCCTCCACCGACGACATCTACGTCTCCCCTTCCCAGATCCGCCGCTTCAACCTGCATACCGGCGATACCATCGAGGGCGAAATCCGCACCCCCAAGGACGGCGAGCGCTATTTCGCGCTGGTCAAGGTGGACAAGGTCAACGGCGATCTGCCAGAGAACTCCAAGACCAAGATCCTGTTCGAGAACCTGACGCCGCTGCACCCGGACGAGGTGTTCAAGCTGGAGCGCGACATCAAGGCCGAAGAGAACATGACCGGCCGCATTATCGACATCATCGCCCCCATCGGCAAGGGCCAGCGCGGGCTGATCGTGTCCCCGCCCAAGGCGGGCAAGACGGTGCTGATGCAGCACATGGCGCACGCGATCATCGCCAACCATCCCGACGTGGTGCTGATCGTGCTCTTGATCGACGAGCGCCCGGAAGAAGTAACCGAGATGACGCGCACCGTGCGCGGCGAAGTGGTGGCATCCACCTTCGACGAGCCGGCCACGCGCCACGTGCAGGTCGCCGAAATGGTGATCGAGAAGGCGAAACGCCTGGTCGAGCACAAGAAGGACGTGGTGATCCTGCTCGATTCGATCACCCGCCTGGCGCGCGCCTACAACACCGTTGTGCCGGCCTCGGGCAAGGTGCTCACCGGGGGCGTAGACGCCAACGCGCTGCAGCGCCCGAAGCGCTTTTTCGGCGCCGCGCGCAACGTCGAGGAGGGCGGCTCGCTCACCATACTCGCCACCGCGCTGATCGACACCGGCAGCCGCATGGACGACGTGATCTACGAAGAGTTCAAGGGCACCGGCAACATGGAAATCCACCTCGACCGGCGCATGTACGAAAAGCGCATTTTCCCGGCGATCAACGTCAATCGCTCGGGCACACGGCGTGAAGAACTGCTGATCGCCAAGGAAGTGCTGTCCAAGGTGTGGGTGCTGAGAAAGCTGCTCTACCCCATGGACGACCTGGAAGCGGCGGAGTTCCTGGTGGACAAGATCCGCGCGACCAAGAACAACGCGGATTTCTTCGATTCGATGAGACGCGGGTAAGTCAGGGTCACAGCGAAATCCTCCGCGCCTTTGGGGGGCGCACGCGCCAAGCCGCCATTGCGCGCTCCGCGCGCCAACTGTGTTTTCTTTACGGATGAAAAGCACATCCGTACAGAAAACACAGTTCTGGGAAAAAAACAAAGACGATTCGAGTTGTTTTATCCAAGTGTACAGCCGGAATTCGCGATACCGGGATAAAGCTTGCTTAGCACTTTGATTTCTGTGATAATTACCGCCTTTTGCGGCTCCTATTCCCGGACTGCACCTTAGGAAAAAATCAGGAAAGACCATGAAAACAGACATTCATCCCGACTATCACGAAATCAAGGTGATCTGCAGCTGCGGCAACACTTGGCAGACGCATTCGACCATGAACAAGGAACTGCACGTCGAAGTGTGCTCTAACTGCCATCCCTTCTACACCGGCAAGCAGAAAATCGTCGACACCGCCGGGCGCGTGGAAAAATTCCGCCAGAAATACGCGAAGAAGCCGGCCGTCGAGGCTGCACCCAAAACGTCCTGAGATCCAGAGCATCCCGGGAAAAGGCAGCTGCGGCTGCCTTTTTTGTTTTCACGCCGAGTAAAATGAAAGCATGAATTCCAGCAGCGCGCCCGGGCCGGGGCGGATACTCGAGGCGATGGACTAGTGGCCGGCTTGCGCATCGCGCTGCCGCTGGCGCGCATTCCCATGTTGATCCTGGTCGCAATCTGGCTGCTGCCCGGACTGGTCGGCCACGATCCCTGGAAAAACGACGACGCGATAGGCATAGGCATCGCGCACCAGTTCGCGCGCCATGGCGATTGGCTGCTGCCGCGGCTCGCGGGGGAATACTACGCCGCGGACGGCCCGCTGTTCTACTGGATCGCGGCTGGACTGGCCCGGCTGCTTGACGGACTCGTGGTGCCGCACGACGCGATGCGCCTGGCAGCCGGCGCCTGCGTCGCAGCGACACTCCTGTTCCTGCGCCTGGCCGGACGCGCCTACTACGAAAGGAGCAGGTACGACAGCGACAGCCGCGGCGATGACATCAAGCGCCGCGGCGACGGCGTCGTGCTCATGTTCATGGGCTGCTGCGGCCTGCTGATGCATGCGCACGAGGCCATCAGCGAGACTGCACTGCTCGCCGGCCTCGCCTGCGCCTACTATGGCGCCGCGCTGGTCGCAAGGCGACCGTACGCGGCGGGCATCGCCATAGGCTGCGGCCTGGGGGCGGCATTTCTGGCCACCGGAATCCTGCACATCCTGCCGCTGGTCCTGGCCCTGCTCGCGGCGCCCTTGTTCGTGCCCGATTGGCGCAGCCGCAACACCGCGCTCGCCCTGGCTTGCGCCGCGCTGGTTTTCGCGCCCTGGCTCCTGACCTGGCCGGCGCTGCTCTACGCGCGCTCGCCCGAGTTGTTCACCGCCTGGTTGCACCAGGGCAATCTGGCTGTCCTGGCACAGGCGCCCAGCCTGAGTGCCGCCACGCAGGTGCTGCGCACGCTCTCCTGGTTCGCCTGGCCGGCGTGGCCGATCGCGCTGTGGGCGGTCTGGCTGTATCGCAGAAAACCCGGTTCTGCCGCGGTAATACTGCCCCTGATCGCACTGATCGCGGAATTGTGCGTGGCCGTTCTTGCGCGCGCGCACGGGGAGTTGCCGCTGCTGCCGCTGCTGCTGCCGCTGTCGCTGCTGGGCGCGCAGGTATTGAGCGATCTGCGCCGCGGTGCGGCCAATTCGCTCGCATGGTTTGGCGCCATGACATTCAGCCTGCTCGGCGGGCTCGTATGGGTGGGCTACATGGCGCTGCAGACTGGCTTCCCGCCGCGCATCGCCGCCAATGCGCTACGCATAGAGCCGGGCTTCGTCTCGCACTTCTCCTGGCTGCCGCTGATCGCCGCCAGCGCGATTACGCTCGCCTGGATCGCGCTGCTTTGGCGCAGCGAGAATTCATCCCAGCGCTGCGTCACCTTCTGGACCGCCGGAATCGCGACGTTCTGGGCGCTGACGATGCAGTTGTTGCTGCCCTGGATCGACTACGGCAAGAGCTACCGTCCGGTCGCGCGCTCGATTCAGGCAAGCTTGCCCAAACAGCGCGGCTGCATTGCCGGCCGCGGGCTGGGTGAAGCACAGCGCGCCGCATTCGACTACCATGAGGGCATCGTCACCAAGCGCGCCAAAAGCCGCACCGGCCGCGGCTGCACCCTGCTGCTGGTCCAGGAAAACGCCCGCCTTCCCGCCGAAAACCCGGGCGCGTCATGGAAAAAGCTCTGGGAAGGCAATCGCGCGGGCGACCGCGCCGAGAAATTCCGGCTGTATGCCAAGGTCAAATAGATTCCATGTACAAACCGACACCGATCAGGCGCAGACAAGACCAGGCGCGCAAAGCCCTGCCCGCGCGCCTGCGCGCCCGGCGCAGCTGAGCCGATCTGCATGGACGCGCAAGTCAAGCCGCTCTATTCCTATCGCAAGCACTGGGCGCAGCGCTTCGGCATCGCGCCGTTCCTGCCTATGTCGCCGGACGAAATGCGCGTGCTCGGCTGGGATTCCTGCGACATCATCATCGTCACCGGGGACGCCTATATCGATCATCCGAGTTTCGGCATGGCGCTGGTGGGGCGCCTGCTCGAAGCGCAGGGCTTTCGCGTCGGCGTCATCAGCCAGCCCGACTGGCACTCGGCCGCAGACTTCAGGCGCTTGGGAAAACCGAATCTCTTTTTCGGCGTCACCGCCGGCAACATGGATTCGATGGTCAACCGCTACACCGCCGAGCGCAGGATACGCTCCAGCGATGCCTACACTCCGGGGGGCGCGCCCGACAAGCGACCGGATCACGCGGTGACTGTCTACTCGCAGCGCTGCCGCGAAGCCTATCCGGATGCGCCGCTGGTCATCGGCAGCATCGAGGCCAGCCTGCGCCGCATCGCGCATTACGATTACTGGTCGGATAAGATGCGGCGCTCGATCCTGCCCGACGCAAAGGCCGACCTGCTGCTGTTCGGCAACGCCGAGCGCGCGCTGGTGGAACTCGCGCACCGCCTGGCCGCGGGCGAAAACATCAAGGCCATCCGCGACCTGCGCGGCAGTTCATTCATGGTTTCGCGCGGCTGGCGGCCCGAAGGCTGGACCGAGGCCGATTCGACCACGGTGGATACGCCGGGAGCGATCAATGTGCGTGCGGATCCCTATGCGATGGTGCAGCAGTCAGCGCCGGCTCCGGCAGCCGGCCAGGCCATACGCTTTTACGGCCGCGAGGAGCGACTCGCTGCACGCCGCGAGGAGCGCGCGCGCACCGTCATCCGCCTGCCTTCCTACGAGCAGGTGAAGGACGATCCGGTGCTCGACGCCCACGCCTCGCGCACGTTCCACCTCGAATCGAATCCCGGCAACGCGCGCGCGCTGGTACAGGGCCATGGGGAAAATGCGGCCGCCCGCGATGTCTGGCTCAACCCGCCGCCGCTGCCGCTCAGCACGCCCGAGATGGATCATGTCTACGGCCTGCCCTACGCGCGCGCGCCGCATCCGGCCTACGGCGACGCGAAAATTCCGGCCTGGGAAATGATCCGCTTCTCGGTGAACATCATGCGCGGCTGTTTCGGCGGCTGCACCTTCTGCTCCATCACCGAACACGAGGGGCGCATCATCCAGAGCCGCTCGGAAGCATCGATCCTGCACGAGATCGAGGAAATCCGCGATAAGACGCCCGGCTTCACCGGGGTCATTTCCGACGTCGGCGGGCCGACGGCGAACATGTACCGCATGGCGTGCAAGGACCCGAAGATCGAGTCCTCGTGCCGGCGCCTGTCCTGCGTCTATCCCGGCATCTGCGAAAACCTCGACACCGACCACGCGCCGCTGATCGAGCTGTACCGCAAGGCGCGCGCGCTGCCGGGCATCAAAAAAGTGCTGGTCGCATCGGGCCTGAGATACGACCTTGCCGTACGTTCTCCCGAATACGTGAAGGAACTCGCGACCCACCACGTCGGCGGCTATCTGAAAATCGCGCCCGAGCACATCGCGGAAGGGCCGCTGTCGAAAATGATGAAGCCCGGGGTCGGCAACTACGACAAGTTCAAGGCGCTGTTCGACAGGTTCTCGCGCGAGGCGGGGAAGGAGCAGTACCTGATCCCCTACTTCATCGCCGCGCACCCCGGCACCAGCGACGAAGACATGCTCGCGCTGGCGCTGTGGCTCAAGCACAACGGGTTCAGGCTGGACCAGGTGCAGACCTTCCTGCCGACGCCGCTGGCGCTGGCGACGACCATGTACCATACCGGCAAGAATCCGCTGCACAAGGTGTCGGCCGCGTCCGAAGAAGTCAGCGTAGTGCGCGGCGGCCGGCAGCGGCGAT
>JACZJV010000008.1 GCA_014860355.1 Burkholderiales bacterium | reverse complement strand
CCGTCACCAACGCGAAGAACACGCTCTATGCGGTCAAGCGCCTTATCGGCCGCCGCTTCGAGGAAAAAGAGGTGCAGAAGGACCTCGACCTCATGCCCTACAAGATCGTCAAGCACGACAACGGCGACGCCTGGGTCGAGGTGCGCGGCAAGCGCATCGCACCGCAGGAGGTATCCGCCCAGGTGCTGCTGAAAATGAAAAAAACCGCGGAAGACTACCTCGGCGAACCGGTGACCGAGGCGGTGATCACCGTCCCGGCCTATTTCAACGACAGCCAGCGCCAGGCCACCAAGGACGCGGGCCGCATCGCCGGTCTGGAAGTCAAGCGCATCATCAACGAACCGACTGCGGCAGCGCTCGCTTTCGGCGTGGACAAGCAGGGCGGCGACCGCAAGATCGCGGTATATGACCTCGGCGGCGGAACCTTCGACATCTCCATCATCGAGATCGCCGACGTCGAAGGCGAAAAACAGTTCGAGGTGCTCTCCACCAACGGCGACACTTTCCTCGGCGGCGAGGACTTCGACCAGCGCATCATGGATTACCTGTGCGACGAGTTCAAGCGCGACCAGGGCATAGACCTGAGAAAAGACGTGCTCGCACTGCAGCGCCTGAAGGAAGCCGCGGAGAAAGGCAAGATCGAACTTTCGTCCTCGCAGCAGACCGAGATCAACCTCGCCTATATCACGGCCGACGCGAGCGGGCCCAAGCACCTGTCGATCAAGCTCACGCGAGCCAAGCTGGAGAGCCTGGTGGACGAACTGATCCAGCAGACCGTGGCCCCGTGCATGACGGCGATCAAGGACTCCGGCATCAAGGTCAGCGACATCAGCGACGTGATCCTGGTCGGCGGAATGACGCGCATGCCCAAGGTGCAGGACAAGGTAAAGGAGATCTTCGGCAGGGAACCGCGCAAGGACGTCAATCCGGACGAGGCGGTGGCGGCCGGCGCGGCGATCCAGGCATCGGTGCTCTCGGGAGATCGCAAGGACGTGCTGCTGCTAGACGTCACGCCGCTGTCCCTGGGCATCGAGACGCTCGGCGGGGTGATGACCAAGTTGATCCAGAAGAACACCACCATCCCGACGAAGGCACAGCAGGTGTTTTCCACCGCGGACGACAACCAGACGGCCGTGACCATACACGTGCTGCAGGGCGAGCGCGACATCGCTTCGGGGAACAAGAGCCTGGGCCAGTTCAACCTTGCCGACATCCCGCCGGCGCCGCGCGGCCTGCCGCAGATCGAAGTCACTTTCGACATCGACGCCAATGGCATCCTGCACGTGTCGGCGAAGGACAAGGCCACGGGCAAGGAGAACAAGATCAAGATTCAGGCCTCGAGCGGCCTGAACGAGGATGAAATCCAGAAAATGGTCAAAGATGCCGAGGCGCACGCGGAAGAGGACAAGAAGGCTCTGGAGCTGGTGAACGCGCGCAATCAATGCGAGGCGCTGGTGCACTCGGTGAAGAAATCGCTTACCGAGTACGGCGACAAGCTGGACGCGGGCGAGAAGGAAAAAATCGAGGCGGCGATCAAGGAAGCCGAGGAAGTGCTCAAGTCCGAAAACAAGGACGCAATCGAGGCCAAGTCGCAGGCGCTGGCGCAGGTGGCACAGAAACTGGGCGAGAAAATGTACGCCGAAACCCAGGCCGCCGGCGCGAATGCCGCCCCCGGGGCAACAAGCGAGGCCAAGGCGGACGATGCCGAGGTGGTCGACGCGGAATACACCGAGGTCAAGGACGGCAAAAAATAAAGCATGAGCGGCACCGCGGCAGGGGGCGAGGAGTGACAGCCTCGCCCCTTTTGCCGTTGCCCTCCCACTTCCAACCACCCACTGCTCACTGACTCTATGGCAAAGCGCGACTATTACGAAATTCTGGGTGTCAATCGCGACGCCGACGAAGAGGCGATCAAGAAAGCCTATCGCAAACTGGCGATGAAACACCACCCGGACCGCAATCCGGAGGACAAGAACAAGGGTGCAGAGGAGAAGTTCAAGGAGGCGAAGGAAGCCTACGAGATACTCTCCGACGCCGACAAGCGCGCGGCCTACGATCGCTACGGCCATGCTGGCGTCGACCCGTCCGCCGGCGGTGCGCAGGGTGCCGGGTTTGCCAATTTCAGCGACGCGTTCGGCGATATTTTTGGCGACATTTTCGGCCAGGCGCGCGGCGGTCGCTCGAACGTCTACCGCGGCGCCGATTTGCGCTACAACCTGGAAATCTCGCTGGAAGCGGCGGCGCACGGCACCGAGACCAAGATTCGCATTCCCACCATGGACGCGTGCACGACCTGCCACGGCTCCGGTGCAAAGCCCGGCACCCAGCCCAAGACCTGCTCCACCTGCAACGGCCAGGGCCAGGTGCGTATGCAACAGGGCTTTTTCTCCATCCAGCAGACCTGCCCGAAATGTCACGGCAGCGGCAAGATGATTGCCGACCCCTGCACCGATTGTCAGGGTGCCGGACGCGTCAAACAGCACAAGACACTGTCAGTCAAGATTCCGGCCGGCGTGGACGAGGGTGACCGCATCCGCCTGAGCGGCGAGGGGGAGGCAGGCGTCAACGGCGGGCCGCCGGGCGACCTGTACGTGCAACTGCACCTGAAGCCGCACGCGGTGTTTCAGCGCGATCACGATGACCTGCATTGCGAAATGCCGGTCAGCTTCACCGTCGCCGCACTGGGCGGAGAGATCGAAATACCCACGCTTTCGGGCTCCGCCAGGATCAAGATTCCGTCCGAAACCCAGAGCGGCAAGATCTTTCGCCTGCGCGGCAAGGGTATCAAGGGCGTACGCAGCCACGCCCACGGCGACCTGCTGTGCCATGTGGTGGTTGAGACTCCGGTGCACCTCACCGAACGGCAGAAGGACCTCCTGCGCGAACTGGAGGCGATCAACGTGAAGGATTCCGACCGGCACAACCCGCGGGCCAAGTCATGGATGGACAAAGTGAAGGAATTCTTCGCCGAATAGCAATGCAGTTGCCATGCACGGGGCTCAAGCCGCTCTCCCCTGCTGCAGCACAGTAGCGCCAGTCTCGCAAATGCGGTTCCAGGCCTTGCTTAGCTTTTAAGACCCGCCCCCAAGCCCTAGCTGCGGTTACTTCAGGCCCGGCGCCAGCTCGTACCCTGCGCGGTATCCTCTAACACTATGCCCTCGGCCAGCAGCTCGCGTCTGATGCGGTCTGCTTCGGCGTAGTTCTTCGCCTGCTTGGCCGCAGTGCGCAAGCCGATCAGCGCGTCGATGCGGCCGGTGTCGACGGCTGTAGCGCCGGTCGGACCGCCCGCACCCTCCAAAGGTCCGCCCGTCCTCAACGCGGCGGTATCCTGACGCCCTTGAAGAAAGGCTGCCGCGTCGCGCTGCAGCAGTCCGAGCACACCGCCGAGCGCGCGTAACAGCAGGGTCTTCGCCGAATCGCGCCCGGTGTTGACCTCGCTCGCAAGCTCAAACAATACGGCGATCGCTTCCGGCGTATTGAAGTCGTCGTCCATTGCCGCGCGAAATCGCGCCGCATAGGCGTCGGTCCAGTCGATGGCGGACTCAATGCGCGGGGCGTCCTTCAACGCAGTGTACAGCCGCGTCAGCGCGCTCTTGGCGTCGTCCAGATGCCGGTCGGAATAGTTGAGCGCGCTGCGGTAGTGCGCGCGCAGTATGAAAAAGCGCACCACCTCGGCGTCGTACTGCTTCAGCACTTCGCGTATGGTGAAGAAATTGCCGAGCGACTTGGACATCTTCTCATCGTCGACGCGCACAAAACCGTTGTGCATCCAGTAGTTGACGAAAGCCTCCCCGTTCGCGCCCTCGGACTGCGCGATCTCGTTCTCGTGATGGGGAAACTGCAGATCCTGGCCGCCGCCATGGATATCGAAATGCGGGCCGAGCAATTTGCAGGACATGACCGAGCACTCCAGGTGCCAGCCGGGGCGGCCTTCGCCCCAGGGCGATGCCCAGGCGGGCTCGCCCGCCTTGGCCCGCTTCCACAGGACGAAGTCGAGCAGGTCGCGCTTGCTCGGGTCGGCTTCGACACGCTCGCCCGAGCGCAACTCGTCCAGCGATTTCCCCGATAGCTTGCCGTAGCCGGAAAATTTGCGCACGGCGAAATTGACGTCGCCGCTCTCGGCCTGATAGGCCAGATCTTTGCTCTGCAGCGTCTGGACCATGTCGAGCATGCCGTCTATGTATTGGGTGGCGCGCGGCTCGTGATCGGGTTTTTGCACTCCCAGGGCCGCCGCATCCTCGTCCATGTAGGCGATATAGCGTGAGGTTAGCTCGCCTATGGTCTCGCCATTCTCGAGGGCACGGCGGATGATCTTGTCGTCGATGTCGGTGATGTTGCGCACGTAGGTCACATCGAACGCGCAGGCGCGCAGCCAGCGCTGCACCATGTCGAACACCACCATGACGCGCGCATGGCCCAGATGGCAGTAATCATAGACGGTCATGCCGCATACGTACATGCGTACCCTGCCCGGCTCGATCGGGACGAAATCCTGCTTGCCACGGGCAAGGGTGTTGTATATCTTCAGCATGCGCAAAAATCTGCCCCGATGCGCTCGGCTGCGCCGCGACTTCCGCGGGAATGCAGCGAGATCGCCGAAGCTTTGAGGGCGGCCACTATGAAGGTTCGGGCGTTCTTGTTAGAATGTAAAGTTGATCCCACTTGCGCGAGAAAGTATAACACAATGCACTCCTTCATTCGCCGCACGGCTCTGGGCCTAAGCCTGATTTTGGCTGCTGCCGTCGTCCATGCCGACGAGTTGCAGGACATCACGCGCATGATGCGGCAGGGCCAGTTGCCCCAGTCCCTGGAGCGCGTGGAGAAGTATCTGGCTGGCAAGCCGCGCGACGCGCAGGGGCGTTTCCTGAAAGGCCTGATTCTGACGGAGATGAACCGCGCAAGCGAGGCCATCCAGGTGTTCTCCAAGCTGTCCGAGGACTACCCCGAACTGCCCGAGCCTTACAATAATCTGGCGGTCCTCTACGCTTCGCAGGGTCAATATGAAAAAGCCAGGGTCGCGCTGGAGAGTTCGATACGCACGCATCCTAGCTACGCCACGGCGCACGAGAATCTGGGCGATATTTACGCCAAGCTCGCCAGCCAGGCCTACGACAAAGCCCTGCAACTCGACTCATCCAATACCGGCGCCAAGACCAAGCTGGCGATGATAGGAGAATTGATCGGCGGAGGAACGCGCGCCGCCCGCGCGCCGGCGCGCGCCGAACCGGTCAAGACAGGCGAAGCGGCTCCGGCCAAGGCGGCCCAATCCAAGGTTGCCGAGCCTGCAGCCGCCGAGTCCAAGGCCGGGCAAGCCCAGGCCGCGCAGCCCATGGCCCTCGTCGAACCCAAGGCCGTCGAATCCAAGGCCGCCGAACCCAAGGCCGCCGAGGCTGCGAACAAGGCAGGCGGATCGGGCGCCGAAACCGACGAGCTGGTCAAGACGGTGCGCGCCTGGGCCAGCGCCTGGGCCGGCAAGGACGTAGCCGGCTACCTTGCGCACTACGCCAAGGACTTCAAGACACCCAAGGGCGAGTCGCGCAGCGACTGGGAAAAATTGCGCACGCAACGCATCAGCGCACCGAAGAAAATCGAAGTCGGCGTCGAGTCGCCCAAGGTCAGCATCAGCGGCGACAACACAGCGAGCGTCACTTTCCGCCAGATTTACAGCTCCGATATAGTCAAGGCGACGGGAACCAAAACGCTGGTCATGGTCAAAAGCAATGGAAAGTGGCTGATACGTGAAGAACGGGTTAACTAATTGATGCGGCTGCGGCGCGGACTGTCGAGGGCACTACTGGCCGGGGCATTGGGCCTCACCAGCGTTTTCCTGCTTTTACCGGAGCCGGCCCAGGCTGAGCAGAGCACCGACGACCTGCTGGGAAAGGTATTCGAGGCGATAGAGGGCAACCACCTCGATCAGGCTTTCAGTCATGTTGAAGCGCTGCTCCGGGCCAAGCCCAATTTCCGCCTGGCGTACCTGATCAAAGGCGACCTTCTGCTCGCCCGAGGCCGCGCAATCAAGACATTTGGAAATGCACCCCAGGGATCGAGCCGGCAACTCGATGACCTGCGCGCCGAAGCACTGGTCCGCCTGCATGCCTACCGCGACCGGCCATCGCAGGACCGGGTGCCGCGCTACCTGATGCAGCTGCGCGAGGATCAACGCTATGCCATCGTCGTCGACAACAAACGCTCGCGCCTGTACCTCTACCAGAACGAGAACGGCCGGCCTCGCTTCGTGGCGGACTATTACATCAGCACCGGCAAGCGCAGCGGGGAGAAAACGCGCGAAGGGGACGAAAAAACCCCCGTAGGCGTGTACCATGTCACCGCCAGCCTGCCGCGGAGCAAGCTCTCCGACTTCTACGGCAGCGGCGCCTACCCGATCAGCTATCCCAACGAGTGGGACAAGCGCCACGGCAGGAACGGCCACGGTATTTGGCTGCACGGCACCCCCAGCGATACCTACAGCCGCGCACCGCGCGCCAGCAATGGCTGCGTGGTGCTGGCCAACGCAGACCTGGACGCCCTGTCGAAGAAGCTCCAGGTCGGACTCACGCCGGTAATAATAAGTGAACAGGTCGAATGGCTTTCGCTCGATGACTGGAACGCCGAGCGCAACGCGCTCAACGCCGAAATCGAGCGCTGGCGCAGCGACTGGGAGAGCCTGGACACCGAACGCTATCTGACCCACTACTCGAAGAAGTTTTCCGCCGGGCGGGAGACCTATTCTGACTGGGGCCGGCACAAACGCCAGGTCAACGGCGGCAAGCGCTGGATCAAGCTTGGCCTGAGCAATTTCAGCGTGTTCCGCAATCCCGGAAAGGACGAACTGGTAGTGGTGACCTTCGACCAGGACTACCGCTCGAACAATCTGTCCAACACGATGAAGAAGCGCCAATACTGGACCAAGGAAGGCGGCAAGTGGCGCATCATTTACGAAGGTGCGGCTTAGCTTTCTGCGGCATCGACGCACTGCAGCAGGAGATTCGACGCAGGGTGCGCCGAGAAGCCCGAGCGGTATCGTGCAAGCTCTTTTTTTCGCCGCGCCCGGCGCCGGCATCCCGATTTCCAACCGAAAGGCCACAATCATGCGCTCATTCCCCATTCTGATTTCCAGCCTCCTGCTCTGGTCGGCACAGGCGTTTGCCGCCAATCCGGTGGTCGAGATGAAAACCAGCGCCGGCGCCATACGCATCGAGCTCTACGCCGACAAGGCACCCAAGTCGGTGGAAAATTTCCTGCAGTATGCGAAGGAAGGGTTTTACGACGGCGTCGTATTTCACCGCGTCATCGACGGCTTCATGATCCAGGGCGGCGGCTACGGTCCCGACCTCAAGGAAAAAAATGGCAAGCGTCCGGCGATCGAGAACGAAGCCGGCAACGGGCTGAAGAACGAAGTCGGCACCCTCGCCATGGCGCGCACGTCCGAACCTCACTCAGCCACGGCGCAGTTCTTCATCAACGTAGCCAACAACGGCTTTCTCGATTTTCGCGAAGCCACCCGCAGGGGCTACGGCTATGCCGTGTTCGGCAAGGTCACCCAGGGCATGGAGGTGGTGATGGCCATAGCGCACACCCCCACCGGCCCGGGAGGCCCTTTTCCCAAGGACGTGCCCAAACAGACGGTCGTCATCCAGTCCGTCACCCTCATCACCGACAAATAGCGAGCACATCATGGTCAAATTTCACACCAATCACGGCACCATCACCCTGGATCTCGACGCGGCCAAGGCCCCCAAGACGGTGGAAAACTTTCTCGCCTACGTCAAAAGCGGGCATTACGACGGCACTGTGTTCCATCGCGTCATCGACGGTTTCATGATTCAGGGGGGCGGTTTCGAGCCCGGCATGAAGCAAAAGCCGACCAATGCGCAGATCGAGAACGAGGCGACCAACGGCCTCAAGAACGAACGCTACACCGTCGCCATGGCACGCACTTCCGACCCCCATTCGGCCAGCGCCCAATTTTTCATCAACGTCAAGGACAACAGCTTCCTCAACCATAGCGCACCGACGCCGCAGGGCTGGGGCTATTGCGTGTTCGGCAAAGTGGTCGAGGGCATGGACGTAGTGGATAAGATCAAGGGCGTGAAAACCGGCAGCCGCGGCGGCCATCAGGACGTACCCACCGAAGACGTGATACTGGAACGCGCTGAAGCGATATGAACGCGGTTACGGTATGCACAATCCCCATCCCCCAGTCCGTCCGACGGGCGCCCTGAGCTTTTTCCTCCGCGTTTTGGCCCGTAGCCGCCGTCTCGCTTGAGTACCCTGTTCATCTCTGACCTGCACCTTTGCGCCGACCGGCCGCAGAGCAAGCGCAGTTTTTTCGGTTTCCTCGAGCACGAAGCGCGCAATGCGCGCGCGCTCTATATCCTGGGCGACCTGTTCGAATACTGGGTCGGCGACGACGACCTCGATGATCCGTTCAATGCCACGGTAGCCGCCGCGCTAGCCCGGCTCGTAGACAGCGGCGTACCTGCCTTTCTGATGCACGGCAACCGTGATTTCGTCATCGGCGAAGACTTCGCGCGCGCCAGCGGGGTAAGCTTGCTGGCGGACCCCACTCTGCTCGATTTGCACGGGCAAGCGGTACTGCTGATGCACGGCGATACCCTGTGCACCCTGGACCTGGAATACCAGGCATTCCGGCGGGAGGCGCGCAGCCAGGCCTGGATCGGCAGGTTTCTGCGACAACCGCTGGCCGAACGCAAGGCAAGGGTCGAAGCCCTGCGCCGCACGAGCGAGCAGGAAAAGCGCGGCAAGCCCGCCGAGATCATGGATGTCGAACCGGCCGAAGTCCAGGCCACGCTGCGCCGCCACGGCTATCCGATGCTGATCCATGGACATACCCACCGCCCTGCGCGCCATCTGCACACGGTCGACGGCCATAGCTGCGAGCGCTGGGTGCTGGCGGATTGGTATCAGGGCGGCAGCTATCTCGCCTGCGACGAATCAGGCTGTCGCGCACTGCAGTTGGGTGCGGACTGAACCTTGCCGCGCTGCGGCAGCATCCGCCCTTACCGGTCTAGCCCGCGCTCAATATCGGCCTGAATGTCGCCAAGTGCTTCAAGGCCGACCGCGACGCGCAGCAGCTCCTCGTTTATCCCCGCCGCCTTGCGCGCTTCCGCGCTGATGCGACCGTGGGTAGTCGTGGCCGGATGGGTGATCGTGGTCTTGGTGTCGCCCAGATTGGCGGTGATCGAAATCATGCGCGTCGCATCGACCACCCTCCAGGCCGCCTCGCGCCCGCCTTTGACCTCGAACGCGACCACCGCCCCGCCCAGTCGCTGCTGCTTGCTTGCAAGCGCATATTGCGGGTGGGAGGGCAGACCGGGATAGTACACGCGCTCTATGCCGGGGTGCCGTTCCAGCCACTGTGCCAACTCGAGCGCCGCCTGCGACTGCGCGTCCATGCGTATGCGCAGGGTTTCCAGACCCTTGAGCAGCACCCAGGCGTTGAACGGCGACAGGCTAGGGCCGGCGGTGCGCAGAAAGCCGAATACGCCGTCCATCACCAGTTCGCGCCGCCCGAGCACTGCACCGCCGAGCACCCTGCCCTGTCCATCCAGATACTTGGTCGCCGAATGGATCACCAGATCAGCGCCGAGTCGCAGCGGCAGCTGCAGCGCCGGGGTGCAAAAGCAGTTGTCCACCGCCAGCAGCGCGCCCGCATGCCTGGCCACCGACGCAAGGGCCGCGATATCGGCAATCTCCGTAAGCGGATTGGACGGGGTCTCGACAAACAGCAATTTGGTGTTCTGGCGCAATGCGCCGTTCCATGCAGCGACGTCGGCGCCGGCAACAAAAGTGGTTTCGACGCCAAATTTGCCCATGACGTTGGAAAACAGCGTCACGGTCGAGCCAAACACACTGGCCGAGCAAATCACGTGGTCGCCTGCCTTGAGCAGGGCCATGGCCATCGACAGTATGGCGGACATGCCCGAGGCCGTGGCGACGCAGGCCTCGGCGCCCTCCAACGCCGCAAGACGCTCCTGAAAGGCGGTTACCGTAGGGTTGGTGAAGCGCGAATAGATATTGCCTTCCGATTTGCCGGTGAAGCAGGCCGCAGCCTGCGCGGCATTCTCGAACACGAAGCTCGAGGTTAGATACATCGCTTCGGAATGTTCGCGGAACTGGCTGCGGTGGATGCCGGTGCGCAGCGCCAAGGTGTCGAATTCAGTCTCATCTGCCATGATTGCGTCCGTTCAAGATACCGGTAACAAAATTGATCGTATCGCGGCCCAACTCAAGGGAGCACGAGGAGTTGCGCCCCTAGGGTTCGTTCCCCTAGCAGGGAAAAGCCCCCCTCTGGGCATATCCCTACGTAATATGTCAACTCCAAAAGCAAAAAACCCGCTCAGCTTCGGCTAAGACGGGTTTCCCACGCTTTAGCTGTATTTGTTTGCCGATCCGCAAACCTGGAACCGGCGGCGCCCGCAAGCTATGCTTCAAATCGGCGCATCACAACGTTACTACCGCAGCGCGCGGCTGTCAAATGTCGATTCCAGATGACTTCGATTCCAGGTGACCATTTCAGAATTAGCGAAATGTATGCTGACTCAGGGGGAGCATGTGGGGCCGAGGGAAGGGCGGGACCCTTCCTCTCCCACCCTGGCCCCCTTGTATGCTTGGTTTTCTGGAATTTCTTTAAGATGATTACAGGCTCATTTCGCAATACGCTCTAATCCGCCTCCACCAGCCCCAAGTCGAGCTGGCTGCTTTGCGCTTCGTCGGGAGATCCCTCGCGGGCGCAGTTGCGGTGGTTTTCCACGCTATCCAGATACTCGCGCGTAACGTCCCCGGTGATGTAATTGCCGTCGAAGCAGGAGGTTTCGAATTCCGTGAGCCGCGGATTGGCCTCGCGCACCGCGGCCTTGAGCGCGTCCAGCTCCTGGTAGATGAGCGCGTCGGCGCCGATCTCGCGCGCAATCTCCTCGTTGCTGCGGCCATTGGCGATCAGTTCCTGGCGTGTGGGCATGTCGATTCCGTAGACATTGGGATAGCGCACCGGCGGAGCGGCCGAGGCGAAAAACACCCGGTTGGCGCCGGACTCGCGCGCCATCATCACGATTTCATGGCTGGTGGTGCCGCGCACGATGGAATCGTCGACCAGCAGCACGTTCTTGCCCTTGAATTCCATCGCCACCGCGTTCAGTTTCTGCCGCACCGACTTCTTGCGCTCCCGCTGGCCGGGCATGATGAAAGTGCGCCCGATATAGCGGTTCTTGACGAATCCCTCGCGGTAGGACAAGCCCAGGTTCAGGGCAAGTTGCATGGCACTGGGACGGCTGGAATCCGGAATCGGGATCACCACGTCGATGTCCAGATGCGCGTACTGGTTCCTGATTCTCGCCGCGAGCTGCTCGCCCATATGCAGCCGCGTCTCGTATACCGACACCCCGTCCATGAGCGAGTCCGGGCGCGCGAGATAGACGTACTCGAAAATACACGGGTTGAGCGAGGTCTTCCCCGCGCACTGGCGGCTGTAGAAATTGCCATCTTCGTCGATGAATACGGCCTCCCCCGGCGCGACGTCGCGCACGATCTGGAAGCCCAGCGTATCGAGCGCAACCGATTCGGAAGCCACCAGGTATTCGTAGCCGTTGCCGGTGTCGACGCGACCGATCACCAGCGGGCGTATGCCGTAGGGGTCACGAAAAGCGAGCAGGCCGTAACCGGCGATCATCGCCACCACGGCGTAAGCGCCGCGGCAGCGCCGGTGCACATTGGCAACCGCGGTAAATATGATCTGCGGATCGAGCTTGTAGTTGGTTGACGCCTCCTGCAATTCGTGCGCCAGCACGTTCAGCAGCACTTCGGAATCCGAATTGGTGTTGATGTGACGCAGGTCCTGGCGGAACATCTCCTGCTTCAGGCTCTCCGAATTGGTGAGATTGCCGTTGTGACCGAGCACGATGCCGAATGGCGAGTTGACGTAGAACGGTTGCGACTCAGCGGCGCTGGAAGGCGAGCCTGCCGTGGGATAACGGCAGTGTGCAATGCCCATGTTGCCGGGCAGGGCGCGCATGTTGCGGGTATGAAAGACGTCGCGCACGAGGCCTCCGCCCTTGTGCATGTGGAAAGTCTGCCCCTCGGAAGTAGCGATACCGGCCGCGTCCTGGCCCCGATGCTGCAATACCAGGAGCCCGTCGTAGAGCAACTGGTTGACCGGAGTCCTTGCCACTACACCGAGTATCCCGCACATGGTTTCACCTGTAACGGATGCGTTGCGCCAAATCTTTCGGTAGCGCCGGCCTCGCGGCCAGCACTGCGGTTTCAACCGGCCCGGACAGCGCCGCCTCGCGCCAGAAAGGCTCCCTCGGCAGGCTGGTCAATCCGGCGAACATTACTCCGACGAACACGATCACGGCCCCGCGCAAGAATCCGAACAGGGCGCCCACCGCGCGGTCAGTTATTCCCAGGCCTGCGGCGTGGAAAAGCTTCGCCAGCAGCAAGCCGATCACTCCGGACAGCAGCAGCACGCTGAGGAAAATCACCAGATAGGCGATGACCGCCCTCAGTATGTGCGACAAACTCGCCGGCAACCATTGTGCCAGTTCCTGCGCGAACAGTCCTGAAAGGATCAGGGCCGCCGCCCACCCCGCCAGGGCGGTGATTTCCCGCACCACACCCCGAAACGCCGCCAGCAGCACCGACAGGCCGACGATGGCAATTACCGCATAGTCAAACCACGTCATCGGCTCGCGACGGCGCCGGGCTTGAGTCCCATCGCGCTCAGCTTGGCGCGCGCCTTCTCGGCAGCTTCCTGACTGGCAAACGGCCCCGCGCGCACGCGCGTAAGCTCGCCCTTGCTGGTCTTGACCGATTCAGTATAGGACTTTACTCCGGCCGCAGACAGCTTGGCCCGCAGCTGTTTTACATTCTTCATGTCGGAGAACGCATCTAGGGGCACGACCCACGCCTGATCGTTGAGAGCGGCTTGCGCGCGCAAGGCATCGGACTTGTTCGCCCCCTTGTCTGCGCCCTTGGGTGCCTCGGGCGTGGCCCCTGCCTTCGCCGCAGGGCGCGCCGGCGCGACCGGCGCCGATTCGACATTGACGGGAGCGCTCACGGCCTTTTCTTCGGATGCCGGCGCTACGGGCGGCGCGGGCACTGGCGGCAGAACGCGGGTATTGAAACCACCCGAATCCCGACTGGGGATCTGCACATCGAGCAGCGGGCCGGCGGGACCAGGCTCCTTGTCCAGTACCAGCGGCAGGATAATGACGGCAAAGGTCACCAGGGCAATGGCGCCGACCAGGCGGCGCCTGGCGCGCCGCTTCAGCTGCAATGCTTCTTCGCTTTCCGCCATCTACGCCTTCTAGTCCATCACAAACAAATGCGGGATCACGATGTGGGAGCCGCTGACCCATCCCCTGCGCCTCGTGTTCCCTGCGTCCGAGGTGTCGTCGACTCTGAACTGGCCTTCAATTCCCTTCCCGCGCAGCGATCACGCCGGCCACAGTATGAAAGGATCCGAACACGATGATTCTATCATTTTCGGCAGCGCCGCTGCGGGCAGCCGCGTAGGCTAACGCCGGATTCTCGAACTCGCTCACCGCAGCCACTCCGGCCTCGCGCAGCACCTGCGCCAGCTCGGATGCCTGCGCACCGCGCGGCGGCGGCAAGGTGCATACGAACCACCGGTCTATGTGCCCGGCAAGCAGTCCGGCCACGCCGGCGATATCCTTGTCGCGCAGCATGCCGAATACCGCCAAGGTGCCGGAGCAAGGACGCATATCGGACAGATTTTCGCAGAGCACTGCGGCCGCCTGCGGATTGTGACCCACGTCCAGTATCAGGGCGGGACGCCCCGGCAGCAGCTGAAAGCGCCCGCGCAATTCGACTCCGGCCAATCCCCGAACCACGTCGCGCAGGGACACCGGCAGGCGTTCGCCCAGTGTCTCCAATGCCGCCAGTGCCGCGCCCGCGTTTTGCAGCTGCATGCGACCACGCAGCGCCGGGTAGGGTAGGCCGGTTTTGCTGCCCGCCGGCCCCCAGAACGACCAGACCTCAGCTTCCCTGTCGCAGCCGAACTCCTGACCACTGCGCTGCAGGCGCGCGCCGATTGCCTGCCCATGCGCCAGCACCGATGCCGGCACCGCCGGATCGGCGAGCACGGCCGGTTTTCCGGCGCGCATGATGCCGGCCTTTTCATGGCCGATGGCCTCGAGCGTGGCGCCAAGGTAATCCATGTGATCCATGCCGATGCTGGTGACGATGGCGCAGTCCGCGTCGAATGCGTTCACCGCGTCCAGGCGTCCGCCCAGGCCGACTTCGAGCACCATCACGTCCACCGCGTTGCGCAGGAACAGGTCCACTGCCGCGAGTGTGCCGAACTCGAAATAAGTCAGCGGGATATTCGCGCCGGTTCCGGTCCTTGCCGCTTCCACCCTGGCGAATGCAGAAACCAGCGCCTCATCGTCGGCCTCCCGTCCCCCGATGCGCACGCGTTCGTTGTAGCGCAACAGGTGCGGCGACGTGTACAGGCCGACGCGGTAGCCCGCGGCGCCGAGGATGGCTTCGAGCATGGCGCAGGTCGAGCCCTTGCCGTTGGTGCCGGCAACGGTGATGACCGGTACCGTGGGCGCTAGTCCGAGCGCATCGCGCACGCGAGCGACCCGCTCCAGGCCGAGCGCGATGGACTGCGGATGCTGCTGCTCTATGTAGGCGAGCCAGCCGGCGAGGTCTTTGGGCGTACCCACTTATGAATCGAGTATTGACACGATCGAAATCGCGATGTTGCGCGGACGGGAGACCGTCCGCGCGCAATCGGCGACGCTGTAAAAATACAAGCCCGAGCCCTTCCTATTCTTGTCCCATACCCGTGATCCTGGTACGGACGCGCTTTTCATCCGTGCCAAGGTCACGGCTGGCGCGCGCAGCGCGCATTGCCTGCTACTCGCATACGACTACGCTCGGGATGCCGCATATAGTGCGCTCAGCCGTTCTCCGGCGCGATGCGCAGCAACAGCGTAATCAACTGCGCCAGCCGGTCGCGCATCTGGCGCCTGTCGACGATCATATCGATCGCCCCCTTCTCCAGCAGAAACTCGGCGCGCTGAAATCCCTCGGGCAATTTTTCGCGCACCGTCTGCTCGATGACGCGCGGGCCGGCGAATCCGATCAGCGCCTTGGGCTCGGCGACGATCACGTCCCCCAGCATGGCAAAGCTCGCCGACACGCCGCCCATGGTCGGGTCAGTAAGCACCGATATGAACGGCAGCTTTTGCGCAGCGAGCTGGGTCAGTACAGCCGTGGTCTTGGCCATCTGCATCAGGGAAAACAGGCCCTCCTGCATGCGTGCGCCACCGGTGGCAGTGAAACAGACGAAGGGCAGATTGTGTTCCACGCAAACCTGGACTCCGCGCACGAAGCGCTCGCCCACTACCGAACCCATCGATCCGCCCATGAATTCGAACTCGAACACGGCTGCGACCAGCGGAACGTTCTTGATCGCACCCTGCATCACTACCAGGGCGTCGGTCTCCCCGGTCTGCTGCTGCGCGTCCTCGAGGCGGTCGACATAGCGCTTGCTGTCCTTGAACTTGAGGCTGTCCACCGGCAATACCTCGGCGCCGATTTCGAACCGGCCCTCGGGATCGAGCAGCATCTCTATGCGCGAGCGCGCCGAAAGGCGATTGTGGTAGCTGCACTTGGGACAGACGTTGAGGTTCTTTTCGAGATCGGTGGCATACAGCACCGCGTCACAGGACCCGCATTTGATCCATAACCCTTCTGGCACGGCGCGCCTGCCCGGACCAATGGAGCGCTTGATCTTGGGCGGCAGCAGCTTCTGCAACCAGCTCATTTTGCGTCCAGCGCTTCCCGTATGCCCTGCATGAACCTGGCTGCGTGCCGCAGCTGTTCGCCTGCGGGAGCCGCTTCCATCTCCTGAATTATGGCGCTGCCGATGACCACCGCATCGGCAAACTCCGCCACGGCCCTGGCCGTGGCAGCGTCGCGGATACCGAAGCCCACGCCCACCGGCAAGCTGGACTCGCGGCGAATCCGGGGAATCTTCTCGCTTACCTCGCTCAAATCGAGGTGAGCGGCGCCGGTGACGCCCTTTAGCGAAACGTAATACAGATAGCCGCTGGCGAGTTTGGCGACCTGGGCGATGCGCGCGTCGGTGGAGGTGGGTGCGAGCAGAAATATCAGGTCCATACCGTGGCTGCGCACGAGATCGGCGAACGACTCGCACTCCTCCGGCGGATAATCGACCACCAGCGCCCCGTCCACACCGGCTTGCTGCGCCTCGGCGACGAAGCGCGCGACGCCCATCGCCTCGATCGGATTGGCGTAACCCATCAGCACCACCGGCGTGTTCTGATCCGTCGCGCGAAACGCGCGCACGAACCCGAGCACCTGGTCCAGATTCACACCGTGTTTCAAGGCACGATCACTCGCGCGCTGAATTACCGGGCCGTCGGCCATGGGATCGGAGAACGGTACGCCGAGTTCGACCACATCCGCGCCTGCTTCGACCAGCGCATGCATCAACGCCACGGTCATGCCGGGCTCGGGATCTCCCGCGGTGACAAAAGGAATCAGCGCCTTGCGGCGGTTGCCGGCAAGCCGTTCGAAAGTCGCCTGGATGCGAGACATTGGGATTTCACAGTGCAGAAGTTAGACTGAGCGTTGCGGGCTTCACCCTGTCGCTGCCGCCCGCGGCCACGGCAACGCGTTTTTCGACAATGGCAAAATATTCTGGATTGAGCTCGAACCCGATGAATCCGCGCCCGCGACTGACAGCAGCGACCGCTGTAGTGCCGCTGCCCATGAAAGGGTCGAGCACGGTGCCGCCAGGAGGGCAGCTTGCCAGCACCATGCGCTCGACGATTTCGAGCGGCTTTTGCGTCGGATGATCCTCGCGCTCGGCGTGCTGGCGATGCAGGCGCGACACGCTCCACACATCCTTCGGGTTGTAGCCGAATTCCAGCCATTTCTTGCCGACGAATATGGAGCGCGTGCGCGCTTTTTTGGTCTCGGCGTCATACGGAATGCGCACCGCGTCGACATCGAAGTGGTAATCGCGCGATTTGACGAAGAATCCGATATTGTCGTGCACCGAGGAGAACTTGCGCGTACTGCCGCCCATGCTCGGCACCCTGCGGTCCCAGATGATTTCATTCACCATCGCAAGGCGGGTCTTGAGATAGCTGAAAACCTCCGGACTGTGCTGCCAGGTGAGAAACACGTACAGGCTGCCGTTGGGCTTCAGTTTGGGCAATACCGCGTCTATCCAGCGCCGGCTCCAGTCGAGATATTCGCGGGCACCGAGGCGATCGGAATCGTTGCCATAGTCCTTTCCGAGACCATAGGGCGGATCGGCGATGGCAAGGTCCACGGAAGCGTCGGCCACGCGCGCCATCCCTGTCAGGGCATCCTCGTTGTAGAGCAGTGTGCTCATCTGCAATCGGATCAGAACCGGATTCCGGATTTCTCCGCAACCGTATGCATATCCTTGTCGCCGCGGCCGGACAAATTGACCAGCAGGATCTTGTCTCTTTGCATGCCGGGCGCGAGCTTCGCCGCATGCGCCAGCGCATGGCTGGACTCCAGCGCCGGGATTATGCCCTCGTAGTGGCACAGATCGTGAAAGGCCTTGAGCGCTTCGTCGTCGGTAATGGTCGCGTACTCGGCGCGGCCGCTGTCCTTCAGCCAGGCGTGCTCCGGCCCCACCCCTGGGTAATCTAGGCCGGCGGAAATGGAATGCGTCTCCACGATCTGGCCATGCTCATCCTGCAACAGATAGGTCCGGTTGCCGTGCAGCACCCCGGGCCGGCCGGCGGTCAAGGACGCGGCATGCTTTCCGCTTGCGAGACCGTGGCCTGCCGCCTCTACGCCGATCAAGCGCACTGAGTCGACCGGAATATACGGGTAGAAGATGCCCATCGCATTGGAGCCGCCACCCACACAGGCGATTACCGCATCGGGTTGGCGTCCTGCGAGTTCCGGCATCTGCTGCAGGCATTCCTCGCCGATCACCGACTGGAAGTCGCGCACCATCATGGGATACGGGTGCGGCCCGGCGACCGTGCCAATGATGTAATAGGTGTTGTGGACGTTGGTTACCCAGTCGCGCATGGCTTCGTTCAGCGCGTCCTTGAGCGTCTTCGATCCGGATTCCACCGCCACCACGCGGGCACCGAGTACCTTCATGCGGTGTACGTTAGCGGCCTGACGCCGGATGTCCTCCGAACCCATGTACACCACGCACTCGAGGCCGTAGCGGGCCGCGACCGTGGCCGTAGCCACGCCGTGCATGCCGGCGCCGGTCTCGGCGATGATGCGCGGCTTGCCCATGCGCCGCGCAAGCATCGCCTGCCCGAGCGTATTGTTGATCTTGTGGGCGCCGGTATGATTGAGATCCTCGCGCTTGAGGTAGATCTGCGCCCCGCCGAGCATCTCCGACCAGCGCTTGCAGTGATATACCGGGCTCGGGCGGCCTACGTAATGTTTGAGGTCATAGCGGAATTCGGCCATGAACTCCGGATCGCCGCGGTATTTTTCGTACGCAAGCCTGAGTTCGTCCAGCGCCGGGATCAGGGTTTCGGCGACGAAGATTCCGCCGTAGGGGCCGAAATGCCCGTGGCTATCCGGCAGGTCATGCAGTTGCATTCTTTACTCCCGCTATGAAGGCCGCAATCTTTGCGGCGTCTTTGATGCCTTTCTCCGCTTCCACGCCGCTGGACACATCGACTGCCCAGGGCCGGACTTGACGCACCGCTGCACCCACGTTGTCCGGCGTAAGCCCGCCCGAGAGTATGACGGGCCTTGCCAGATCGCGCGGAATCAGCTTCCAGTCGAACGACTTGCCGGTGCCGCCGTGGAGTTGGTCATGGTAAGCGTCCAACAGCCAACCGCGCGCCGCGTGATAGGGCGACAAGCATTGTACCAAATCGGCATCTGCTTTGACCCGCGCCGCCTTGATGTAGGGAAGTCCGAAACTACCGCAAAAAGCGGGCGTCTCGTCGCCGTGAAATTGCAGCAGGCCGATGGAGCAAGCTCGCAGCACCGACTCGACTTGTGCCGCCTCCGGATCGACGAACAGGCCCACTATGGTTACGAAAGGGGGAATCGTTGCGACAATCGCGCGTGCCTGGTCCAGACCGACGTTGCGCGGACTGGGTGCGTAGAATACCAGGCCGATAGCGTCGGCGCCCAATGCCACTGCGGCGCGCGCATCCTCTACGCGCGTGATGCCGCAAATCTTGATACGCGTCCTCACGCCAGCGCCATTTCCGGAAGTACAACCCGATTTGTATCGAAGGCCGGCAGTTTCCACCCGGGCGCGTATTCCACGTCCGCAAGATACAGCCCGTCGGGCGCAAATGTCGGCGCCGCCAGGCGGCGGTCGCCGCCCGCCAGCACCTCGGCCAACCAGCCCGGTGGATACTTCCCCTTCCCTACGTATACCAGGCAGCCGATGATATTGCGTACCATGTGGTGCAAAAAGCCGTTGGCGGTGAACTCGAAACTGAGATGCGCGCCGCGCCGCTCTATGGCCCAACTGTGCAAAATGCGCACAGGGCTCTTCGCCTGGCACTCGCTCGAGCGAAACGCGCTGAAATCGCGTTCGCCCGATAGATGCGCCAGCGCCTCGCGCATCGCCTCAGCGTCCAAGGGTAGATGGAACCAACCTACCCTGCCGTGGTGCAAGGCCGGGCGCACCGGGTGATTGTAGAGCACATAGCGATAGCTGCGCGATACTGCGCAGTAGCGAGCATGAAAACCGTCCGCCACGGTAGCGGCCCACTGCACCGCGACCGCCGGCGCCAGCAGTGCATTGACGCCGCGCACCCAGGCCGATTCGGGCCGCAGAGCGGAAGTTTCGAAATGCGCCACCTGCGCCAAGGCATGCACGCCGGCGTCGGTGCGTCCGGCAGCGGCGAGGCGAATCCGCTCCCCCGCGATGGACGCAAGCGCACGTTCCAGATGGTCCTGGACGGTGTCGCCGGAAGGCTGCGACTGCCAGCCATGGAAGCGGCTGCCGTCGTACTCGATGCCGATCGCAATTTTCATGATTCCCGGATAGATCCGTGGCATTGTGTCTGGAGCGCGATATTGCTACCTGTGGTCAAACCGCCCCGCGCCACAGGGCCGGTTTGGGCCGCAGCGAACCCGATCCTCCGTTGCCGGCGGGTCCCCAAAAGCAAAACCCCGGGACTAGCCCGGGGCCGGTTCAGCTTTTCTCAGTCTCAGCCCAGAGGTGCAAGCATAGCCTGCGCTTGTTCCTGCTGGGCCGCGTCGCCTTCCCTGAGCACTTCGCTGAGCAACTCGCGTGCCCCGTCCTTGTCGCCCATCTCCTGGTAGGCTTTGGCCAGATCGAGCTTGGTCGCCACCTCCTGCCAGTGGGCGTCGGGCACTGCAGCCGTCTCCCCCGGCGTACCCAGATCCAGGTTGATCGTTGATAGATCCAAGGGCGCAGACGACGGCGCTTCCTCTTTCTCCGCTGGAAGCTCCAGATTGAAATCGAAATCGATGCCAGCGCCCTCTTCCGTAGCAGCTAGCACCGGAGCCGCGGCGGGCGCAGGCTCGGCAGCTGCCGCAGCGGAGCCAGGCAGTTCAAAATCGAAATCTATGGATGAGACTGCGTCGGCGGGGGCCTCGCCTGTCCCCCCCCCGGACGCGGTGCGGCACCCAGCACGGGCAGGGGTTGCGGTTCCGCCGGCGCAGCCGCCACCGCTACTTGCTCATCCCCGCCCAGATCCAGATCGAACGCAAGATTGGCGGTGGTATCAGGCGCAGGCGCAGCCGCTGCCGCCGGCGCTGGTTCGCCCATGCCGAGATCAAAGTCCAAGCCCGGCGCCGCTTCCGGCGTACCACCGGCATCAAGGACGATATCGGGCGCTGCTTCGGCGTGAGGCACCACCTGGGTATCTATATCCCCTGCTGTAACGCCGCCGTAGAGCGGATTTCCCGGATCTAGCTGCGCGCCCAGCGTGACCGCTTTTTGCCACTCGGGTCCTTCGCCATTGGTGGCTGCATGAATTTCAGCGGCCACGGCCGCGAATGTCTTGGCGTCCTTGCGATTGGCGTAGATTTCCAGCAACTTCGCCCGGATCGGCTGGCGCGACGGGTCCTTGGCCAGCGCTTCCTTGAGGATCTCCTCCGCCTGCGTATCCCGGCCATAAGCCATATACACATCGGCTTCTGCAATGGGATCTACATCCTCGGTGTCGATAGCTGCGGCAGCGCCGCCCTGATTGAATTCGGCCTGAACCTCGCTCGGACCGGTATCAACCTTGGCGCCGCCCGCAGCGCCAAACACGGAGTCGGCCGCGAGGCTGGGAGCACCCATGATGCTGCTCTCCCGCTGCAGGGTCTTCTTGCGCCGCCATGCGTAATAGCCGTATCCAGCGAACAGGAGCAAAAGAGCGCCACCGCCGCCGTAGAGTGCCATTTCGTTGCCGAGAATCTCATCGATCAAACTCGGCTCAGGCGCCGGCGGAGGAACCGCCTTTATCTTCTTTGGCGGGGCTTTGGGTGCAGCGGGCTTGGGCGCGACGGGCGTGGGCGCTGCAACGGGTTCTGCCTTGGTAGTCCCTTCGGCTCTCGCAGCTTCGGCTACCTTGGGCGCTTCCGGCGCTTTTGTCACGCCTGCGGCTTTGGGTGCCTCCGGCGCTTTGGCGGGTTCGACGGCCTTTGGTGCAGCGGCCATTTCCGCCTGTTGCTGCAACTTCGCCCCCGATTGGCTCTTGAGTTCGATCAGTTTTTGCATGTCCTGCACGTTCTTTTCGAGCATCGCGATGCGTTCATTCGCTTCCCTGAGCGCCTTCTCTTTCGCGACCAGGTCCTCCTGCATACCCTGCGGGCTACGCTTGGCGCCGGGCTTGCCAGCCTCCTCCGCCTTGGACAGCTTGAGTTGGTCCTTGGCGTCTGCGGCAGCCGCCGGCTTGTCCTCGACCCTGGCCGTAATCTTGCCGCTCGCGCTTTGGCCGCGCTGCTCCGCACTCTCCGGCGCCGCAGTCACGGCTGCACCCAATTTGCGCCGGTACTCGTTGAAAGCGGTGCCGTGTGCCAGCACCGTGCGCACCGCCTCGTCCTGATCGACGGCCGCCGCCGTATCCATGTCGGGAATATTGAGAATTTTTCCGGCACGCACGCGGTTGATGTTGTTGTCGTCGAATACCTCCGCATTGCTGCGATACAGCGCTATGAGCATCTGCTGCAAGCTGACGCGGTCGGTTCGGTTGGCATTGGCGATCTTGGTCAGCGTATCTCCCTTCTGCACCTCATAGCTTCCGGCGGCGCCAGGTGCCGCCGTTTTTGGCGCCGCCCTCTCGGGAGCGGGAACAGCCTGAGAGCGCCCCGGGGCGGGCATGGGTGCGGGCGCTACTGTTTGCCTAGGCTTCTCAACCGGCCTGATCGCAGGCGCCCCTGTCGCCGGCACGGCCATTGTGGGCGCCGCCTGCGGTCCCTTGTACTCGGGGGGATCAAGCAGGAAGACATACTCGCGCACCAGGCGACCGGTGGCCCAGTCGAGTTCCACCAACAGGTCAAGGAACGGTTCGTTCATTGGCTGCGTAGAATTGAGCACTACGACATAGCGACCTTCACCGCGCTGTTCGATGCTGAACTTGATCGATAGCAGTGCGCCGCTGTAGTCGATGTTGGCTTTGCGAAAAGCCTCCGCGGAAGGCAGGCGTACGTTAAGGCTGTCCGCCTCGCCCTGTTTCAGGCTGAGTAGTTCGATCTCGGCCTTCAAAGGTTGTCCCAAGCCGGAAAATACGGTCAGCTTCCCCAGCCCCGCGGCCGCTGCGAGAGACGGCAGCAACAAAAACGCCAAAACCAGCGCGCTTGTTCTCATGACGGATGATTTACCCACCTTCCACCCCTGAATACGTTTGTGGACTAACTAAATTAACATCATAGTCTTAGCCTTGCAAGCTAATCTTTCTTGTCATGAAAGCGCCTCAAGCCGGATATTTTTCAACCAAAAACCCGCATCAACCAGGCTTACACCTCGATCTTGGTATTCGCCGATTGCGATTTAGGCGTCGCAGCATGCCCCTCTTCTGCGAGCACAATGCGCAGCATGCGGCGCAATGGCTCGGCCGCGCCCCACAACAGCTGATCGCCGACAGTAAATGCGGAAAGGTATTGACCGCCCATGTTGAGCTTGCGCAGACGGCCCACCGGCACGCTCAGGCTGCCGGTCACCTTGGCCGGCGTAAGCTCGCGCATGCTCGCCTCGCGTGTGTTTGGAACCACTTTGACCCAGTCGTTGGCCGAGTCGAGAATGGCTTCGATCTCGGCCAGCGGCAGGTCCCGCGTTAGCTTGATCGTGAGCGCCTGGCTGTGGCAGCGCATGGCGCCGATGCGCACGCACAGACCGTCAATGGGGATCGGGCAGCTTTCGCGGCCGAGTATTTTGTTGCCTTCGGCCTGGCCTTTCCATTCCTCGCGGCTCTGGCCGTTCTCCATTTCCTTGTCGATCCAGGGAATCAGGCTGCCGGCGAGCGCTACGCCGAAGTGCTCAGTGGGCAGCGCGTCGCTGCGCAGCATGTCGGCCACTTTGCGGTCTATTTCCAGAATGGCAGAAGCCGGATCCGCAAGCAAAGCGCCGACCGAGGCGTGCGCCGCACCCATCTGGCCGAGCAATTCGCGCATGTTCTGCGCGCCGGCACCCGAGGCGGCCTGATAGGTCATCGCGGTCATCCACTCTATCAGCCCTTCCTTGAACAACCCATGCAGAGCCATCAGCATCAGGCTGACGGTGCAATTGCCTCCGATGTAATTCTTCACCCCGCGCGAGAGCGCATCCTTGATCACCTGGAAGTTCACCGGATCGAGAATGATGACCGCGTCATTCTTCATGCGCAGCGCCGAAGCGGCGTCGATCCAGTAGCCGTCCCAGCCGGCGGCGCGCAGCTTCGGATAAATCTCGTTGGTGTAATCGCCGCCCTGGCAGGTGACGATCGCATCCATGCGCTTCAGCTCAGCGATGGATTTCGCGTCGGTCAGCGGTTCCTTGCTCTGGCCCGGGCCCTTGCCGCCCACGTTGGAAGTGGTAAAGAACACCGGGTCGATGTGTGCGAAATCGTCTTCCGCCCGCATACGGTCCATCAGCACCGAGCCCACCATGCCGCGCCAGCCCACAAAACCAATTTTCTTCATGACTATCTTCCCAATGTAAGCACCCAAATTACAATCCCCGGCAGGCAATTACAACGCCGCCACCACCGCATCGCCCATTTGCGCAGTGCCGACTCTTTGCGTGCCGGGCTGATGTATATCCGCAGTTCGCAGCCCGCTCGCCAATACCTTGGTCACCGCCGCTTCGACGCGATCAGCCGCCTCATCCTGGCTGAAACTGTAGCGCAGCATCATTGCCGCCGAAAGGATGGTCGCCAGGGGATTCGCCAGATCCTTGCCGGCAATGTCCGGCGCCGAACCGTGGATGGGCTCGTACAGGCCCTTGTTGTTCGCGTCTAGCGAAGCCGAGGGCAGCATGCCGATCGAACCCGTCAGCATTGAAGCCTCGTCGGACAGGATATCGCCGAACAGGTTGCCGGTAACCATGACGTCGAACTGTTTCGGGTCGCGCAGCAGCTGCATCGCGGCATTGTCGACATACATGTGCGACAGCGCCACGCCGGGATATTCCTTGGCCACTTCGATCACGACCTCGCGCCACAGCTGGGAGGTTTCGAGTACGTTGCACTTGTCCACCGAGCACAGTTTTCTCGAGCGCTTCATCGCCGCGCGAAAACCGGCGTGTGCGATACGCCGGATCTCGGATTCGCTGTAGCGCATGGTGTCGAAACCCTCGCGCTCGCCATTCTCCAGGGTGCGCATGCCGCGCGGCTGGCCAAAATAAACGTCGCCCGTGAGTTCGCGCAATATCAGGACATCCATGCCCGATACCACCTCGGGGCGCAGGCTCGACGCCGCCACCAGTTCGGGAAACACCTTGGCCGGGCGCAGGTTGGCGAACAGTCCCAGTTCCTTGCGCAGACCGAGCAGGGCCTGCTCCGGACGCTTGGCACGCGGCAGCGCGTCGTACTGCCAGCCCCCCACGGCACCGAACAAAATGGCGTTCGCGTCGCGCGCGAGTTGCAGCGTGGCAGCGGGCAAGGGATCGCCGGCCGAGTCATAGGCAGCACCACCCACCGGCGCCTGTTCGAGCTCCAGCTTGAGACCATCGCTGGCCAGAGCGCCCAGCACTTTCAGCGCCTGCGCCACGATTTCCTGGCCGATGCCATCACCGGGTAGCACTGCGATTTTCATTCATTCACCCTAGGAGTCGTTGCTCAGCCGAAAAGCCATGGCTGCTCCGCGCGGCGGCGCGCCTCGAACGCACGGATTTTTTCGGCATGGACCAGCGACAGGCCGATGTCGTCGAGGCCGTTCAACAGGCAATGCTTGCGGTGCGCATCCACCTCGAACGCTATCTGCGTGGCGCCGTCGGAGCTGAGCACGAGCTGCCGCGGCAGGTCGATGGTCAGCTTGTAGCCGGGGAAGGCGTTCACTTCATTGAACAGATGGTCGATGCGCATCTCGTTGAGCACGATCGGCAGCAGGCCGTTCTTGAAGCAGTTGTTGTAGAAGATGTCGGCGAACGATGGCGCGATAAGGGCGCGAAAACCGTAATCGCCCAGAGCCCAGGGCGCGTGCTCGCGGCTGGAGCCGCAGCCGAAATTCTTGCGCGCGAGCAATATGCTCGCGCCCTTGTAGCGCGCCTGGTTCAGCACGAAATCCGGATTGAGCGGCCGCTTCGCGTTATCCATGCCCGGCTCGCCCACATCCGTGTAACGCCAGGCGTCGAACAGATTGGGACCGAAGCCCGAACGCTTGATCGACTTGAGAAACTGCTTGGGAATGATGGCGTCGGTGTCGACATTGGCACGGTCGAGCGGCGCCACAATCCCGTTCAGCAAGACAAATTTTTCCATGTGATCCCGTATCTCTAACAGCCAGCGCGGGCGCGCGCAGCAGCGCGGGCTGTCCCTCGGTCACGGTCGGGAGGCGCCCCGACGCCGTCCAGTACAGTCGATTTTTCCATCTGCTATTTCTTCGCCGCGCGCTCTATGGCTGCGCCCCCCTGCTTCACATCCTTGCCCAAGCCCTCTACGGTATTGCAGCCGCCCAGCACGAACGCCGCGATCAGTGCGAGCAGAACCAGGTTGGCTTTGCGCATCGATATCTCCTTTATTTCCAATTGCGAACGTCGACAAAATGCCCGGCAATCGCAGCCGCCGCAGCCATCTCCGGACTGACCAGGTGGGTGCGGCCGCCGGCACCCTGGCGCCCCTCGAAGTTGCGATTCGAAGTCGAGGCGCAGCGCTCGCCGGGTTCGAGGCGATCGGCGTTCATCGCGAGGCACATGGAGCAACCCGGCTCGCGCCATTGAAATCCCGACTCGCGGAACACGCGGTCCAGCCCCTCGCGCTCGGCCTGCGCTTTCACCAGGCCCGATCCCGGCACCACCATCGCCAGACGGATGCTGGCCGCGACACGCTTGCCGCGCACCATGGCCGCCGCCGCGCGCAGATCTTCGATACGCGAGTTGGTGCACGAACCGATGAACACTTTGTCCAGCCGTATGTCCTCGATGCGCGTGTTCGGCTGCAATCCCATATAGATCAGCGCGCGTTCCATGCCCTCGCGGCGGGTGGGGTCCTTTTCCTTGTCCGGGTCGGGTACGCGTGCATCCACCGCCACCACCATTTCGGGCGAAGTGCCCCAGGTAACCTGCGGCCGGATCTCGCGCGCATCCAGCTTCACCACGCGATCGAATTTGGCGCCCGGGTCCGAAACCAGCGTGCGCCAATAGGCCACGGCACGGTTCCAGTGCTCGCCCGTCGGGGCGAAGGGCCTGCCCTTGAGGTAGGCGATCGTGGTGTCGTCGACCGCCACCATGCCGGCGCGCGCGCCCGCCTCTATCGCCATATTGCACAAAGTCATGCGCCCTTCCATGCTCAAGGCGCGGATGCTGCTGCCGGCAAACTCGACGGCGGCGCGCGTACCTCCCGCGGTGCCGATCTTGCCGATGACGGCAAGTGCGACGTCCTTTGCGGTCACGCCGCGCGCGAGCGGGCCATCCACTGCGACCAGCATGTTCTGCATCTTCTGCTGCACCAGACACTGGGTCGCCATCACATGTTCGACTTCGGAAGTGCCGATGCCGTGAGCGAGACAGGCAAATGCGCCGTGGGTGCTGGTGTGCGAATCGCCGCATACCACCGTCATCCCCGGCAGGGTCGCGCCCTGCTCCGGTCCGATCACGTGCACTATGCCCTGACGCTTGTCGAGAAACGGAAAATACGCCTTGGCACCGTATTCGCGCATGTTTGCGTCCAGGGTTTCCACCTGCAGACGCGAAATCGGGTCCTTGATGCCTTCGTTCCAGTCGGTAGTGGGCGTATTGTGATCGGCCGTGGCGACGATGGAATCGACGCGCCAGGGCTTGCGCCCGGCCAGGCGCAGCCCTTCGTACGCCTGCGGGCTGGTGACTTCGTGCACCAGATGCCGGTCGATATAGAGCAGCGCCGTGCCGTCATCTTCGACGTACACCACGTGGCTATCCCAAAGCTTGTCGTAAAGGGTCTGCGGCATGGTCTCAAACCGGCTTGAACAGGACGAAATTATGCCACAGAAAACAGGGGTTTGAATCAGACTATCGAACTGAATAGCGGCGCCCGAGGGGGGCGGAGGCGCGGCCGCGTTTCAGATATGCGCAGGGCGCACTTTCCATTGCAGCAACGCATAGCCGGCCACGGCGGCAAACGCTGCACTGCTGAATGTCCACGCGGGACCTATGCTGTCCCAACCCAGGCCCGAAAGCGCGCTGCCCAGCACGCCGCCGGCGCCGAAAGACACCGACAGGTATATCGCCTGCCCGCGCACCTGATTCGCCCCCTGGAACCAGCGGTGGATCGCAGTGACCGCGGTGGCATGGTGCGCACCGAAACTCAGTCCGTGCAGCAACTGCGCCGCGAACAGCACCGCAGTGGAGTCCACGCCCCAGCCGATCATCAAAAAGCGCACCGCCGCCGCCGCGAAACAAACGAGCAGGATGGCCGAAAGCGAATAGCGCCGCATCAGCGCCGGCATCAGCAGGAACACGCCGATTTCAGCCACCACGCCCACGGTCCACATCCAGCCCACCGCCGCCTTGCTGTAGCCGTGGTCGACGAGATAAATCGAGAAAAAGGCATACTGCGGTCCATGCGCCAGGCTCATCAGAAAACACGCACCGAGCAGCGCCGCCACCTCCGGCCGCCGCAGGATATTCCACACCGGCTCGGGCTCGGCATGGTCGCCGCCGCCTGGCGCATCGGGTAGCGCCAGCGCGCACACCCAGCTCAGCGCGTAAGTCGCCAGCACCATCCACAGCAGGCTCGCAACCGGCAGTACGTCGAGCGCGTAGCCGACCAGCGTCACCGTGATGATGAAACCCACCGATCCCCACAAGCGGATGGATCCGTAGCGGCTGACCGCCGGGCGCAGATGCGACATCGTCAGCGACTCGGTGAGCGGCATCGAGGCGCTGGTGAAAAAGCCGGTCGCAAGCAGCAGGGCGAACAGCCCCCAGAACGAGTGCACGAAGAAAAAGCCGGCGAAGCAGGCACCGCCCAACGCCAGCGTGATGGCGATGATGCGCGCGCGCCGCGCCGTGCGGTCGGCGACCCAGCCCCAGAAGTTCGGTGCGATCACGCGCATCAGCGAGCCGAGCGAGAGCAATACGCCGATCTGCGCAGCCGCCAGCCCCAGGGAAGCCAGATACAGGCTGAAATACGGCGCTGCGGTACCCACGTAGGCAAAGTAAGCGAAATAGAAGGCTGACAGGCGCCAGTACGGTACGGACATCGGCTACGGCTTATGGATGATGGAGCAGGAACCAGGAACGGGCGCGCAATCGCCGAGGATAGCTCATATCGCGACCCTGAATGCAACTCGCGCACGCACTTTGCCGGCGTCGGCAGGCTACTGCCCGTGCCCTTCGATCCAGTCCGTTCGGACTATTCTTGTTCTCTCTTACAGCGCCTACTATATTGAGCATATAGGCGTCGCGGCAGGGACAGCCGGCGAGCGGCCAGTTTCGATGGTAGACGGAGGTGAAGAATGAAGAAATCACTTGCGGTTCTGATTGCCTCGATTTTCCTTGCAAGCGGCGCGTACGCACAGTCCAGCGGTGCCGGAGGCGCGACGGGGGCTGCTGCCGGCGGAATCACGGCGGGCATGATTGCCGCTGCCGTCGCGGTCGTCGCAGTGGCGGTTGCTGCCTCATCCAATGAGGACAGTCCGGCACTGCCGCCGACAACCACGACTACCGCGACCAAGTAGACCGACCCTTTAGCCCAGCCGCCTGGCGCATCGGACGGGATCATTGAGTAATCAGGAATGCGCGCGCAAGGCGATGCCCGCATTCGTAGGCGTAGCCTAACGCGCCGCATGGCGCAATGGCGGCATCTTGTTGAATCCGCTGCAACCGGCCCAGGAGCGAGCACCGGGATTTATCCGCCGTTACGGGTCGGCGCGGGTTCGAATCGGTCGGGAACTCCTCCCCCTGCCTGATTGGAACCCGGACTTCGGATCGGGTGGCGCATCCCCGGATGCGCTGCGATTTGCTCGCATCTGATGTTCAGGCCCCTGCTTGTCGGGGGCCTTTTTTTCCCGCGACCGGACGCACTCGCGCGTCGAAGGACTGCAGCGCCTATGCTTCTTCGGCGTCCGGATCGTCTACGGGCTTAGCCGCATACTTTGCCGCTACCGCGGACGCGGGTACGCGTGCGGCGATTTTCGGCGTCGACGTGCTTACGTCGGCATTCTGCGCGCGCTGCCTGAGTGCGTGATCGGCGAGCACCAGCGCCAGCATCGCTTCCGCGATCGGGGTGGCGCGTATGCCGACGCAGGGATCATGGCGGCCGTGGGTCTGCACCGTTACCGCTTCCCCATTCTTGTTGATCGAGCGGCGCGCTAGTCGAATGCTCGATGTGGGTTTGATCGCCAGATTCACCAACAGGTCCTGTCCGGTGGAAATGCCGCCGAGGACGCCACCGGCGTGATTGCTCAGAAAACCGTCCGGTGTAAGTTCGTCCGAATGTTCGCTGCCCTTTTGCGCGACCGCGGCGAAACCCGCGCCGATTTCCACGCCTTTCACCGCATTGATACCCATCATGGCGTAGGCGATATCGGCGTCGAGCCGGTCGTACACCGGCTCGCCCCAGCCCACGGGTACGCCCGCCGCGATCACGGTCACTTTCGCGCCGCAGGAATCGCCGGACTTGCGCAGCGCGTCCATGTACGCCTCGAGCGCGGGCACCACCGCCATGTCGGGCACGAAAAACGGATTGCGCCCGACTGCGCCCCAGTCCTTGAACGCGACGGTGTTGGGTCCGAGCTGCGACAGATAGCCGCGCACCGTGATGCCGTACTTTTCCCTGAGCCACTTCTTCGCGATGGCGCCGGCGGCAACCCGCACCAGGGTTTCGCGCGCCGAGGCCCGCCCGCCGCCGCGATAGTCGCGTATGCCGTATTTCTGCCAATAGGTGTAGTCGGCGTGCCCGGGGCGGAAGCTCTCGGCGATATTGCCGTAATCCTTGCTCTTCTGGTCTTCGTTGCGCACCAGCATACCGATGGCGGTGCCGGTGGTCCGCCCTTCGAATACGCCCGAGAGGATTTCCACGCGGTCTGCCTCGCGCCGCTGCGTCACATGGCGCGACGTGCCGGGCTTTCTGCGATCGAGCTCCTGCTGGATATCGGCTTCGCAGAGTTCCATCCCAGGCGGGCAGCCGTCCACCACGCAGCCGTAGGCGGGGCCGTGCGACTCGCCAAACGACGTGACGCAGAACAGCTTTCCCAGAGTGTTGCCGGACATCGTTTTCGCTCGCGGATTTGCTGCGTCGAGTTTAACATAACGATAATCCCGGCCAGACCGAACGCGAAGGAGAAACGCCAGTGCCGAACGCAACCACCACTGCCGCAGCGCCGGAGCGCTATGACTGGCCCGGCCTCGTCGACGAACTGAATCTGCTGCTGCGCCTGAAGACCACGCCCATCGGCATGAAGCTGTTCGAGCGCGCCGAGGACCTGCAGGCCATTCCGAAGCTGCGCCGCCCCAGCGCCATCCACACCACCGACCAGATCGTGGCGCAGGCCGCGCGCCTCGGCTTCACCGTCGGCATTACGCGGGAGGATCTGGTGGGCGCACAATGCGGCGCGGTCATCGGCCTCGCGCCGCAGGACGAGGAGTGGCTGTCGGGCAAGCACATGGCCGGGGTGTGGTTCGCCACCGTAGCCGACGCCTCGGCGCACCAGCATGCGATGGACGTGGTGCCGCACGGAAAATACCAGGCCATGGCGGTATCGCCGCTCGCCAGCGGCCGGCTCGATCCGCCGGACATCTGCCTCATCTACGCCACACCCGGGCAAATGATCATCTTCATCAACGGCCTGCAATGGTCGGGCTACAAGAAATTCGACTGGGGCGTAGTGGGCGAATCGGCTTGCGCCGATTCCTGGGGCCGCGCGCTCGCCAGCGGCGAGCCCAGCCTGTCCATACCCTGCTATGCAGAACGGCGCTACGGCGGCGTACTCGACGACGAGATGTTGCTCGCCCTGCCGCCACGCTATTTGCCCAAGGCGATCGCGGGTATGCAGGCGCTGTCGGCGAACGGCCTGCGCTACCCCATCCCGCAGTACGGCATTCAGGCGGACGTGCGTGCCGGCATGGGCGCGAGTTATCCCTCGCGCAAGTAGGCAAACAGGAAGGTCGCCCGCGGGCGCGCCTGCGCGACCCCTAGCCTAGGCGGGCAGGGCCCGCTTGTCGAAAAAGGCGCGCGTCTCGAATACCCCGGCGGCCAGGCGCTTGCCGCCTGAGCGCAGGCTGCGCTTGAGCACGAATTCGAACAGGAGCGGATTGTGCTCGCGCAGCCGCTTGAAAAGCGGCGCCGCGCTTTTTTCGATGTAGCCCAGTTCCGCCAGATACCCCACCGAGTACAGCGGGAACACGCCCGGCAGCGGATAGTCCGAGCCGTTGAGCAAGCGCGCATGCCAGTCTTCGCGCTGTATCACCTGGGCAAGAGCCGCTCCGGCGCGCGCGGTCTGCGTCATGGCGGAGATATCGCCGTAGAGCCGCCCCGCGTAGCGCGGCTCGTCCATCAGGCGCGCGAACAGCGCGAAATTGTCCACCACCGGGCCGTACCCGCCGCGGTCGCTGTCGCGGTTCCGGCCCATGGATGCGCAATGCGCCACCACGACGCGCACGCTGTGATCGAGCGCGCGCCGCAGGCGCAGTGGATTGCCCAGCTCCTGCGCGTCCGCGCCGAGCAGCGCGCGTTCCTCCCCCGCATGCGTGATCAGCGGCAGATCGAGCCGCGCGAGGGCCGCGTAGAAAGGATCGCAAAGCGCGGATGCCGGGTCCATGCCCATGGTCGCTGGCAGCCACTTGAGCGCACGCGCACCCTGCGCTACCGCCGCTTCCAGCCGCTCGATGCAGTCGCGGCGATACGGGTGCACCGAGGCTGCCCATTCGAAGGATTGCGCATGGCGCCGAGCGATTTGTGCCGCGTAACTATTGGGAACGTAGAGGCTGGTCTGTTCCCGCAAAACTGCGCCCGCCGTGGTGACGCTCGCGTCGAATGCGAGGAGCAATAGCTTTACCCCCTGTGGCATGCCGTCCGTCAGCGCGCGCATGCGCTCGACATAGCTTTGATCCACCTGCCCCGTTTCGTCCCGCACGCAAGCCGCGTTCGTGAAGAACAGGCGCCGCGCGTACTGCATGGGATTGCGCATGCTCTGCATCGCCGGGCCGAGGCGGATGCCGCCGCCGGAGTCGCCGTTGCCCGCCAGGTGGCAGTGGCTGTCCCAGACTTTGCGCGCGTCGAGGCCGTCCCAGGCTGCGCGCACCAACTCGTGCCGCGCCAGCGCCTGCGGCAGGCCGGCGCGGCAAGGGTTGATGAAACCCTGCTCCGGCCAATGGCGCCAGGCGGCAAGCCCCCCGGCGCCCAGGCAGAGGCCGGCTCCCGCTGCCAGAAATCGTCTGCGCGAAATTCCCAGAACAGCGCGGCTAAGTCGGCGAGTCCTTGATATAGCCCTTGAGCATGCGGTTCTCGAACGCCTGTTCCTCCAGCACCGCCCGCGCCACATCGTGAAACGAAAGCACGCCGATCAGCTCGTCGCCTTCCATCACCGGCATGTAGCGGATGTGGTGCTCGAGCATCACGCTGCGCAGCTCGTCCACTTCGACGCCCGGCCCTATGGTCCTCGGGTTCTTCTCCATCACCGCGTCCACGCGCACGCCCTGGATCGAGCCTTTGTTCTTGTGCAGCGCCTGCAGGACTTCCCTGAAGGTCAGCATGCCCACCAGGCGCCCCTGGTTCATCACCACCAGCGACCCGATGTCCTTCTCGGACATGGTGCTGACCCCTTCGCTGACCATCCCGTCGGGCGTGATGGTAATCAGCAGGTTGCCTTTTATTCTAAGTATTTCCCGCAGCTGCATGATGCCCCCCCTCCACAAAGAACGAATCGCAGTTTAGACCAAGAGGTGCACACCTGCCAACCCTGGAAAAGCAGAGTATTTGCGCTCTTAAAATCCTTGCACTATTTCGTCGGCCGGTTCACCAGCACAATCCCGGCGCCGACCAGCAGCGCCGCGGCGACGAAGGCGGCGGAAAGCGGCTCGGAGAGAAAAATCACGCCGAAGGCGACGCCGAACAGCGGCGTGAGAAACGAAAATACCGCCAGCCTGCCGGCCAGATAGCGCGTCAGCAGCCAGAACCAGGCAAGGTAGCTGGCGAAGGCGACGATCACGCTCTGATAGGCGAGGCTCGCCACTACCATGGGCGTGAGCGCGATGATTCCGGGCTCGCCCGCGAGTATCGAGGCGACCGGCAGCACGATCGCCGAAATGCCGAGCTGGTAGAACAGCGTCTTGGTCGCGCTGGCAGAAGTGAGTTTGGTCGAGCGGATCACCACCGTGGTCGCCGCCCACAACGCCGCCGCGATGACGCCGAACGCGTCACCGATCAGGGTCGAGCCCCTGGCCGTGCTGAATCCATCGGCGAATGCGAGGGCTACGCCGAGGAAGGCCAGCGCCACCCCGGACCACTGTGTCGCGTTCAGGCGCTCGCCCGGAACGAAGCACTGCAGCCCGAGCGCAGTGAGGCAGGGCGCGAGGTAGATGAACACCACCATGCGCGAAGCCGCGGTATGGCCGAGGCCGGCGTAGATGAACACGAACTCGGCGGCGAACAGCGCGCCCGCCACCGTTCCTGCGGCGAGCGTGCCGTCGCGCGCGAACAGCCGGATGCCGCGCAGCTGCGCCCAGACGAGCAGCAGCGTGGTGGCGATGATCGAGCGCAGCCCCGCCTGCATGACAGGCGAAATGCCGGCGGCGGCGACTTTGATCGTGATCTGCTGGAAGCCCCAGCACATGCACAGCACGATCATCATCGACACCGCCAGTGCGTCTACGGGTTTGCGCACGCGCGACACGCCATTTCGGGTTCTTCCCGCCGGTGGAAATTGCGTTGGGCGCGGCGCTATTTCAGGCCGAGCTGCACGCCGATGGCTTGGGCGGGGTAGTGGAAGGCAATCGGCCCGTCGGGCTCTGCGTGCACGAACTGGTGCACCACCGGATTGTCGGACGCCAGCATCAGCTCCGGCGTGCCTTCGCCGACGACTACGCCGTCGGCAATTACGTACACGTAATCCACCAGCTTGAGCGATTCGCTCACGTCATAGGTGACGATGATCGAGGTAGTGCCGAGCGCATCGTTCAAACTGCGGATCAGATCGGCGATGACGTTGAGCGAAATCGGGTCCAGGCCCGCAAATGGTTCGTCGTACATCGTCAGCATGGGATCGTGCACGATGGCGCGCGCCAGCGCCACCCGGCGCGCCATGCCGCCGGAGAGCGCGCTCGGCATGAGCGCGCGCGCGCCGCGCAGCCCGACCACGTGCAGTTTCATCAGGATCAGGGAGCGGATCAGCTCCTCCGGCAGGTCGGAGTTCTCGCGCAGCGGAAACGCGATGTTTTCATACACCGACAAGTCGGTGAACAGTCCGCCTGCCTGAAACATCATGCCCATTTCGCGCCGCAGCTGGTACAGGCTGTCGCTGTCGAGTTCGTGCACGATCTTGCCGTCCACCTTGACCGAGCCACGCGCCGGCTTCTCCTGCCCGCCGATCAGGCGCAGCAGGGTGGACTTGCCGCAACCGCTTGCCCCGAGAATGGCGACGACCTTGCCGCGCGGAATCTTGAGGTTGATCCCCTTGAGGATTTCGCGTTCGCCGTAGTTGAACCAGAGGTCGGTAATTTCGACTAAGTTATCGGAAGCTGAATTCATCGGGGGGGGGCGCGGCTCGCGGTTCCTGCTCAGTCCCGATTCTACACGGCTTCCCGCGCGCGCAGCGCGGGCCGGGGACCGCGCCCGATGGGGGCATGCGCTGTCGCGACGGCGCCGCATCGGTTATAGTTCGCACGCACACAGGAGACGAAGATGGACAGGCGCAACTGGCTGAGAATGCTGGCGTTGACGCCCCTGGCGGGGCTCACCGGGTCGTGGCTGGCGCGGCCGTGCTACGCAAAAGGAGGGGCAAAGGTGGAAGAATTGCAGAACAACTGGAAATCCCTGCTGGCCGAGGGCGCGGACGTGGCCGTGAGCGGCGCTCCGCTTGCGCTGACGGATGCGCAATGGAAACAGCGCCTCTCGCCCGGGGCCTACAAGGTTTTGAGGCACGAAGGCACCGAGCCCCCAGGTTCGAGCCCGCTCGACCAGGAGAAGCGCCCGGGCGTATTCGTATGCATCGGTTGCCGTCTGCCCTTGTTCTCGTCCGCCATGAAATTCGACAGCGGCACCGGCTGGCCCAGTTTTTTCACCACCATTCCCGGCGCCTTCGGCACCGCGCGGGATTTCAAGCTGCTTTTTCCGCGCACCGAGTACCATTGCGCGCGCTGCGGCGGGCACCATGGCCATGTATTCGACGACGGCCCTGAGCCCACAGGGCTGCGCTACTGCAACAACGGCGTCGCGCTGGACTTCATCCCCAAGACCGGCGGGTCCTGAACCAGCGCCCCGTTCCCCCGCGGGCAATAGCAGGAACGCCCGCGGGCCGATTTCCCGCTATTGCTTCGTTATTGTCGTCGCGTAAGCGCAGCTCCTGCGGCACTCGCCAGCCCGTACAATGGGCGCATGGACACCAAGAACAGGAGCGCGCCGTACTCCGGGCTCACCCCCGACTGCGTGCTCGATGCCCTCGACAGCGTAGGATTGCGCGGCGACGGGCGCCTGCTCGGGCTGAACAGCTACGAAAACCGCGTGTATCAGATCTGGCTGGAGGACGAGCCCGGTCCGGCGGCGGCGCCGATGGTGGTGGCGAAGTTCTATCGTCCGGGGCGCTGGACCGACGCCCAGATCGCCGAAGAGCACGCGTTCGTGCACGAACTCGCCGAACGCGAACTTCCCGTCGTCGCGCCGCAGGCGCCCGGCGGCAAGACCCTGCATGCCTACGGCGGCTATCGCTTTGCCGTCTACCCCAAGCGCGGCGGCCGCGCCCCCGAGCTCGAGGACCGCGAGACCCTGGAATGGATGGGGCGCTTTATCGGACGCATCCACGCTGTGGGCGCGCTCGCGCCGTTTCGCGCAAGGCCGACGCTGGATTTGGAGAGCTTCGGCACCGAGCCGCGCGACTATCTGCTTGCCCACGGCTTCATTCCACCCGATCTGGCCGCAGCCTGGACCAGTGTAGTGGCGCAGGCGCTCGCAGGCGTGCGCCGCTGCTACGAGCGTGCGGGCGCAGTGCGGGAGCTCAGGCTGCACGGCGATTGCCACGCCGGCAATGTGCTCTGGGTAGACAGCGAGGATGCGCACGGCCCGCATTTCGTCGATTTCGACGACGCGCGCACCGGACCGGCGGTGCAGGACCTGTGGATGCTGCTCTCGGGCGATCGCGCCGCCATGGTGCGCCAGCTCGCAGACCTGCTCGCCGGCTACGAGGATTTCCACGATTTCGATACGCGCGAACTGCATCTGGTAGAGGCGCTGCGCACGCTGCGCCTCATCCACTACTCCGCCTGGATCGCACGGCGCTGGGACGACCCCGCCTTCCCCGCCGCCTTCCCCTGGTTCAACACGCAGCGCTACTGGCAGGACAGGATTCTGGAATTGCGCGAGCAGATCGCACTCATGGACGAGCCACCGCTGTGGTCCAGCTGAGCGCACTGACTTGGGGGATAAACAAGGGGGCTGGCCCCCTTGTTCAATACAGGCGCAGGACCGGATCTGGAATTGCGCGAGCAGATCGCGCTCATGGACGAGCCGCCGCTGCGGTCGAACTGACCAGCCGCTGACTTGGTCCGTGCGGCGGCCGGGTGACTGCTTCGGCTTGACTGCCGTAACGCGACGCTATTCAATTGATGCATGATCAAGACGTTCCGTCACAAGGGATTGCAAGCATTCTTCGAGACGGCAAGCCGGGCAGGGATCCAGCCACACCATGCGCCGCGACGGAAACGGCAACTGGCCCGACTTGACCTTGCCAAGTCCGCCGATGACATGAACGTGCCGGGATGGAAATTGCATCGGCTTTCGACCGGGCATTGGTCGGTGTGGGTGAATGGAAACTGGCGCATGACCTTCACCTTTGCAGGAACTGACGCCGTGTTGATTGATTACCGCGACTATCACTAAGGAGCATTCGACATGACGCGAATCCACAACCCGCCGCACCCCGGCGAAACCTTGCGCGAGGACGTATTGCCTGCCTTGGGCCTGACCGTGACGGATGCTGCTGCGCAATTGGGGGTGACCCGTGCCGCGCTGTCTCGCGTGCTCAACGGCCGCGCCGCTATCTCGCCGGAAATGGCGCTGCGCCTGGAAGCGTGGTTAGGCGTGGAAAACGGCGGGCGCGCCGACCTGTGGATTTCGCAGCAAGCCGGATATGACCTGTGGAAAGCGCGGAAAGCGGGTGCGCCGAAGGTGAAACGCGCCCCTACCTTAACCGCCGCCTGACGCCGGTTCTACCCAATGGTGGGAGCTGGTTTGCTCGCATAAAGCGGACTTCAATCATCCAGGCGAACTTGCTCGCGAATGGTGGAATTCGCGAACAAGCTCTCCTACAAGCACAGCGGGTGTTAGGCCTGAAGGGTGACGCCTAGAACTTGTACCTGAGCGCCAGCCTGACGACGTTCACTTTGTACTGCGGCGACTGCAGCCCCATGGTCAGTACGTTCGGTATGGTGGCCGGCCCTACACCTTCGCTCATCCAGTCCCTGGTGTCGTAGCGCTCGTACCAATAGCCGGCCAGCAGCGACATGTTCTCCTTCATGCGGTACGTGGCATAGAGTTTCACGCTGTTCAGCTTGGTCGTGATGTTGGGGAAGGACGGATCCGAGGCGCCGTTGTTGACGCTGATTTCGCTGCGCGAGGCGGTGTATCCGTAGTCGGCGCCGATATCGAGCTTGTCCGGGATCGCCACGTATTTCAGCCCCAGGCCGAAGAAATCGATGGTGTCCTTGGTCTCGCCAAACCAGTCCGGGGAGGAGAACGCCTGGCTGCCCGCCTGTTTCGACTTGATCTCCTGGCGGTTCGCGAACAAATGCATGCTGGTGCGCGCCGAAAACGCCACGGTGAGATCGCCGTTGTAACTCAGATCCCTGGCGCTGGTAAGCCCGATGCTCGAATCCGAATACTTGTCGTCGGAGGAATCGACTCCGAGCCCGAAATTGACGTTTTCCATCAGCGCAAAGTCGGCGCGCAGTCCGGCGGTTTCGCGCGTGCGATTGGCCATATTGAACCTGCGCAGCAGCGGATTTTCCGGCGGGGTGATCTCGGGGACGACCTGGTAGGTGCCGGAGAACCTGCGCTCGCCCTGCGCCAGCTTCAGCGTCAAATCGATCTTGTCGGTGACGCGCGAACTGAGTTTGCCCCAGAGCGTGTCCTCGCTCGTCTTGTCGACATCCTGATAGCTGCGCTTGTGCGTATCGAAATCCGCGCCGACCGAGCCCCGCAGCCGCGCCGAGGCGCGGTAATCGGCGCTGAGCTTCAGCTTGTCCTGAGTGTAGCTGTAGGGCAGATTGGTCCTGGCCGTGCCTACGAACATGTCGGTGGCCACCGAAGGGTAAGCCGCCTGCGAGGTCTGGTTGTCGCGATCGCTGTACACGTAGGCCGCGCTGAGGCGCAGCTTGTCCGTGACCGCGGAACTGAGTTTCAGATTGGCGTCCAGGGTCGCCGCGCGCGCGTTCAGCGAAGATCCGGGCAGACCCGGGACGGCCAGCGTCGCATTCAGCGTGGACGGAAGGAAATTGTCGTTCTGCGTCATGCGGCCGAAAGCGATGTCGGCGCTGCCGCGGGTCTTGTCGCCGAACTGGTATCCGCCCGAGGCCTGGATCTGGTGGAACTGGTTGTCGGGCGGCAGCGCGAGCTGGCCCATGGTTTCGCCGTTGACCGGCGTATAGGGGTCTTGCCAGGTCAGAGAGTGATTGCCGTTGCTGAACTTCGACCCGTAGTAGGCGAGCTTCAACTGAAACTTCTTGCCCGAATAGGAGGCTGAAGCGTCCACCTGGTCGGTGACATAGTCCACCGGATCGACCAGCTGCGCCGTGTTGACGAAGAACGCGCCGCCGGTGCGCAGAATGTTGCCCTCGCGGGTTTCGTGGCGCACGTTGATTCCGTATTCCCATTCCTTGCTGCGCACCCAGGACGCGCCCACCCCGAGCTGATTCCTTTGGGTGTACAGATCCACCGATTGCATCGCGCCCGCCAGGGGCATGGCACCCGTGGTGCCCGCGGCAAAGCCTGCGGGCAGGGTCAGCGATGCGCCACCCGCGCCTGAAAACGGCGTCTGCGCGCCGTCCCAGATGCGGTGCGGCGTCTCGTCGTACTTCAAACGCAGCTTGTAACTGCCCTGCTTTCCGCCTTCGGCATCGACGGAGCGGGTATCCAGTCCCAGATTCGAGGCATTGAGATTCCAGTAAGCCCCGTCCTCGCCGCGCGAGCGCACATCGGCGTCGCCGATGAAATACCCGCCCTTTTCGTAGAGCCCGTTGTACTGGCCGAATTCGGCCGATTTGTCCGAAACCGAACCTGCACCTACGTCCACCGTACCACTGGTCCCTTTTTCGAATTTGCAGGACTCGCATTTCCACTTCGAGATATCGACGCCTGCCGGTATGGTGCCGTCCGCCGCCGCAGCCGGGGACAGCGCCGAAAGCATGCCTAGCAGTAGCAGTTGATTCGAGGTCTTCATCTTCTAGTCCTGTGGTCTGTTTGTCGCGTCACCGGTACTTGTGTGCTCGGCCTAGCGCATCAGCTTGGCGCCGGACGGATGGTTCGAGCCGTGGATCTGCGAATGGCAATTGAGGCAGCTCCCGGCCAGCAGGAAAGCCTGTCCGGCGCCGCTGCCGCCGGGCAGGCCCGCGGGCGTGTACGCAACGGCAGGATGGCCTGCCACCGAATGGCATTGCTGGCACAGCAACGGCGGATTCTTCTTCAACCTTGCCTGGTTGACCGAGCCGTGCGGGTGATGGCACAAGGTGCAGTCTTCCGCCACCGGGGCGTGCTCCCAGAGGAAGGGGCCGCGCTTTTCCGCGTGGCAGGTGTAGCAGGTCTGGTTCACCGTCGGTTTGACCAGCATGCCGGTGCTGGTCGAACCATGCGGGCTGTGGCAGTCGCTGCAGCTCATCTTGCCAAAGCGTACCGGGTGCACCGAGGGCTTGGCGAAATCCGCGCGTTCCTTGCGGTGGCATTTGTAACAGACCTCGGGCTGGGTGACCGTCGCCAGCACCGGGTCGCGCTCGGCGTGGATCTTGTGGCAATCGCTGCAGGCGACGTTGTTGGCGTCGTGCGTGCTCGCGTGCCAGCCGATGCGCGTACTGTTCTCGTGGCATTCCAGGCAGAACTTGTTGCGCTGCTGCGGCGTCAGGAAGGACGTGGACTCGAAGCTGTTGATGCCGTCCGGGCCGCCGCCGGCATCGGCGTGCTTTTTGCCCGGCCCGTGGCAGGCCTCGCATTGCAGGCCCGCAAAAGGCGTGCGCTTGTCGGCGCGATTGGCATGCTTGGTCTTGAAGATCGCGAACACCGGAAAATCGCCGCCTTCGATGTGGCACATGAGGCAGGTGTCTGCGCCCGCATCGGTGTACTCCGTCCCCATGCTGGGCGGCGGCGCAGGCTCGGCTGCCTTTTCGGCGGGTTTATCCGCAGCGGCTGCGCCAAACGCAAATCCGGACAGCAGCGCGGCAAGTAGGAGTTTCTTGATAGTCATCGTTGTCTGTCCGAGAGCCATGGTTTTTTGATCCCGCGCTTAGTTCACGCCGTGGACGGTCTTGACGTCGAGTACCTTACCCGCGCCGTGGCAGAAAGAACAAGCCTCCTGAGTGCCCGCGCTGATCGCAGCCTGGGTCGCTGAAAAGACTCCACCATTGAAACTGTCCTCCATGTGCAGTTGCGCCACTGCAGTATCGTGGCACGAGGAGCATACTGCCGCAGTCGGCGAGATGCGCAGGTTGTCCGTGGGATCCAGCGGATCGGCAGCGGTACTGATGGTG
>JACZJV010000022.1 GCA_014860355.1 Burkholderiales bacterium | reverse complement strand
AAGAGGGCAGTAGCTAAGAAGCCTGCAAAAAAGAAAGCGGCCAAGAAAAAGGCCGCCAAGAAAAAACCTGCAAAAAAAAAGGCGGCCAAGAAAAAGCCCGCTAAAAAGAAGGCCAAGAAGCCAGCCGCCAAAAAGAAAGCGGCAAAAAAAAAGGCTAAACCTGCCGTGAAACCGGCGAAGCCGGCAGCACGTTCGATGATGGCTCCAGTAGTCTCATCAACTGCGGCGACGCCAGGGGCGAAAACCGCCCTGAATCCGGCAGCAGCCTGGCCTTTCCCGACAGGCTCAAGGCCTTAGCAGGAATGGATGTCTCGCGGTCAGCCCCAGCGCAAGCGAAGGCTGTACCGCGGACATTCGTCTTAAGCCGATTTGTTCCCGGCTGCGCAACCCGCTTTCTTTTACGGGACCGCAGGTGACGTGGCCGGGTTCGTTTCTCGAGTGGGCCAAAGCTTGTGCCTAGATTGCCTGAAGTCTGGAATACCGTCAATTTCAGGATCAGGTTATTTTGTTGCTATGCAGCATCGCATCGCCGTTATCCTTGACATAAGCAATTAAATTCAATATAATACTGTTTGTTGCATTACATCACGTCTGTATCCACCACCAAGCCGGTTGCCAGCTGAACCAGGTTTTGATCGTAGTATCTAATAGTTCGAACGGCACTTTAACGAGCCGTCTCAAGTGACTAGAGTTTAGAAGTATCAGTCTTAGACAGGCCGCTTGTCGCAAGCAGCGTTCGCTTGACCGCGAGCGTCGCCGCGCAAGCGCGTTTGGGCAGCACAGGCGCAAGCTTCCCTCTAATATAAGGGGGCGGGCGTCCTCACGACTGCGTCACGCAATGGCGTGATCCAGATTTTTTTAGCTTGGCATTCTAATCGTTAGGAGGTAGCACATGGACAACCTTAAACAGTTTGCCGTGCGGACCTACGCTATTTCGACCGCATTCCTGCATAACGGCCTGGCGGTGTTCGGGGCTGTCGCGGTCATTGCTTTGTTGATGGGTGCTCGCCCGGCTGTGGATGAGGGTGTCCAACCCGAATCGGCTCCCGCAGCATCCGTGGGAACCATACGCCACGAAGGGATTTCCTTGCTCGTTTCTTCTGCCGATAATGAAAACCCGGAGTATCGCACCCTGGCCGCATATCTCGCGCGCCGCTATAGAGTAGCGCAGGACGCGACCGAACAACTGGTTGGAGCAGCGCACCAGGCTGGCATACGCACCGGGGTGGACCCACTGCTGATCCTGGCGGTGATAGCGGTCGAATCGCGTTTCAATCCGATCGCGGAGAGCGTGGTGGGCGCCAAGGGTCTGATGCAGGTGATTCCCAGGTACCATCAGGACAAACTCGACGCGCTCGGCGGCGAGGATGCGGTATTCGATCCCATGACCAACATCATGGTCGGCGCGCGCATACTCAAGGATGCCATGCGCCGCGGCGGCGGATTGATGCCCGGTCTGCAGCTTTACAACGGTGCTTTTGACGACCTGAACCAGCAGTACGCGCAGAAAGTGATCGCTGAAAAGCAGCGCATGCAACTGATGCTCAAGCGCGCCCGGCCAAGGACCGCCGCGTAGCGAGCGGCGCCCCGGGGCGCCGCTCCTGCGGCGCTCGTTCCGGACCTGTGCCAGGCGGCTGCCGGCGCTCAGCCGGCCAGAAATTTCCGCAGCCGGCGCACGCCGTCCTCCAAATCAGCCAGTGAACGCGTATAGGCGAAGCGCACATAGCGCTCGGCCTGGTTCACGCCGAAATCCTTTCCCGGCGTGATCGCCACGCCCGCTTCCTCCAGCAAGTTCAGGGCGAACTTTCCGCTGTCCGCAGCGAAGCGCTCGATTCCGGCATAGATGTAGAACGCTCCTTGCGGCGTCACCGGTATAGAGAATCCCAGTTCGCGCAGCGCAGGCACCAAAAAGTCGCGCCGCCGCCTGAATTCGTCGCGGCGCTGCTCGAGGATCGTCGTTGCTTCTGCAGAAAATGCGGCAATGCCGGCGTACTGGGCCGGCGCCGAGGGGCAGATGAACGCGTTCTGGGCAAAGGTCTCGACCTCGCGCACGCATTCCTCGGGCATCACCAGCCAGCCCAGACGCCAGCCGGTCATGCTGAAATACTTGGAGAAACTGTTCACCACGAAGATGCGATCAGAATGTGCGAGGGCGCTGGCAAACTCGCTCTCGTAGGTAAGACCCTGATAGATCTCGTCCACAATCGTCATCCCGCCACGTGCGTGCACCGCCTCGACGATGGCGCGCATCTCCCCGGGCGCGATCATGGTTCCTGTGGGATTTGATGGCGAGGCAATGAGGACACCGCGCGTTTTCTCCGACCAGTTGGCCTCGATCAGCTCACGCGTCAGCTGGTACTGCGTTTGCGCTCCGACCGGGATGCTCTTTACCCTGCCCTCGAAAAAGCGCACAAAGTGGCGGTTGCACGGATAGGCCGGGTCGGGCATCAGGATCTCGTCGCCTGGATTGATCAGCACTCCAGCTGCGATCAACAGTGCGCCAGACGCACCGGCCGTCACCGCAATGCGGGAGGCCGGCACCTCCAGGTGATAGCGCTCGCGGTAATGCAGCGATATTGCATGGCGCAGTCGCGGCATGCCCAGCGCCGAGGTGTAGTGGATCGGGTTTTGCTTCAATGCCTCGATGCAAGCGGCGATCACCGGATCGGGTGCAGTGAAGTCGGGTTCGCCGATCTGCATCTGCACGATATGCCTTCCTTGCGCCTCCAATTCCTTCGCGCGATTCCATATTTCCATTACCTGGAAGGGCTGGATTTCCGCCATTCTGCGAGCGAGCGACATGGCTGCATTATGACACCGCCGGAGGCCTCGGCCCGAACGGTTTTCTGCCGCTTCGGGGGTATCGTCGTTCAACTGCCCGCTTGCACCAGGCCGGCCGCCGGCGTTAGCGTTCCAACCATCGCAGGACTATAATTCCGACCTCCGACAGCAGGCCCCTACCTAGGAAAAATCATGGAAGATCAACTGCGCAAAGCCGCCCTCGACTATCACCGCCTGCCCAAGCCGGGCAAGATTTCGGTAAACGCGACCAAGGCACTGATCAATCAACACGATCTTTCCATGGCGTATACGCCCGGCGTGGCGGTCGCGTGCGAGGAGATCGTGCGCGATCCGGCCGAGGCGCGCAATCTGACCGCGCGCGGTAACCTGGTGGGCGTGATCACCAATGGCACTGCGGTGCTGGGACTGGGCGCGATAGGCCCGCTCGCATCCAAGCCGGTAATGGAAGGCAAGGCGGTGCTGTTCAAGAAGTTCGCCGGCATCGACTGCTTCGATATCGAGGTGAACGAGCTCGATCCGGTCAAGCTGGTCGAAGTGATCGCTGCGCTTGAGCCGACATTCGGAGGCATCAATCTCGAAGACATCAAGGCACCGGAGTGCTTTTACGTCGAGAAGATGCTGCGCGAACGTATGAAAATACCGGTATTCCACGACGACCAGCATGGCACCTCCATCATCGTCGGCGCCGCCATACTCAACGGCCTGCGCGTTGTCGGCAAGGACATCGCCAAGGTCAAGCTCGTGGTTTCGGGTGCGGGCGCCGCGGCGCTGGCCTGCCTCGACCTCCTGGTGAGCCTGGGCATGAAGATGGAAAACATCTGGGTCTCCGACATCAAGGGCGTGGTGTACGCCGGGCGTAAGGAAGAGATGGACCCAAACAAGTCGCGCTACGCGAAGGCGACCGATGCGCGTACTTTGGGCGAAATCATCGCCGGTGCCGATGTGTTTCTCGGACTGTCAGCGGCCAAGGTGCTCAAGCCCGAGATGGTGAAGCAGATGGCGCCGAAACCGCTCATTCTCGCCCTCGCCAACCCGGAGCCTGAAATCCAGCCCGAACTGGCCAAAGCGGCCCGGCCGGATGCGGTCATCGCCACCGGCCGCTCCGACTATCACAACCAGGTGAATAACGTTCTGTGCTTCCCATTCATCTTTCGCGGTGCGCTCGACGTGGGCGCGACCACCATCAACGAGGCAATGAAGCTCGCCTGCGTGCATGCCATCGCCGACCTGGCCATGGCCGAGCAGTCAGACATCGTCGCTGCAGCCTATGGCGAACAAAATGTCGCGTTCGGGCCGGAATACCTGATTCCAAAGCCTTTCGATCCGCGCCTGATCATCAAGATTGCGCCGGCGGTGGCCAAGGCGGCGATGGACTCGGGCGTGGCCACGCGTCCGATCACCGATTTCGAACTTTACGCCCAGCAACTGAGCGAATTCGTCTACCACTCGGGCTTGCTGATGAAGCCGGTGTTCTCCGCGGCCAAGGCGGCGCAGCAAAAGAACCGCATCGTACTGGCCGAAGGCGAGGACGAACGCATCCTGCGTGCCACCCAGGTTATTGTGGACGAGCGGCTGGCGCGCCCTATTCTGGTCGGTCGTCCGGCGGTGATCGAACGGCGCCTGGAGCGCTTCGGCCTGCGCATCAAACCCGGCACGGATTTCGATCTGATCAATCCGGAGAACGACGCGCGCTACCGCGAATACTGGGAGGAATACCACCGGCTCACCGCGCGCCGCGGCGTGTCGCAGCATTACGCGCAAATCGAGATGCGCCGCCGTCTTACGCTCATCGGCGTCATGATGGTGCACCGGGGCGCAGCCGATGGCATGCTTTGCGGCACCTTCGGCACGCATGCGCTGCACCTGCACTACGTCGACCAGGTGATTGGTCTGCGCCCGGGCGTGAAGAATTTCTACACGATGAACGTGCTGCTGCTGCCCAAGCGCACGGTGTTCATCTGCGACACCTACGTCAATTTCGATCCCAGCGCGGAGCAGGTGGCCGAAATGGCGGTGCTGGCGGCGGAGGAGATACGACGCTTCGGCATCACGCCCAAGGCGGCGCTGCTGTCGCATTCGAGCTTTGGCACCAGCGATAGGCCGACCGCGAGGAAAATGCGCGAGGCGCTGGCACTGATCCGGGAGCGCGCGCCAGAGCTCGAAATCGACGGCGAGATGCACGGTGACGCGGCACTTTCCGAAGAGACGCGCCGCGCCGCGTTTCCGAATTCGAACCTCAGAGGCGAGGCCAATCTGCTGCTCATGCCCACGGTGGATGCGGCCAACATCGCCTTCAATCTGCTCAAGACGGCTGCGGGCGACGGCATTGCGCTCGGTCCCATCCTGCTCGGATCTGCCAAGCCGGTGCACATTCTCACTCCCTCGGCTACGGTGCGCCGCATCGTCAATATGACGGCGCTGACGGTGGTGGACGCAAACGCGGCGCGCAGCGAACTGTAGCCACCAGCATTCGGATGGAAAGCACCAAGCCTCGCGCGGGGCTGATTCTCACTGGCGGCGGCGCGCGCGCAGCCTACCAGGTGGGCGTGCTCAAGGCGATCCGCGATCTGCTGCCCGACCAGGCAAAAAATCCGTTTCCTATCTTGTGCGGGACGTCCGCCGGCGCCATCAATGCGGCGGTGCTTGCCATTTACGCAGACGATTTCCGCCGGGGCGTGGGTTTTCTGCTGGATGTGTGGGAAAACTTCCATGTGGGTCGCGTTTACAAAGCGGATCCCTGGTCCATGCTACAGACCAGCGCCCGCTGGTTCGGCTCGATGCTGTGGATCAAACGCAACAGCCCGGCGTCGCTGTTCGACAACACGCCGATACGCGAGATGCTCGACAAGAACCTGGACTTCGGGCGTATTCAGGAGAACATAGACAGGGGCGCGCTGTATGCCGTATCGGTCACCGCATCGGGCTACTCCTCGGGGGAGAATGTTTCCTTCTACCAGGGCGGCCCCGGCCTGGAGACCTGGGAGCGCACCCAGCGCGTGGGCGCGGCCACCACGCTCAACGTGGATTACCTCATGGCCTCCTCGGCCCTGCCCTTTCTCTTTCCCGCGGTGAAGCTCAATCGGGAATACTTCGGCGACGGCTCGATTCGCCAGATCGCGCCGATCAGCCCGGCGCTGCATCTGGGCGCGGACCGCGTGCTGGTGATCGGCACCGGGCGCCAGCACACCGAGGCGGCACGTGTGCGCTCCAGCATATATCCCTCAATTGCCCAGATCGCAGGCCATGCGCTAAACAGCATTTTCCTCGATGGTCTGGCGGTAGACCTGGAGCGCCTGCACCGCATCAACCGGACGGTCAGCCTGATACCCGAGGACAAGCGCAGCGAAGCCGGGGTACATCTGCGCCCGATCAAGGTGCTGATGATCTCCCCCAGCGAGTCGATCGAGCGCATCGCCGGCCGGCACGTGCAGGCCTTGCCGCGGATGCTGAAATTCGTGCTGGGCGGCATCGGCGCGATGAACCGCAGCGGGTCCAATCTGGCGAGCTACCTACTGTTCGAGGAGACTTATTGCAGGGCCCTGATAGACCTGGGCTATCGCGACACCCACCTCCAGCGCGATGCCGTGCTGGATTTTCTCTGCGCCGCATCTCCCGGAATATGAAGTAGGCGGGCAAAAGGGGGAACGCACCCCTGCCTCCGCCCCCTCAAACCGGCCGTTTCGCAAGCTGTTTCGGTGATCCCGAGCCAGCCGATTTGATCCCGGTCGCTCAATATGGATTAAACTCGTACACTTCAATCCAATTGCGTATCGAGGTGCCGCCATGTCCGAACCGCTGCCGGATCCGTTCGAATTCATGAAGACGCTGTGGAACCCCATGGGCCTGCCCATGCCGGGCATGGTCGCGCCTACCCTCGACATAGATGCCGTGGAAAAGAAGATTGCCGACCTGAAATCGGTGGAGAACTGGCTCAACCTCAACCTCAACATGCTGCGCTTGTCGATTCAGGGGCTGGAGATGCAAAGGAATACGCTGACCGCGATGAAGGCGATGCAGTCGGCGCCGGCAGACGCCGCCGCGCAGGCGGGCAAGAATCCCTTCCCCGATCCCGCCGCCTGGTGGAGCATGATGCAGGCGGCAGCGGGCGCCGCCGCGGCCAAGCCAGCAGACGTAAAGCCGGTAGAGGCCGCACCGGCCAAGACCAAGCCAAAATAGCAGGTCCTGCGCCGTTCTCGACGGTCGAGACCATAGGGGCTTAGCCGGATCGCGGCAGATTTTTTGTTGTAAGATACCAGTGCGTTCGGGTTCGGCCGGATTGACTACGCACGGCCCGCCGGTGAATTTCCGAAGTCAAAAACATTTTGTTGGGAACAGGACATGTCAAAAGCCATTCGATTAAATAAGCAAGGCGGTCCCGAAGTCATGGTGTGGGAGGACGTCGAGGTGGGCGAACCCGGCAAGGGCCAGGCGCGCGTGCGCCACCATGCTTGCGGCCTGAATTACATCGACGTTTATCATCGCTCCGGGATGTATCCGCTGGCCATGCCCAGCGGCATAGGCATGGAAGCAGCCGGTGTGGTCGAGGCCGTGGGGGAGGGTGTGAGCAATGTCAAGAAGGGCGACCGCGTGGCCTATGCCTCCCCGCCGGTCGGCGCATATGCCGAAGCGCGCGTCATGGCTGCCGAGCGCCTGGTTAACCTGCCGGAGGGGATTTCATTCGAGCAGGGCGCGGCGATGATGCTGCAGGGCATGACCACGCAGTACCTGCTCAAGCGCACCTACAAAGTCCAAGCCGGCGACACCATACTCATCCACGCGGCAGCGGGCGGTGTGGGCCTGATCGCCTGCCAGTGGGCCAAGGCGCTCGGCGCCACGGTGATCGGCACTGTCGGCTCGGACGAGAAGGCGGCGCTGGCGAAGGCGCACGGCTGTGACCACGCCATCGTCTACACGCGCGAGAACTTCACCGAGCGGGTGAAGGAAATCACCGGCGGCGCTCTATTGCCGGTGGTGTACGACTCGATCGGCAAGGATACGTTTGTCGGGTCGCTCGACTGCCTGCGCCCGATGGGCATGATGGTCAGCTTCGGCAACGCTTCCGGTCCGGTCCCGGCCTTCGACTCGGGCATGCTCGCCTCGCGCGGTTCGCTGTTTTTCACGCGTCCGAGCATGGTGCACTACACTGCCAAGCGCGAAGACCTCGTGGCCTCGGCCAAGGACTTGTTCGACATGGTTTTGTCGGGCAAGGTGAAAATCGAGGTGCGGCAGCGCTACGCGCTCAAGGACGCCGTGCAGGCGCACCGCGATCTGGAAGCGAGCAAGACCACCGGGTCGACGATACTGATCCCCTAGGCGCGGGAAGCGGGAGGGCAGATGATATTCGAACTGCGCCAGTACCGGATGAAACCCGGCCAGCGCGAGCGCTGGGTCAAATGGATGGAAGAGAAGATCATTCCCTACCAGGTGTCGTTGGGTGTGACGGTACTCGGCAGCTTCATCTCCGAGGAAGACCCGGATCTGTACGTGTGGCTGCGCCGCTTCGACAGCGAGCAGGAGCGCCAGCGCTTGTATGCCGAGATGTACGAGAGCCCGACCTGGATCAACGAGATCAAGCCGGTCAACGACGGCATGATCATTCGGGAAAAGATCCAGGTGACCCGCCTGCTGGCCACGCCCAGATCGGTGATCCAGTAGCGGCGCTGGGCTTTGTGAAGATGGATTTTGGCGTACTGTCGGCCGATTGTTTTTTTATTCTGGTTGTATCCAGCGCCGGCAATTCCGCCGGCGCAAATTCAGGCGTGCATCAAATCAAAAGGGGATAAGACATATGAAGCTCAAGTGCCTGGCCGCGGCTTTTGCCCTGGCCATTGCCGCTAGCGGCGGCGCCATTGCGCAGACCAAACTGAAGTTCGCGCACGTCTACGAGGTATCGGAACCCTATCACGCTGCCGCGGTGTGGGCGGCGGAGGAAATCGCCAAGCGCACCAAGAACCGCTATAGCGTGGAGGTGTTCCCGGCGTCGCAACTGGGGAAGGAAAGCGATATCAACCAGGGTCTCACGCTCGGAACCGTTGACATGATTTACACCGGCCAGTTGTTCGCCGGCCGCAACTACGGCCCGATCAACATAGGCGGCGCTCCGTTCATGTTCCGCGATTTCAACCACTGGAAGAAATTCTCCACTTCCAAGCTGTTCGACGAGCTGTCCAATGGATACGCCAAGGCGACCGGCGGCAACAAGGTGGTGGCGATCACTTATTACGGCGAGCGTCACGTCACGTCCAACAAGGCGATCAACACGCCTGCGGACATGAAGAACCTGAAAATCCGCGTGCCGGACGCGCCGCTGTATAACCTGTTCCCGCGCGCGGTCGGGGCGAACCCGACCCCGATTGCGTTCGCCGAGGTGTATCTGGCGCTGCAGAACAAGACCGTAGACGCGCAGGAAAACCCGCTGCCGACCATCGAGGCCAAGAAATTCTACGAGGTGCAGACGCACATCAACCTCACCGGGCACATCACCGACGCGCTTCTGACCATCATCGGCGCGCCGCTGTGGGCCAAGCTGTCTGACGCCGACAAGAAGATTTTCACCGACGTCTACCGCGAGGCCGCGGCGCGCGCCACGGCCGGAATCATAGAATCGGAGAAGAAGCTGGCGGTCGAGTTCAGCAAACGCGGCAATACGGTGGTCAAGGTCGATCGCAAGCCTTTTATCGCCGCGGTGCAAAAATACTACAAGGAAGGCAAATTGCCTGACGGCGGCCAGCTGCCCTGGCCGAAGGACGTCTACGACAAGTTGCAGGCGATCAAGTAATGCGTGGCTGGAGTCCATTTCAGGATTGCCGAAATGGACTCTGATTTAAGGGGCATGAGGGGATGCGCGCGAACGGCAGTCCCCGCAGGCGATATCCACCCGGCTTGAAGTGAACCCGTAGAGTCCTGCGTCCCGGAGCACTCCGGGTTGCGGGGAAAAATGCCGCGGCACGCCGCGGCATTTTTTTGAAGTGCGCGCAGGCTTGTGCGAAGCATCCTGTTCGCGGCCGGCGCCGGCGGGCGATGCTGCCGGGTGCATGCGCGATTCGGACTACAATCGGACTATGGCATCAGACACAAGCTATCTGAAGGAATTGAACAGCTACGCTTCCGAAGCCTGGCTGCGCCAGCGCTTTGCCGACGGCACCGTCGTCGCGCCGATTGCCACCGGAGACGGTCATCTGTGGCGCCAGACCGAGGCATTGCGACCCGCGGCAGTGCTGGTGCCGGTGGTGCGGCGTGAGACGGGTCTTACCATCCTGCTAACCCAGCGTACCGACCACCTGTACGACCACGCCGGCCAAATCAGCTTTCCGGGGGGGCGCAGCGAAGCCCACGACGAATCGCCCGCGGCGACGGCACTGCGCGAAACATACGAAGAAATCGGTCTGCCGCATTCTCATGTCGAAGTGCTGGGTTTGTTGCCCGAGTACACGACAGTCACCGGCTACCGGGTCACGCCGGTGGTCGGACTGGTGAGTACACCGCCGGAGTTGAGTCTGGACGCGTTCGAGGTGGCGGAAGCATTCGAGGTGCCCTTGGCGTTTTTTCTCGATCCGGGCAACCACCAGCGCAACACCCTGCAGCACCAGGGCCGCACCCGGCATTACTATGCCATGCCCTATGAACAGCGCTATATCTGGGGGGCGACGGCCGGGATGCTGATGAATTTCTATGCTTTCCTAACGACCTAATGCGCCTTCGAAGCTGAGGACGCCTGCCCTGAAGTTTTCTTGAGCCCGGGGGCGATCCCGGCGGTTCCGAATCTGCGCGCTGGTGTCGAGGTCGTTCTCGTACTCATGCAGCAGGCGTTCGGCCTCCTGTCATTGCGGCGTCGACTTCGCGGCTGCGTCGAACAGCGGCATGCCCCGCGGCGCAGGCAGCAGCACCCTGTCCGTTTTCTGCAGTGGCACGGCCTTACCGTAAGCGAAGGGTGGGGTGATTGCGAGGGCAGGCCTCTTCATGATCGCCACGGACTTCCCCGCTCTGCGTTTGGACTGGCGGAGTGCGTATAATATGTCGCTTGCAGTTCAGCGCGAGCCGCGCACGAGTCCCGCATCCCCGATGAGCCTTATTTCACTGATAATTGCCCTGCTGCTCGAGCAGTGGCGACCGCTCGCGGATCGCAAGAGCCTGGTGTCGCAGGCCGAGCGTTTCGCCGACTTCCTGCAGCAGCATTTCAATGCGGGCGAGCGATCGCATGGAATAATCGCCTGGGTGCTGGGCGTGGTGCCGGCAATGCTGTTGGCGCTCGTGGCCTATTACCTGCTCTATCGCGTATCGCCGCTCTTGGCCGTGGCCTTCAATGTGCTCATACTTTACGTGACCATGGGTTTTCGCCATGTGAGCCACTATTTTACCGACATCCACTGGGCGCTTAAAAGTGGTGACCTGGACGAGGCGCGTGCGATCCTGGGGGAGTGGCGCGGCGCAAGTTGCGAGCGGCTGAATGCGGAGGAGGTGATCCGCCTTACCATCGAAGAAGCGCTGATCGCGTCGTACCGGCACGTATTCGCGGTAGTGTTCTGGTTCGTGCTCCTGCCCGGGCCGGTCGGAGCGATCCTCTACCGCATGTCATCGTTCTTGCACCAGCGTTGGGCTGAACGCGGCGAAGCCGAGTTGGCTGCGTTCGGCGACTTCGCCGGCCGGGTGTTCCGCCTGCTCGAATGGGCCCCGGCGCGAGTGACCGGCATCGCCTTTGCCGTCGTCGGCGACTTCGAGGATGCGGCGTATTGCTGGCGCGCGCAGGCGGCGAAATGGCCGGACCCGTCGCTGGGCGTCGTACTCGCCAGCGGCGCCGGCGCCATGGGTGTGCGGCTGGGCATGCCGTTCCTGTCGGAGGCGAGTCCGGCCGACCGGCCGGAAATGGGCATCGGGGACGACGCCGACGTCGGTTTTCTCGACAGCACCATCGGCCTGGTATGGCGCGCGCTGGTCGTAATCCTGCTTATTTTGCTGCTGCTCGCAATTGCGACGGCGCTGAGCTAGCAGCGCGCGCGGGCAGTAGTTCCGATCCGGCGCCGAAACATCGCAATGCGGAACTGTCACACCTTGCGAAGGTCGTGATGCGTGAGGGGCAGCGAACGGATGCGCTTGCCGGTGGCAGCGAAGATTGCATTGCACACGGCGGCGGTCAAAGGGAGGATCCCTGGTTCACCGTGCCCGCCCCAGAAGCCGCCGGTGGGCACGAGCACGGTTTCGACCTTCGGCATCTCGGATATCTGCGGCAGGCGGAAATCGTGGAAATTCGATTCCACGATGCGACCGTCCTTCACATTGTTTTCCTGGTAAAGAATGCTGCCCAGGCCGTAGACCACATTACTCTCGGCCTGCGCGCGGCAGGTATCCGGATTGACGACGTAGCCGGAGTCGATGGCGAGGACGATGCGGTGCACCTTGAGTTCACCTTTCGCGCTCACCGACACCTCGGCCACGATGGCGGCATAGCTGCCGAAGCCGTTGACGAGCGCGACGCCGCGATGCACATCGGACGCGAGCGGCGTCCCCCAGCCAGCGGCCCTGGTTGCCGCTTCGAGTACGAGCCGGTTCTTGTCGCCCTCGTTCAGCATTCCCAGGCGGAATTCGACCGGGTCCTTGCCGGCGGCAGCCGCCAGTTCATCGATGAAACACTCGCGGTAAAAGCCGTTCTGCTGCCCGGGTGCGCGCCAGAAGCCGACCGGGACATGACCGTTACGCATCGCATAGTCGATCTGCTGGTGCGGCACCGTATAGGGCATGTCGCTCAGCGTGCGCACCGCTGTGAAATCGACCCCCGAGGTGTTTCTTCCGGGCTGCAGCACGGCGAGAATCGACGGGCAGGCGATGCGCGCGTGCAGGGCGACGAGTTTGCCCTGCGCGGACAGACCGGCTTTCATGCGCACCAAGCTCGCCGGACGATAGTAGCCGTGCTGCATGTCCTCCTCGCGCGACCACATCATTTTCACCGGGGTCCCGCGCATCGCCTTGGCAATGGTCACCCCCTGGGTCACGAAATCCTGCGGCGCGCCACGGCGGCCGAAGCCGCCGCCGAGCATCATCTTGTGCACTTCAACCTGTTCCAGCGGCAGTCCCGCGGCCTTGGCTGCGGCCGCCATGGAGGCCTCTGCATTTTGCGTGGAGGTCCATACTTCGAGGAAACCGTCCGGCCTGAACCAGGCGGTGCAGGTCTGCGGCTCCAGGGTAGCGTGATTGAGGTAGGGCGAGTGGTATTCGGCTTCGATCACCGTGGCCGCGGACGCGAGCGCCGCCCCCACGTCCCCCTGCTTGCGCGCCTGCGGCAGGCCGGGGTCGGCCAGGCCCTCGCGCAGCATCGCGGCAATCGACTCGTTGGACGCACTGCCATTGGCGCCCGGGTCCCACTCGATGTCTAGCTTCTTCAGCGCCTCGTTCGCGCGCCACCAGCTGTCGGCGACGACCGCAACGTAGCCATCCTCGCGCAGCACTTTCTTCACGCCGCGCATTTTCTCGGCGGCGTGCGCATCGACGGACTTCAGCTTGCCGCCGAACACCGGACATTGCGCGATGGAAGCGTGCAGCATTCCGGGCAGCGCGACATCGACGCCGAACACCGGCTTTCCGCGCACCTTGTCGGGGATGTCGAGGCGCTGCACGGGTTTTCCGGCGATGGTCCAGTCACTGGCGTCGCGCAGTTTCACCTGCGCAGGCGGAGCGAGTTGCGCTGCGGCGGCCGCGACCTGCCCGTAGCGCAGCGTTCTCAGCGTCGGGCGGTGCGATATGACGCCTCTCGCCACAGTGCACTCGCGTACCGGCACGTCCCAGCGGGCGGCGGCGGCCTGCACCAGCATCGCGCGCGCGCCGGCGCCGGCTTTGCGCACATAGTCCTGCGACGAGCGCACGCCGTTGCTGCCGCCGGTGGACATGGAACCCCAGATGCGGTTTCTGCGGATGTGCTCGTTGGGCGAGGCGAATTCCGCGCTCACCTTCGACCAGTCGCATTCGAGTTCCTCGGCAACGAGCTGTGCCAGCGCGGTATAGCTGCCCTGGCCCATTTCGGAGCGGGCGATACGCACGACGACGCGCTCGTCGGTATGGATCACCACCCAGGCATTCACCTCGGTGGTGCCGGTGGCGCCCTCGGCATCCGCACTGCTCAACGGAAAACTGAATTCGAGGGCGAGGCCTCCGCCCACAGCGGCAGAGGCTTTGAGAAACTGCCTGCGACTCAAGATGAAGGCCATGGCCGCGTTCCTCAGGATTTCGCGGCGTTCGCGCGCGTGGCGGGCGCCCCGGCAGCGGAATGAATGGCCTGTCTCACCCGCGCGTAGGTGCCGCAGCGGCACAGATTCGTCATGGTCGCGTCTATGTCTGCATCCGTGGGCTGCGGATTTTTCGCGAGCAAGGCCGCGGCCGTCATGATCATGCCGGTCTGGCAGTAGCCGCACTGGGGAACCTGGTTCTCGATCCAGGCCTGCTGGATGCGATGCAGCCCGTGCTGCGACAGCCCTTCGATGGTGACGATCTCCTTGTGCGCCACGCTGGCCACAGGCAGCGAGCAGGAGCGTACCGCCACACCGTCGACGTGCACCGTACAGGCGCCGCAAAGTGAGATACCGCAGCCGTACTTGGCGCCGTGGAGGTTCAGATGGTCACGCAAAACCCAGAGCAAGGGCATCTCCGGTTCGACGTCGACGCTGTGAATGCGACCGTTCACCTTGAGTTCCAGCACCGGGATCTCCTTTGTCAGCAGTATCGAAGCGTGGCCGCATTCATATTAGTCGCCCGCAGACGAAATGAAAAGCAGGCGGTGCGGCCGATGTCGCTGCGCCGGACGTGCAATTGCGAAAACGCTGTCTCAGCTCTCCGGGCGCGGCGCGCCACAATGCCAGCAGGCGCTGAACTGGCCTTCCAGCGCCTCGCCGCAGGCCGGACACCGCCAGGGCGGCCTGGGGACGGGGGCGCGGCCGAAATCGCTCACGACGCGCCGGGCCCGTTCCAGATCGCAATCGTCCAGCAGCCACAGTTCGGGAGCGCATTCGGTGAACGGGATTTCTCCGGCAAGTCGGCTGAGCAGCTCATTTCTGATCTGGCAGCGGATGCCTTCGGCCTCGAGCAGGTTCTTCAAATGGTGAACCTCGAGCAGCTTGAGCGAGCTGTAGAGCAGATGCACGTCGATCCCTAGACGGATTCGGCGCGGCAAATGCGGCGGAACATGTCCAGCCGGCGCGGGTGTATCGCCCCTTCTGCAGCAGCGCGGCTAAGCGCGCAACCCGGTTCGCTCAGGTGGCGGCAGTTTTGAAAGCGGCACTGCCCGAGTAAGCTGCGGAATTCGACGAACCCCGATTCGATATCCTGCTGCGACAGGTGATGCAGGCCGAATTCCTGCAGGCCGGGGCAATCGATGAGATTGCTGTCGGCGTCCAGCCGGTGCATCCGCGCCTGGGTCGTGGTGTGGCGGCCGGAAGCCAGAAAGGCGGAGATTTCCCTGGTGGCAACCTGCGCCTCGGGCAGGAGTGCGTTGATGATGGTGGACTTGCCCATGCCTGATTGCCCCACCAGCACCGTCGACTGCAGCGCGAGCAGCGGGCGCAGCGCATCGGCGCCCTCCAGCGCCGACAGCTGGATCACGCGATAGCCCGCCCGGGAATAGGGTTCGAGCCGTGCCAGCGCCGCAGCCGCGGCCTCCTTCAGGTCGCATTTGTTGAGCAGGATCAGCACGTGCATGTTCTGATATTCGGCGGCCACCAGACAGCGGTTGATCAACTCCTCGCTGAAGCTGGGTTCGGCGGCAACCACGATCGCGAGCTGCGATACATTGGCTGCGATCAGCTTCTGCCGGTGCGCGGCGGAACGCGAGTACAAGGTGGAGCGCGCCTGCACGGCCTCGATGACGCCCTGCTCTTGCGCGGTTTGCGCGAACTTCACGCGGTCGCCGCAGGCAACGGCGCTTTTCTTGCCGCGCGGAAAACAGGCGTAGCGCTTGCCGTCGCCGGTTTCAACAAGATAGTGGCGGCCGTAAGCGGCGATCACCTGGCCGGCGAGCGTCAGATCCGGCAAAGGGCCTCGATCATGTTCACGCCGGTTGCGCTTGCGCCTGCATCCGGGCACCTTGCAGCCGGGCAATGCGCGCGAGCGCCGGCGGGTGAGAATCGTAAAACGCCGAGTACAGCGGATCGGGCGTAAGCGTGGCGGCATTGTCCTGGTACAGCTTTACCAACGCGCGTATCAGGTCGGCTGCACTGGCGTGGCGGGCCGCATAGGCGTCGGCTTCGTATTCGTGCTTGCGCGAGTACAGGCTGGTGAGCGGATGCAGAACAAAGGTGAATACCGGCACCACCAGGAAGAACAGCAGCAGCGCGAGCGCGGTCGAATGCGCATGCACGTTGAGACCGGCGTAGAACCAATCCTGTTTCATCGCGTAACCGAGCAGCCAGAGAAAACCCAGGCTCATGGCAAACAGAGCTGCCATGCGCTTCCATACATGATGGTGCCTGAAATGTCCCAGTTCGTGCGCGAGCACCGCTTCGATCTCCGCCGGCGCCAGGCGCGCAATCAGCGTATCGAACAGCACGATGCGCTTGGATGCGCCAAATCCGGTGAAATACGCGTTGCCATGGCTGGAGCGCCGGGAGCTGTCCATCACATACACGCCCCGTGCCTTGAAGCCGCACTTGGCCAGCAGCGCCTCGATGCGCGCCTTCAGGCCTGCGTCCTCTAGCGGCGAAAACTTGTTGAACAGCGGTGCGATCAGGGTTGGGTAGACGGTGAGCACCAGCAGATTGAACCCGATCCAGGTGACCCAGACATACAACCACCATTGCTCGCCCATGCGTTGCATCAGCCATAGTACGCACAGCAGCAGGGGCAGCCCCAGCACGGCGCCGAGCAGCGTCTGCTTGGCGAGATCGGCGAAGAATAGCCCCAGGGTCATCTTGTTGAAACCGAAGCGCGCCTCGATTACGAAAGTGCGATACAGCGACAGCGGCAGATCGATCAGCCCGGATATCAGGGCGACGCTGACTATGAGGGCGATGCCGTGAGCATGGCTGCCGGAATCGAAGGCGCGCAGCCATGCGTCGTGCAGCCCCTGCAGCGCGCCGCCCAGGGTAAGCACCAGCAGGAGCAGCGCGCCTACTGCCAGATCGAACATGCCCAGGCGCGTTTTGTCGCTGCTGTAATCGGCCGCCTTCTGGTGCGCATCGAGGCCGATGTGTTCGGAGAAGTCCGCGGGAACCTGATCGCGGCAGCGCGCGATATGCCGGATGTGGCGCCGGGCCAGCCACAGGCGCAGGCCCACGGTGAGTGCGAGCGCGGCAAGGAAAACGGCGGTAAAAGTCTGCATCTGGCTCAAATATGACACAATAAAGCCCTTCATTCAATTAACGCGGAAAATACCGGCAGCATGCCCCAGGATCAGAACAATCTCGCGTGGTTGGACATGGAGATGACCGGTTTAGATCCCGATCGCGACAGAATTATCGAGATCGCCATCGTGGTCACGGACTCGCAATTGAACGCTGTCGCCGAGTCGCCGGTTCTGGTCGTGCATCAGGCCGGCAGCGTGCTCGACGCGATGGACGACTGGAACAAATCCATGCACGCGCGTTCCGGCCTGATCGCCAAGGTCAAGGCCTCGACCCTGGCCGAGGCGGAGGTCGAGCAGCGGTACCTGGATTTCCTCGCCCAGCACCTGCCGATCAGGACTTCGCCGATATGCGGCAATTCCATCTGCCAGGACCGCAGGTTCCTGGCGCGCCACATGCCGCGACTGGAGGCCTATTTCCACTATCGCAACCTCGATGTCAGCACGCTGAAGGAACTGGTGAAGCGCTGGAAACCGGAACTGGCCAAGGGACTGACGAAGCACGGCAAGCACGAGGCGCTGGCCGACATCTACGAGTCGATAGAGGAACTCAAGTACTACCGCGAGCACTTCCTGAAAGTGTAGAGAACAAACTGCGGCGCTCGTCAATGAGATGTCGTTCGCACTTGCGCGGACGGCGGCCCGTCCGCGCGGATCGTCTATTGCGCACGGATGAAAAGCGCATCCGTGCGCAATAGACGATCTTGAAGAAAAGCGAATTCAATCGGACCCTGCCTTTATTCAGAAGCTTGATTCCCGGACGGATGGGGTTTATCCGTCCAGGAATCAAGGTTGGCGCGCGGAGCGCGCAATGGCCGTGCCAGGAATTTGACAGAAATTGAGACGCGAAAGAAAGTGCCTGTCTACAGCGGCACCACTTTGCCCGGATTCATCAGGTCCTCCGGGTCGAACAGGCGCTTGATATCCTGCATCAGGTCAACCGCCTCGCCGAGCTCCTCGCGCAGCCAGCCCTGTTTTCCCAGGCCTATGCCGTGCTCCCCGGTGCAGGTGCCTTCCATTGCGAGCGCGCGCTGTACCAGACGCTTGTTGAACGACTTCGCCAGTTCCAGCTCCTCCGGCTTGGCCGGATCGACCAGGAAGATCAGGTGAAAATTGCCGTCGCCGACGTGCCCGAGCAGCGGCACCGGACACAGATAGTCCGCCACGTCCTTCATGGTTTCCGACACGCATTCGGCCAGGCGCGAGATCGGCACGCACACGTCGGTCGAAATTCCCCGGCTGCCCGGCCGCAGCTGGAGGCAGGCAAAGTAGGCGTTGTGCCGCGCCTCCCACAGTTTGGTGCGCTCCTCCGCGCGGGTCGCCCACTGGAAATCCCTGCCTCCGTTCTCCCTCGCGATCTCCTGCACGGCCTCGGCCTGTTCCACCACGCTCGCCTGCGTGCCGTGGAACTCGAAGAACAGGGTCGGCGCGACGCGGTAGCCGGTCTTGCTGTACTTGTTGATGCAATCGATCGCAGTCGCATCGACGATCTCGCAGCGCGCTATCGGCACGCCCGCCTGTATGGTCTGGATCACCGTCCTGGTGCAACCGTCGATCGAATCGAACGCGCACACCGCAGCCGACATCGCCTCCTGCACCGCGTACAGCCTCACCGTGATTTCGGTGATGATGCCCAGGGTGCCCTCCGAACCGACGAACAGGCGCGTCAGGTCGTAGCCGGCAGCGGACTTTTTCGCGCGCCGCGCAGTCTTGATAATGCGCCCGTCGGCGAGGACCACCGTGAGCGAAATCACGTTCTCGCGCATGGTGCCGTAGCGTACCGCGTTGGTGCCGGAGGCGCGCGTCGCCGTCATCCCGCCTATGGTGGCGTCGGCGCCCGGGTCGATCGGAAAGAACAGTCCGGTGTGGCGGATGTGCTCGTTCAGCTGCTTGCGCGTGACGCCCGCCTGCACCACGGCGTCGAGGTCCGCTTCATGCACTGCGAGCACCTGGTTCATCTGGCTCATGTCGACGCAAACCCCGCCTTTCACCGCCAGGATATGGCCTTCGAGCGAAGTGCCGACGCCATAGGGGATCAGCGCAATCCGGTGGCGGCGGCAGGCATTGACGATATCGCGCACCTCTTCGGTGGTGCGCGGGAACACCACGGCGTCGGGCGCCGCGTAAGGAAAGTAGGACTCGTCCTTGCCGTGCTGGTCGCGGATGCCGCGTGCCGTGGTGGCGCGCTCGCCGAGCAGGGCCTTGAGTTCGTTGACTAGCGTGGCGTTGAGTTCGCGGG
>JACZJV010000176.1 GCA_014860355.1 Burkholderiales bacterium | reverse complement strand
ATCTGGGCCAGTTCCAGGACACGTCGGCGCCGGTGCTTTTTCTGGTGCGCGGTGACCGCGTCCTGTCGGTGCGTGCGGGCGACGTCATCGAGGGCACCTACAGAGTGGACGGCATTTCGGGCGCGGTGCTGGGCCTGACTTACCTGCCGCTCAATATCAAGCAGACGCTGAACATCGGCAATGCGGGATGAGCAAGCGGGGGCAAACGGGTTCGCCCGCAGCTTTCTACGACAAGCAACGATGTCTTCTCGGCACAAAGGATGGTTCATGATCAAGTTCGAAATGAGTAGACGCGGCCGCTGGCTGGCCGCGGTATCTGTCCTGCTGGTGGCCGCCTGTGCCGCGCAGACGACGCACCGCGAAGGCATGGAGTTGCTGGGGCAAGGGCGCTACGACGAGGCCCTGGGCAAGCTGGAGGAGGCGGCCCGCGAGAACCCGAACGATCTGCGTATCCACAAGGACTACCTGCGCGCCCGGGAAGAGGGCGCCAGTCGCATGATTGCCATGGGCAATTCCGAGCGCACCGCGGAACGGTTCAACCGCGCCGAAGAAGCGTACAAGCACGCGCTGCGGATCAATCCGGGCGACGGCCGGGCCAAGTACGGACTCGATGCGGTGGCGATGGACCGGCGCCACGCGGCGCTGGTCGCGCAGGCGCAGGCGCTGATGGCCAAGGGGGACACCGAGGGCGCCACGGAACGGCTGAAGCACGTGTTCCTGGAGAACCCGAACATGGGCAGCGCGCTCCAGCTGCAGCGGCAGATCAACGAGCGCACGGCCAAGGATCTCGCCCTGGCGCCGTCGCTGAAAAAGAACTTCCAGAGGCCGGTGACGCTGCAGTTCAGAGACGCCAATCTGAAGATGGTGCTGGAGTCCATTTCGAAAACCAGCGGCATCAACATTCTGACGGACAAGGACGTGCGCGCCGATCTGAAAGCCACGATATTCGTCACCGGCACCTCGGTCGAAGACACCATAGACCTGATCCTGATGCAGAACCAGCTGGAAAAGAAGATCCTTTCGGACAACACGATTTTCATCTATCCCAACACGCCGGCGAAGTCCAAGGACTTTCAGGACCTCAAGGTGCGCAGCTTTCATCTGGTCAACGCCGATCCGAAGCAGATGCAGGCAATGATCAAGACCATCCTCAAGACGAGGGACCTGTTCATCAACGAAAAGACCAACTCGCTGATCATGCGCGACACGCCCGAGGCGATCCGGCTGGCCGAAAAGATCATCACCGACCAGGACCTCGCCGAGCCCGAGGTCATGCTCGAAGTCGAGGTACTGGAGGTCACGCGCTCGAAGCTGTCCGAACTCGGCATCCGCTATCCGGACCAGCTCACGCTTACGCCGCTGATCCTCGATCCGATTACCGGCGCTGCGGCGGCCAACGTCACCCTGAACGATTTGCGCAACATCAACAGCAGCAGCCTGGCGGTCAGCCCCATACCCAGCATCACGTTGAACGCGCACCTGGACACTTCCGACACCAACGTGCTCGCAAGCCCGCGCATACGCGCGCGCAATCGCGAGAAAGCGAAAATCCACATCGGCGACCGCGTGCCGGTGCTGACCAATTCGGTCACGCCGGTCGCAAGCGGCTCGCCGGTGGTGACCGGTAGCGTCCAGTACATCGACGTCGGACTCAAACTCGAGGTCGAGCCGGACATACACAGCGACGGCGAGGTGGGCATCAAGATCAACCTGGAAGTGAGCAACATCGTGAACCAGGTTACCAACGCGGTTTCGGGCACGGTTGCCTACCAGATAGGCACGCGCACCACCTCCACCGTGCTGCGCCTGAAGGACGGCGAAACCCAGGTGCTGGCGGGCCTGATCGACGACGAAGACCGCAGGACCGCGAACAAGGTCCCCGGACTGGGCGAATTGCCGGTGATGGGCCGGCTGTTCTCCAGCCATCGCAACGACGGCAAGAAGAGCGAAATCGTTCTGTCGATCACGCCGCGGCTGGTCGGCAAGACCAAGGTGCAGGACGCGAAGTCGATGGAATTCTGGACCGGCACCGAATCCAACCTGCGCGACGAGCCGCTGGGGCTGCGCAAGCTCGGGACCGTGTCCGTGGCGAGCGCGAGCAAGCTGCCGCCGGCAGGAACCACTGCGCTGCCGGCAGCGCAGTGGTTCCTGCCGGCGGCAGCTTGCTCGCGC
>JACZJV010000175.1 GCA_014860355.1 Burkholderiales bacterium | reverse complement strand
GGCCCGGGCCTGGCGGCGGCGCCCTCCATGTGCGCGAGCACATCGGCCTTGGTCACGCGCCCGTCGCGGCCGCTGCCGGCGATCGATTTCGGATCGAGCTTGTGGTCCTCGACCATCTTGCGCGCGGCGGGCATCAGGTTGCCCTGGTCGGATAGCTGTTGCGCCGCCTGCGCCACCGGTGGCGCAGGCCGCTCTGCCGCCTTGGCCACGGTTGCGGCGGAATCCGCGGCGGTGTCGATCACTGCGATGACCTCGCCCGAAACGACGGTGCCCCCGTCGGCCTTCACGATCTGCGTGATGACACCGCCCGCGGGCGCCGGAAGCTCCAGCACCACCTTGTCGGTCTCGACGTCGATCAGGTTTTCGTCGCGGGCGACGGCATCGCCCACCTTCTTGTGCCAGCTGAGCAGCGTGGCCTCCGCCACCGACTCGGACAGCTGCGGTACTTTCACTTCGACTAACATGACGGCTCCGTTCAGTTTTTTCGCCGCCATCGGGTAACCCTGCGGCGGCGTACCGCAAAAACAAGTGCGCGTTTCGCGCCCGGTTGATGCTTTTCCTGCCCGGCGCGCACCTGCGCGCCCGGTTTCAACATACTACATGAGACGTCCTGGCGCAGGCCCCGGCGCAGCTACTTCGACTGCGCCTTGAATTTTCCGAATGCCGCCGCAACCAGCGCCTTCTGCTGTTCCTGGTGCTTGGCGAAATAGCCCACGGCGGGCGCCGCCGAAGACGGCCGTCCGGCGTACAGCAGCTTCTGGTCATTGCGCATGTTTTCGACGAAATAATGCCGCGTCTGGTACCACGCGCCCTGGTTCTGCGGCTCTTCCTGGCACCACACGACCTGCGTCGCGTTCGGATAGCGCTTCATTTCCGCCGCGAATGCCTTGTGCGGGAATGGATAGAGCTGCGCCAGGCGGATGATCGCGGCGCCCTTGAGGTCGCGTTCGCGCCGCGCGGCCACCAGATCGTAATAGACCTTGCCGCTGCAGCAGATGATGCGCTTCACCGACTCCGGGTCGATGTGCTCGACCTCGCCGAGGACGGCATGGAACTGGCCTTTGGCGAATTCGGACAGCGGCGACATCGCCTCCTTGTTGCGCAGCAGCGACTTGGGCGTCATGATGATCAGCGGCTTCCTGAACAGCCGGATCATCTGCCGGCGCAGCAGGTGGAACATCTGCGCCGGGTTCGAAGGCACCACCACCTGCATATTGTGCTCGGCGCAAAGCTGCAGGTAGCGCTCCAGACGCGCCGAGGAATGCTCCGGACCCTGGCCCTCGTAGCCGTGCGGCAGCATCATCACCAGGCCGGACACGCGGTTCCATTTGGCCTCGCCCGAGGAGATGAACTGGTCGATCACCACCTGGGCGCCGTTGGCGAAATCGCCGAACTGCGCTTCCCAGATGACCAGCTCGTTGGGTTCGGCGGTGGAATAGCCGTATTCGAAGCCGAGCACGGCTTCCTCCGACAGCACCGAGTCGATCACCGTGAAGGGCGCCTGCTTCTCGTTGATGTGCTGCAGCGGAACGAAGGTGCCCGAGTCCCATTTTTCCCGGTTCTGGTCGTGAAACACGGCATGGCGGTGGACGAAAGTGCCGCGGCCGGAATCCTGGCCGGAGAGCCGCACCGCATAGCCGCCCGCCACCAGGCTCGCATAGGCGAAGTGCTCGGCCATGCCCCAATCGACCAGCAGCCGGCCCTCTCCCATGGCCTTGCGGTCGGCAACCACTTTCTCCACCAGCGGATGCAGCTTGAAATCGGCCGGAACGTCGGTGATGCGCTGCGCCAGGCGCTGCAATTCGGCCAGCGGCACCGCGGTATCGGCGGCATCGGTCCATTTGCGTTCCAGATAGGGCACCCAGTCGACCGCGTACTTGCTCTTGAAATTGGAGATCACCGGATCGGCGGTGTGCTGCCCCGCGTCCAGCGCGGTACGCATGCTCTTGATCAGGTCCTCCGCCTCGGCCTCCGTAACCACGCCCTGCGCCCTCAGCCTGTCGGCGTAGAGCCTGCGCGTGCCCGCATGCGCGGCGATACGCTTGTACATCAGCGGCTGGGTTACCGATGGCGTGTCCTGCTCGTTGTGGCCGAGTTTGCGAAAGCACACGATGTCGACCACCACGTCGCGATGGAACTCCATGCGGTAGTCGAGCGCGATCTGGGTCACCAGCACCACCGCCTCCGGATCGTCGCCGTTGACGTGAAAAATGGGCGCTTCCACCATCTTGGCCACGTCGGTGCAATACAATGTCGAGCGCGAATCGCGCGGGTCGGAGGTGGTAAAACCGATCTGATTGTTGATCACGACGTGCACCGTGCCGCCGGTGCCGTAGCCGCGCGTATTTGCCAGGTTGAGGGTTTCCATCACCACGCCCTGGCCGGCGAAGGCGGCATCGCCGTGCAGCAGGATGGACATGACCTGCATTCCGTCCTTGTCGCCGCGGCGGCGCTGGCGCGCACGCACCGAGCCTTCCACCACCGGGTTGGCGATCTCCAGGTGCGACGGGTTGAACGCAAGCGACAGGTGCACCGGCCCGCCGGGCGTGGATACGTCGGAGGAGAAGCCCTTGTGGTACTTGACATCGCCCGAATGCAGGTCGTCCGCAGGTATGCCCTCGAACTCCGCGAACAGATCCTTGGGCATCTTGCCCAGCACGTTGACCAGGACGTTGAGGCGCCCGCGGTGCGCCATGCCGATCACGATTTCCTCCACGCCCTGGCTGCCGCAGCGCTGGACCAGCTCGTCCACGCAGGGTATGACGCTTTCCCCGCCCTCCAGGGAAAAGCGCTTCTGCCCGACATAGCGGGTATGCAGGTACTTCTCCAGGGTTTCGGCCGCGGTGAGCCGGTCGAGGATATGCTTCTTGGTCTCTGCCGAGTACGTCGGTACGGAACGGATCGATTCAAGGCGCTGCTGCAGCCAGCGCTTTTGCGCCGGGTCGCTGATATGCATGTACTCGACCCCGACCGAACCGCAGTAGGTCTCGCGCAAACCCTTCATGATCTCGCGCAATGTCATGCGCTCCTGGCCGAAATACAGACTGGCGGCATCGAACTGCGTGTCCATGTCGGTGTCGGCCAGATCGTAGAATGCCGGCTCCAGCTCCGGAATCTGCGGGCGCTCCTGGCGCTTGAGCGGGTCGAGCTGGGCCCAGCGCGAACCGAGGAAGCGGTAGGCGGCGATCAGCTGCTGCACATAGACCTGCTTGCGCGCGATGGTCAGGTCCGACTGCGAGGCCGCCGGGCGCAGCGTCCCTAGTTTGGCGCGCATGGCAAACGCATCGACGATGGGTGCGTGCGCCACGTCGCGGTCCTCGGCGCCCTTGCCCGGTCCGGCCACGAGCTGCATCTGGTCGAAATACGCGCGCCACTGTTCCGGCACCGAACCCGGATTGTCGAGGTAGGACTCGTACAGATCCTCGATATAGGGCGCATTGCCGCCGAACAGGTGGGAGTTGCTCTGAAAATGTTTCAGCATGAGGGCGGCTCGCGTCGAAATAGGCAGGAATCGGAGACCACAGAAGTAGCGAAGGCCGGGAGGGAAAACCGGATGATCCGGCCTTCCCCGGTGCCCTTCGCGGCGGGGCTAATCTTCCCAGTCTTCTCAGCGTTTGTCGACCGGTTTGACGTCGCGTATCGTGGGCCCGTTATACAGCTGGCGCGGCCGGCCGATCTTGTACTCCGGATCGGTGATCATTTCCTGCCACTGCGCGATCCAGCCCACCGTGCGTGCGAGCGAGAAAATGCCGGTGAACATCGACACCGGAATGCCTAGCGCCTTTTGCACGATGCCCGAGTAGTAATCGACATTCGGGTAGAGTTTGCGCTGGACGAAATAATCGTCTTCGAGCGCCACTTTCTCCAGCGACATCGCCAGTTTGAACAACGGGTCCTTTTCCAGCCCGAGTTCGTTCAGCACCTCGTAGCAGGTTTCGCGCATGAGTTTGGCGCGCGGGTCGTAGTTCTTGTACACGCGGTGCCCGAAACCCATGAGGCGCACGCCGGAGTTCGGATCCTTCGCCTTGGCGACGAATTCGCCGAGCTTGGCCTCGCCGCCCTGCGCCTGCAGTTGCTGCAGCATGTTCAGGCAGGCTTCGTTGGCCCCGCCGTGCGCCGGCCCCCACAGGCAGGCGACGCCGGCCGCGATGGCTGCAAACGGATTGGTTCCGGACGATCCGCACAGCCGCACCGTGGAGGTCGAGGCGTTCTGCTCGTGGTCGGCGTGCAGGATGAAAATGCGGTCCAGCGCACGCACCACCACGTCATTCGGCCTGTATTCCTCGCACGGCGTGCCGAACATCATGCGCAGGAAATTGGCCGTGTAGGACAGGTCGTTGCGCGGATAGATATACGGCTGCCCGTTGGAGTATTTGTAGGACATTGCGACCAGAGTCGGCATCTTTGCGATCAGCCGCACCGCCGAAATATCGCGGTCCCTCGGGTCGTTGATGTCCAGCGAGTCGTGATAGAACGCCGACATGCCGCCCACCAGACCGGTCAGCACCGCCATCGGGTGCGCGTCGCGGCGGAAACCGCGCATGAAGAACTGCATCTGCTCGTTCACCATGGTGTGATGCGTCACCAGGTCGTCGAAGGCGTCCTTCTGCGCCTTGTCGGGCAGCTCGCCGTAGAGCAGCAGATAGCAGGTTTCCAGGTAGTCGCAATGCTTGGCGATCTGCTCTATCGGGTAGCCGCGATAGCGCAGTTCACCTTTGTCGCCGTCGATGTAGGTGATTTTGGAACTGCAGGCCGCCGTCGACAGGAACCCGGTGTCGTAGGTGAACAGGCCGGTCTTGCCGTAGAGCGAGCGTATATCGATGACATCGGGGCCGACGGTACCGCTGAACACCGGAAATTCGATCGACTTGCCTGCACCGTAGGTCAGCGTGGCTTTACCAGTAGGCTCCATCATCATCTCCTTTGCGTTGCATTAGTAGAACAAACATAACCGGCAGAATTTCAGCAACGGTCAATACGGTGGACGTGCAGCGCGGGCCGCGCACCGCGGCACCCGGCGCGCGCGCGAATCAGCTTCGACAAGCTGGCAAAAGTATAGCCCAATTTGGCCCTGTACGAGGCTGGAAACGCACATGGCAGCGGGTCGCTGCGGCTGTCGACCACACGTTTCAGCGCGAGGTCCAGATGGCCGGCGCGCGTATCGAACCGGCTCCGGCCGCTACCGATGGAATCGACGCCGCTAGCCCGCTTCGGCGGACAGTCTCTGGCCTGCCAGCAGTTCGAGCGGGAAGGACGCGGTCCCGTGAAACTGCGGCGTGGCGGGGAAAAACTGCTGCGCGCTGCCCAGGTGGACCTGGATCTGCGGATCGAGTCCCGTCGCGACGAGTTTGCGCGCGATCCGGATACCCTCGTCCCGGACCATGCGTGCAAAGCGCTCCGGCCCGCGCCCAGCCTCTGCAATTTCCTTGAAGTCGAAGTACTCACTGGCGCTCTGCGGCGGTTTGAGGATCACCACCGGCGCCTTCAGTTCGTCCTCCTCTATGCGACCGCGATAGGTCGCCTGAAAGTACATGGGCGAAAGATCCTCGTGCGAGATATTGAAGTCGCGCTCGTAGGGCTTGTGCGTAAACATTTCCACCCTGTCGTCCTCGGTCACGGCCATGGCGAAGATGCACCCGGGGAACTGGGCTCTGGACTTGCGGTAGGCTTCAAACAAAATCCCGCCGTAAGCGCGCGCCTCAGCCTTGTCCGCACCCGCGGCCGGCGCAAGCCGCGGCGCCGGGACCGGGGCAGGTGGCCGCGCCGCGGCCTCGGCACCGCCCTTCGGCACACGCGCCGATGAGACGCGCGCCGTGTCCGGCTCCAAAGCTACCGTCCGGTATTTCTCCGGCAGTCGATACTTGCTCAAGTATGCAGGGTCCGGCCGCACAACCTTGCCCTTGAGGTAGGGCAGGCGCAGCGTGATGGTCGTGCCGTCGTCTAGCGCGCTGTCTATCGAGAGCTCGCCGCCGAATTCCGCGACCGTCTGGCGCACGAATACGAACCCGAGCGAATGCAAATCTCCGTCCAGGGTGTGGCGCTCGGCGAGGAGCTGCCCGATTTTCTCCGGGGGCATGCCCACGCCGTCGTCGCACACGTGCAGCGCCACGCGCTCGCCTTCGACGACCGTACTCACGCGAACCGCACCCGCCTTGCGTCCGCGCATCGCGTCGACCGCATTCATGACCAGATTGAAGTACATGCGGCGGAAACGCGGACGCCTGCCGGCAATGACCGCCGGATCCATGCGTTCGAGCAGCAGTTCCACGCGCGCTTCGGACTTCTCGACGACGTAGCCGCGCACGACGTCCTGGGTAAAATCGCGGATATCCTCCGCGATATCGAACTCCTCCTGCGCGTCCGGGGAGTTGGACTCCTCGCGAAAAGCCGCAATGCGCAGATGCACGCCGTAGAGCCAGCTGATGCAGTTGCGGTAATGGCGCCGCGAGCGCACGGAGCGCGCCTCTTCGGGCAGGAAGGACAGCACCTGATCCGAGCGCCCCCACAGCGGACTGAGAATGAGATGGCAGGCATCGTTGATGATATCGACGTAGCGCCGCCCGAGCAGCAGTACCGTGCGGTCGGGGGAGAAGCTCTTCACCGCGTTCGAGTAGTCCAGGAACGCCCGGCGCAGGGCGCCGAGCTTGGACTTGAGCTCCTGGACATCGGCCTCGTGCAGAACCCGCGCCTGGTCGATGTTATAGATCTCGAGGTCGGTATTCAGGGTGACGTGGTAATGAAGGATTTCGTTGAAGAAGTTCTCGACACGGAGATCGTGGATGAGAAACTTGATCTCGGCGACGTCCTTCTTGATCCCCTCCTCGAAGTCAGGCGTGGCCTGGGAGGAATCTTCTGGTCGACCCGTCGTCACCGCTTAGATCCTCTCATCCACGTCGAAGAACCAATCGACTGTTGCGGGAGGGCAATCCGCTTCCGCGTATTCACCGCGCCGTACGCCTTCGACCCGCGTAGCCGCTCACGGCCCGGACGCCGGAATCTTCAATCGGGAGGCCGTACTTGCC
>JACZJV010000174.1 GCA_014860355.1 Burkholderiales bacterium | reverse complement strand
ATGCCGTAGAGGCCGACCAGCCTGAGTCCGCGCGCCTCGGCCTGTCTGGGCAGGTCGGCGAGCGCCGGGGAGAACGCCGCGTAACCGAAGAATCGCACGCTGGGAAACGGCTGCGGCTCGCTTGCCGCGTCCAGCATCCGCTTGATCATTTCGTCGGTGGCGTGCGTATGCGTGATGGCGTGCTGCTGCACCGCGCGCGCCGCTTCGGGCGCGTCGAACCCCGGATACATCACCAGGGTGCGCCCGGCCGCAATCGCAGCCATCGCATTGCAAAAGCCGAATACGCCGCACAGCGGCGCGGTGATCAGGATTTTCGTCTCCGCAGCCGAGTAGCCGAAGTCGCGCGCGACATCGCGCGCGTGGTGTATCAGCGTTTGTTGGTCGTGCAGCACGAATTTGGGCGCCTTGGTCGTGCCCGAAGTCGTGAACAGGATGCAACCCGCATCGGGCCGCGAGTCATCGTCGGCGAGCGGCGGGCCCGCGATCAGACTGCGATAGCGGTGCGCCGGCTTTCCGACGACCTCGCCCGGCGCGACGCCGTCTTCTTCGTACACCAGCAGCGCTTGCAGCGAGGACAAGGCAGCCGGATCGCAGCCGGCGAGTATGCCGCCGAAATCGATCTGGTGATAACCCGGCCAGTAACACAGCAGCTTGGCGCGCGAACGCCCGACGATATCGGCGATTTCCTGGCTCTTGAAGCGGGTATTTACCGCCACTGCAATCGCGCCCAGACGCGCGCAGGCGAAAAACACGGCCAGCCAGGCCGGCACATTGGGCAGCCACAGGGCGACGCGGTCGCCGGCGCGCACGCCGCGCTCGCGCAAGGCGCCGGCCAGGCGCGCGCTCTCGTCCGCAAGCGCCGCATACGCGAGCGGACGATCGCGGTCGAGCAGCGCGCCCGGTGCGGCACCGAGAAAAGCGGTCAACGTATCCTTGGCCATGCGCGCGAGGGTAATCCCGCCGGGCGCAAGGCGCAACAAGCGGGTGGCAGGCCGCCGCCATCGCCTGTAGAGTGCGCGCATTACACCTCCCCTGCGCTGGCCCTCGCCTCCAGGTGACGAGGACGACCATGCGCCCGGCCGACACCATCCGCCTAGTCCTGCTCGCCGCCATCTGGGGCGGCTCGTTCCTGTTCGTGCGCATGGCGGTGGGTGCGATCGGACCGCTGTGGCTGACCGAGTTGCGCGTGGGCATCGCCGCCGTCGCCATGCTGATCTACGCGCGCGTCGCCGGCTTCGAACTGAATCCGCGCCGCAACTGGCGACCCTACCTGGTGCTGGGCGTGCTCAACACCGCCCTGCCCTGGGCACTCTATGCATGGTCGGGCAAGCATATCGGCGCGTCCTATATGGCCATCCTCAATGCTGCCGCACCCTGGTTCGCCGCCATCTGCGGCGCGATCTGGCTGGGGGAGAGGCTTTCCTGGCGCAAGGTCCTCGGCCTTGCGCTGGGGATGGTCGGGGTGGCGCTGCTGGTAGGCTTCGGCCCGATCGCGGTGAGCGCGCAAGTGCTGCTGGCGGTGCTCGCCTGCATCGCGGCCACTGCCTGTTACGCGCTGGCGGGTGTGTACGTGAAAATGCGCGCGCGCGGGCTCGCGCCGCGCGCCCTGACCGTAGGCAGCCTCGTCGCTGCGAGCCTGGTCGTCATGCCCTTTCTACCGGCACCGCCGGCGGCCGCAGCCTTTACCTGGCCGGTAAGCATCGCCGTGCTCGGCATCTCGCTCGTATGCAGCGCCGCGGCTTACCTGATTTATTTTCGCCTGATCGCCGACATCGGCCCGACGCGAACCTTCACCGTGACCTTCCTGATACCGGTGTTCGGCACGCTCTGGGGCGCCCTGTTCCTGCACGAAGCTGTCGGGGCGAGCACGCTCGCCGGCGGCGCGGTGATCGTCATTGCCACGGCACTCGTGCTGGAAATCGACATGCGGCGGCTGCGCAGCTAGCGCGCGGCCGAAACACGCAGCGGACAATCGCCGCCCCGGGGCATCGCGGGGCACCCCGATGCCGATTGCCCCTGGAAATTCCTAGATTGCGGCGACGGTCTGCACCTCGACCAGGAACGCTTCCTTCACCAGGCGGTCGACCATGAGCAGGGTATTTGGCGGATACGCCCCGTTGGCGAACATGCGCGGAAATTCGCGCAGTCGGTATTGCATGAACTTCGCTATGTCCTGCGAATGCACCAGGTAGGTGGTGAACTCGACCACGTTGCCCCAACCCGCGCCGCAGGACTCGAGCGCTGCGCCGATGTTGGCGAACACCTGCGCGCACTGCGCATCGAAGTCGTCCGCGCCGGCCAGCTTGCCCGTGCGGTCCGCGCCGACCTGCCCGGCGATGTAGATGAATTCCGACGCCTTGACGCGGGTGATCTGCGAATACTGCCCCAGGGGCCTGCCCAGGGACTCCGGATTGACGATCCTGATTTCCGCCATTCTGCCTCCCGTTGGAAACGATGGTCTGCGCGCGCGCCGGACCGCGAAACCTGCTGCCGCTCCGTCGCACAATTTGTGCCCCCTACACTAGCGGTTAGAATACACCTATGCAATTTCCCCGGCGCCGCTGGTTCGATTCCCCGCTCGCCAGGTGCTCTGGGCAAAACGCCGGCCGGCGACTTTAGCGACTGCCTGACATGCGCCTGTGGCACCTGGTCTCCCTCACCATACTCACGCACACGGCATTCACCGGCAGCCGCATGCTGGTGTCGCTGTACGCGATCCAGCTGCAGGCCTCGGCGTTCACCGTGGGCGCGCTGATGACCTCCTACGCGCTGTTGCCGATGCTGTTCGCAGTGGGCGCCGGCCGCCTGATCGACCGCAGCGGCGCGCGCTGGCCTTTGTTCGGCGCCAGCGCGTCGGTGGCGCTGGGCGCGCTGCTGCCCTTTTTCTGGCCGCGCCTCGAAATGCTGTATGTCGCGGGCACGCTCATAGGCGCGGGCTTCATGCTGTTTCACGTCGCGATCAGCCAGCTGGTGGGTGCGATCGGCAGCGCCGAGGAGCGTGCAGCCAATTTCAGCTGGCTCGCGCTCGGCTTCTCCGTTTCCGGTTCACTCGGACCGCTGGTGACCGGATTCGCCATCGATGCGATCGGGCACGTGCACACCTTCGCGCTGCTGTTCCTGTTCCCGCTTACACCCTTGCTCGTGCTCGGGCGTAACCGCCCGGCGCTGCCGCAAGCAGTGGCGCGCAGCCCGGACGCGGGCGAGACCCGCGTGATGGATCTGTTGCGCAGCCCAGCCCTGCGCCGCGTGATCATCGCCAGCGGACTGCTCAACATGGCCTGGGACATTTACATTTTCGTCGTCCCGATCTACGGCTCGCGCATCGGCCTGTCGGCCTCGACCATAGGCGTGGTCATGAGCAGTTTTGCCATGGCCACTTTCGCCGTGCGCCTGCTGCTGCCGCTGTTGATCCGGCACGTCCGGCCGTGGCAGGTCATCAGCGCTGCGCTGTCGATTTCGGCTGCGGTCTATTGCCTGTTTCCGCTGTTCACCAGCGTGCCGCTGCTGGTGGCGCTGTCATGTGCCCTCGGCCTCGGCCTGGGTTCCTCCCAGCCTATGGTGATGGCCTTGCTCTACAACACGGCGCCGCCGGGGCGCCAGGGCGAGACGGTGGGCCTGCGCACCACGGTGATGAACGCGAGCCACACGGCGCTGCCGCTCGCGTTCGGGGCGCTCGGCACGGCGCTGGGCATGGGCCCCGCGTTCTGGGCCATGGCGGCGCTGCTCGGCGCCGGCGCCTATTTCGTCAACGCTCGGCGCGACCTGGGCTAGCTGTCCCCGTTTTTTTGTTCGAAGCGCTTGCACATGATCGTCGACACTGCGCCGCGCCATGCTGCGACAGGCAGCGCATCCCCGCACTCGCCGGGTCCCTAGTCTCAGTCCGGCCTTGAGCGGAACCTGGCCGCTCTGCCGAACCCGCCGGTCCACAATCTGCGGTAAAGTTCCTGGCGTTCGGCGTCAACCGATTCCCTGGCCGGGCTGCCAGAGCCGGGCACTGCGGTTTTGGACGCGGCGGGGCGACCCGCATGCTGCAATCGGGAGGTATCCACGCATGAAAATCTCCATTCTGGACGACTACCACGACACGCTCCGAACCCTGGCGTGCTTTGGCAAGCTCGCGGGACACGAGGTCGAAATCTGGAATGATCACGTGCAGGATGTCCAGACGCTGGCACAGCGCCTGAAGCACACCGAAGCGCTGGTGCTGATACGCGAGAGAACGCAAATCCGCGCGCCGCTGATCGATCGCCTCGACCGGCTCCGGCTCATCAGCCAGCGCAGCGTGTTTCCGCATATCGACATCGAAGCCTGCACCCGGCGCGGGGTGGTGGTGTCGTCGAACATGCATGCCGGCACGCCTTCGTATGCCACGGTGGAACTGACCTGGGGACTGATCATCGCCGCGATGCGCCGGATACCGCAGCAGATGGCGGCGCTGAAGGCGGGGAAATGGCAGGTCGGCGTCGGCGCCAGCCTGCGAGGCAAGACCATGGGCATATACGGCTACGGCAGGATAGGCGCCGCGGTCGCCGAATGTGCCAGGGTCTTCGGCATGAAGGTGCTGGTCTGGGCGCGGGAGGCGTCGCGCGCGCGCGCGCAGGCGCAGGGCCACGCGCTCGCGCCCAGCAAGGAAGCGTTTTTCGGGGAATGCGACGTCATCTCCCTGCACCTGCGCCTGGTCGAATCCACGCGGGGTATCGTCAAGGCCGAGGACCTGGCGCGGATGAAGTCCACGGCATTGCTGGTGAACACCAGCCGCGCGCCGCTGATCGAGCCGGGCGCACTGGTGACTGCGCTGCAACGGGGCCGGCCGGGCATGGCAGCGGTCGATGTCTATGAAGAAGAGCCGGTGCTGGACGCCGATCACCCGCTGCTTCGCATGGACAACGTGGTTTGCACTCCGCACATCGGCTACGTTTCACGCGACGAGTACGAAATCCAGTTTGCCGACATTTTCGATCAAATCGCCGCCTACGCCGCCGGCGCGCCGATCAACGTCGTGAACCCCGGGGCGCTCACTGGTGCAGCCGCACGCAAACCCTGAGGACCGGCCTTTGACCGCGGGCGCCCGGGAAACGCATGGCGCGGCGTGCAAGCTGTTCGGATTGCCGGCGGTTCAGGAATTGCGAATCGCGCGCCGCGCATGAACCGGCGCCACCTCAGGCTCGCGGCGATCGCGCTGACGCTTGGTCTGAGCTATGGCGTGTGGTACTCCTACAGCGTGTTCCTGGTCGCGCTGCTCAAGGAATTCGGCTGGAGCCGCTCGGTGCTGGCGGGAGCGTTCTCGGTGTTTACGCTGGTGCACGGCGCCGCAAACCCCTTCATCGGCATACTGTGCGAGCGCATCGGCCCGCGCCGCCTGGTGATGTTCGGCGGCGCCGCGCTGGGGCTCGCGCTCTACGCCAACGGCTACATCGCAACGCCGGGCCATCTGTACCTCGGCTTCGGCATCGTCACCGCGCTCGCGGTGGCCTGCTGCGGCTGGGTGCCCGCGGTGGTGCTGGTGCAGCGCCAGTTCATGGACCGGCTCGGCTTCTCGCTCGGCATCGTCAGCTCCGGCATCGGCCTGGGGATGCTGTTCGTGGTGCCGCTGTGCCAGCTGCTGATCGAGTCGCTGGGCTGGCGCGCCGCGTGGCAAATCCTCGGCGCGGTGTGCGCCGGATGGATCGTGCCCGCCGCGTGGTTCCTGCTGCGCGACGACGCGCCGCGGCCGGTCCTTGCGCCGCAGGCGCGCGTGGCGAACGCGCCAGGGTCAGGCGCACTGGATTTGACCCTGGGCGTAGCGCTGCGCACGCAGTCGTTCTGGCTGGTGCTGGGGGCGTTCTTCTTTGGCAACGTGTGCTCGCAAACCCTGCACGTGCACCAGGTGGCATTCCTCGTCGACCACGGCCTGGCGGCGATGGCGGCGGCGTCTGTCGTCGGCGTGGTGGGCGTGGCGAGCGTGTTCGGCAAAACCGGCGGCGGCTGGCTCTCCGATCGCTACGAGCGTGAACTGATCTACGTCATCGGCATCGCGATCATGGTCCTGGCCGTGGGCGCGCTCGCGCTCGTCGGCGCGGTGCCCAGCCGCTGGGGCGCCTACGCTTACGCGGTATTGCTCGGCGTCGGCTACTCGGCAACTGCCGCCCTCATACCGGCGATGGTCAGCGACCGCTTCCGCGGCCGGCGCTTCGGCCTGATCCTCGGTGTAGGCCTGTTCGCCAGCGCCTTGGGCAGCGCACTCGGCCCGTGGATGGCGGGACGCCTGTTCGACCTGACCGGTAGCTATGCGCTAGCCTTGGTCATCGCCGCCGCGTGCGGGGCGCTCGCCGGCGCCGCGGGCTGGCGCGCGCGCAGCCTGCGCCAGCGCGCGATGAACAACTAGCTGGCCTTTGTTACTCGAGGCTGTCGAGCCAGAAGCCCAGACCCTGTGTATTGAGTTCGACGTCGTTGGAGTAGATGTCGAGCACGCGTGCGTCGGGCAGGCGCGAACCCCAGCGCCGCGCTTCGTCCAGGATGATGCGCTTCACGCCCTTGCGCAGGCGTTCGGGCCGGGCCGCACCGGCGTCCTTCTCGCGCAGGCCGAGTTCGGCGTGCGCGTCCACCAGACGGTGCAGCACCGCGCCCTTGGCCTGAACGTCGCGGATCTGGCTGTAGTGGGTGAGGTACACAGCCTGCGGTTTCATTTCGAGAATGAGATCGATGGAGCGATGGTAGGGCTCGGGGTCAAATTGCGCCGGACTGGTGGTGGGGATGATGAACTGCCTGCCGTCCTGGTCCATTTCGCGATAGGACAGGCCGAACACGTCGCCGGCGAAGATATGGCCGGATTTGCTGTCGAGGATCGCAACGTGGTGGCGCGCATGCCCCGGGGTGTCCAGAAACTGCAGTTCGCGCCCGTTGAGGCGAATCGACGCAGCGTGCGGCGTCTCCAGGATGCGCTCGACCGGCACCGGAACGATGTCGCCGTACATGCGCCGCGTGGCCTCCTGGCCGTAGACGAGGACTGTCCCGGCGAGCAATCGGCCCGGGTCGGTCATGTGGCGAGCGCCGCGCGGATGCACGGTAAGTGTCGCGTTGGGAAACTCGCGCATGAACATCCCCGCTCCGCCGGCGTGATCGAGGTGAATGTGGGTCAGGATCACATAGTCCACCTGCTCCGGCCGCAGGCCTTTCTCGCGCATCGCGGCAAGTACCGGCGGCACCGAGTAATTGGTGCCCGTGTCGATGAGGGCCGCACGATCGCCCTCGACCAGCAGATGGATCGCATCGAGCATCGGCCTGTAGTAGCCCGAGTCGATTGCGCTGATGCCGTGCTCGTAATCGATGACCTGGGGCATAGTGGACCTAGTGAGCGGCGACGGGCGCATTCTACAATGCACCGGATACGGCCGCGGCGCGCACCCTGCGGGCGGGGTAAAATGCGGTTCGAAATGTCCGCTCGATTCCACGCAAAACCATGAGCATCGCCGATCTGCGCCAGGAGTACGCCCATGCCGAACTCGTCGAAGACGATGCGGCGGCGGATCCGTTCAAGCAGTTCGCGCGCTGGTTCGAAGATGCCCTGCGCGCGGAACTGCCTTTGCCCAATGCCATGACGCTGGCCACCGCGGACGCGCTCGGCAGACCTTCTGCGCGCGTCGTCCTGCTCAAGGGCGCGGACGCGGACGGCTTCGTCTTCTATACCAATTACGAAAGCCGCAAAGCGCGCGAACTCGCGGTCAATCCCTATGCCAGCCTGGTATTTCTGTGGACTCCGATGGAGCGCCAGGTGCGCATCGATGGCACGGTCGATAAGGTGTCGCCCGAGGAATCAGACGAATATTTCGACAGCCGCCCTCTGGGCAGCCGCCTGGGCGCGTGGGCGTCGCCGCAAAGCATGCCCCTGCCGAGCCGGCTGGCGCTGGCTTCGAAGGTCGCCGCAATCATGCTACGCTACGGCACGGCGCCGCCGCGGCCTCCGCACTGGGGCGGTTACCGCGTGCGGCCCGATGCAATCGAGTTCTGGCAGGGCCGCCCGGACCGACTGCATGACCGGCTGCGCTATGTCAGACACGACGCCGGTTGGAGAATCGAGCGCCTGGCGCCATAGCGCCGCCCACATTACGTTTCCATCGAAGGAGTTAGCATGACTGATACCGTGAAATACCTGCTCGACGAGTCGCGCATTCCGAAGTACTGGTACAACCTCGCCGCCGACCTGCCCGTCGCGGCGCCGCCAGTGCTGCATCCTGGAACGCTACAGCCGGTGGGACCGGACGATCTGGCGCCGCTCTTTCCGATGGACCTGATCATGCAGGAGGTTTGCGCCGAGCGCGAAGTCCCGATCCCGGAACCGGTGCGCGAAGTGTATCGTCAGTGGCGGCCGTCGCCGCTCTACCGCGCGCGGCGCCTGGAGAAAGTGCTGCAGACGCCGGCCAAGATCTATTACAAGTACGAAGGCGTGAGCCCGGCCGGCAGCCACAAGCCCAATACCGCGGTGCCGCAGGCCTTCTACAACAAGCAGGCAGGGGTGAAACGCCTGGTCACCGAGACCGGCGCAGGCCAGTGGGGTTCCTCGCTTGCCTTCGCCGGCGCCCTGTTCGGGCTGGAGGTGAAGGTGTTCATGGTGCGCGTGTCCTACGACCAGAAGCCTTACCGCCGCGCGCTGATGGAAACCTACGGCGCGAGCTGCACGCCTTCGCCCTCGGACGAGACCCAGGCGGGCCGCGCCATCCTCGCCCAGCGCGCCGACCACCCGGGCAGCCTGGGGATCGCCATTTCCGAGGCAGTCGAAATTGCCGCGCAGCGCGAAGACACCAAGTACGCACTGGGCTCGGTGCTAAACCACGTGCTGCTGCACCAGACGGTGGTCGGCCAGGAAGCGATGGCGCAAATGGACATGGCGGGCGACTACCCGGACGTGATCGTGGGGTGCACCGGCGGCGGCTCGAATTTCGCCGGCATCGTGTTCCCCTTCCTCGGCGCGCAATTGCGCGGCGGCAAGAAGCTGCGCATCGTCGCGGTCGAACCTGCGGCCTGCCCCAGCCTCACGCGCGGCCAGTACGCCTACGACTTCGGCGACACGGCGCATCTGACGCCGCTCACCAAGATGCATACCCTGGGCTCGACCTTCACCCCGCCCGGATTCCACGCAGGCGGCTTGCGCTACCACGGCATGGCGCCGCTGGTGAGCCATATCAAGCAGCTCGGGCTGATCGAGGCGGTCGCCTATCATCAGACCACCTGCTTCGATGCAGGCGTATTGTTCGCGCGCGCCGAAGGCATCCTGCCGGCGCCGGAGGCGAACCATGCAGTGAAGGGAGCGATTGAGGAAGCGCTCAAATGCAAGGCCGAAGGCAAGTCGCGCACCATTCTGTTCAACCTGTGCGGCCACGGCCATTTCGACATGCAGGCCTACATCGATTACTTCGGCGGCAAGCTGCAGGATCTGGAATACGACGAGGCCGAACTGGCGATGGCGCTCTCGGGGCTGCCTTCGGTGAAAGCGGCCTGAGTTGCAGTCGCCCGCTGCACAGCTGCCCGGCATGGAATTCCGGTCGCTCAAAGTCGCGCTCACGGGCGCGATCGCGAGCATCGAGCTCAACCGGCCCGAGCGCGCCAATGCGATGGAACTCGCCATGTGGATGGAGTTGCGCGATGCGATGCGCTGGCTCGATGAAACCGCGGCAGCGCGCGTCGGGGTGATTTCCGGCGCCGGCAAGCATTTCACCTCGGGCATAGACCTGGGCATGCTGGCCGGGATGCAGGCGCAGATCCGGGACGATTGCGACGGCCGTTCGCGCGAGAAGCTGCGCCGCGTGATTCTCGAACTCCAGGACACGCTCACCTCGATCGAGCGCTGCCGCAAGCCAGTGATCGCGGCTATACACGGCGCCTGCGTCGGCGGCGGCATCGACCTCATCTGCGCCTGCGATCTGCGCTATTGCTCGGCCGACGCGGTTTTCTCGGTGAAGGAAATCGACGTCGGACTGACCGCCGATGTCGGCACGCTGCAGCGCCTGCCCAGGCTCGTAGGCGAAGGCGCTGCGCGCGAACTCGCCTACACCGGGCGCAAGGTGGGCGGTGCCGAGGCAAGAGAGCTGCGCCTGGTCAACCATTGCTACGCGGACCGGGAATCGCTGATGGCGGCGATGAGCGAACTCGCGGCAACGCTGGCGGCGAAACCGCCGCTCGCCCTGCGCGGATGCAAGGAAATGATCACCTATGCGCGCGACCATACGGTCGCCGACGGCCTGAATTACGTCGCCACCTGGAACGCGGCGATGCTCCTGTCCACCGATCTCGACGAAGCGCTCGCAGCGGGCAGGGAAAAGCGCGCCGCCAAATTCAGGGACTGAGCGGCGCTCGCGCACGACCCCATGGGTATTGCCTCGGGACCAGGCCAGTGACCACGCCCGTTTCCGTAGAATTTTTTGACCGCCAGTTTCAGCGCCAGCTGCGGGATGCCGATTTTGCGCTGAATCCGTTCGAGCGACTCGCCCTGCCGCATGTCGCCGGCAGTGTGCTCGATCTGGGCTGCGGCCTCGGCAACTTCAGCCTGGAGGCCGCGCGGCGCGGCTGCAGCGTAACCGCGGTCGACGCCAGCCCCACCGCGATCGAACGCCTGCGCTGGGCCGCGCGCGAGGAGCAGCTGCCGGTTACACCGCTGCAGGCCGACCTGGGCGGTTTCCGCATCGAGCAGGACTACGACACCATCGCCGCCATCGGCCTGCTGATGTTTTTCCGCAAGGAGCATGCGCTCGCGTTGCTGCGGCAAATCCAGGAGCGGGTTCGGCCCGGCGGGCGCGCGATCGTCAACGTCCTCATCGAAGGCACGACCTACCTGGGAATGTTCAAGCCGGATGAATACTATCTGTTCGGCGCGAACGAATTGCAGCAGGCCTTCGGCGGCTGGAACCGGCTCCTCGCGCGCGGCGATTCCTTCCCCGCCCCGGAGGGGACGCGCAAGGAATTCGCGACCGTCATCGCGCAGAAGGCGCAATCGTGAGCGGCGCGCCGGCGCCTACTTCTTCAGTTTTGCGAGGAAATGCTTGCGGAATTTGGCCACCTTGGGCTGCACCACCATCATGCAATAGGGCTGGTAGGGATTGCGCTGATAGTATTCCTGGTGCTCTGCCTCGGCGACATAGAAGCTGCCCGCGGCAGTCACCTCGGTGACGATGGGTTTCCCCCATAGCCGGTCGGCATCGAGCTTCGCAATCAGCGCCTCGGCCGTCGCCTTTTGCTCGGGCGAGTGATAGAAGATTACCGAGCGGTACTGCGGCCCGTAGTCGTTACCCTGGTAGTTGAGTGTGGTCGGGTCGTGGATGACGAAAAACACCTCCAGAATCTCGCGCAGGCTGAGCACTATCGGGTCGAATCCGATCTGCACCACCTCGGCGTGGCCGCTGGTACCGCTGCACACATCCGCGTAAGTGGGATCCTTCAGATCTCCGCCCATGTAGCCGGACTCGACCGACTCCACCCCCTTCAGATCGTCGAATACGGCTTCCAGGCACCAGAAGCAACCGCCGCCCAGAGTCGCGATTTCGTGCCCATTCTGTGACTGCGCCATGTCGCTTGCCTTTCTCGTGCTATGCGGAATATCCAGCTTGGCCTAGCAGGACGCCGGAAACTCAAATATGATAACGCATCATTCAGCGGCAGCGCGACGGCTGCCCGCCTGACTCCATGCCGGGCCGAAGCCGCACCGTAGCGGGCAACGAACGGAATCGAACGACGAATAACCGGGGGAAAGCCAACATGCCATCCCTGCATCTGTTTCGCAACGCGCCCGAGGTCATAGCCGTCGCCGCCGGTGACTACATTTTCCGCATAGGCGAACCCGCCAGCGTGATGTACCTGATCATCGAAGGCGAGGTCGACTTGATACTGGGCGACATGGTGGTCGAAACGGCCAGGGAAGGCGCGTTCATCGGCGAAATGGCGCTCATCGACGACGAGACGCGCAGCGCGTCTGCGCGCGCCCTCGGCGAATGCCGCGTTTTTCCAATCGACGAAGCGCGTTTCCAGTTGCTGGTGCAGGAAGCGCCTTTTTTCGCGCTGCAATTGCTGAAGACCCTGGCGCGCCGGCTCAGAAGAATGGACGCGCTTGTCGGCACCGCACCCAAGGCGGGAAATGCCTAGAAGGCGAAAAGACAGAACGGATCGAGGGGGCCGACCCGGCTGAGGCCGCCGCTGCGCGCGACAGGCTGAGCGATGTCATCAGCCGCGGCGCAGAGGCGGAAGCGGTGTTCCGCAGTGCCGCCACCCTGCACCCTCGATCGGCGGCCGCGCTCAACAATCTTGCACAAACGCTGGCGGACCAGGGCAGGCGCGGCGCCGCGCTGGATGCGGCGCGCAGAGCGGCAAGCCCCGGGGGAGCGACTTTGCCCGTGGCGCAGGCGACGCTGGAACAAATCCAGGCAGGCGCGCGCAAATAGCGCGCGCCTGCTTCTACTTTTTCTTGACGCTGAGAATTGTGCCCTTGCAACTGCGCGCGCCGCAGCGGCACTGGTACAGGCGCTTCAGCGCCGGCGTATGCCTTTCCTCCAACTCGATGCCGTAGTTGTAGCTGAGTTCCTCGCCCGGGCGGATCGCGCGCAGCGTTTCTATGTAGATGCGGTCCTTGTCATCCACGGCCTCGCAATTGGGCGCGCAGCTATGGTTGATCCAGCGCGCGCTATTGCCGTGTGTAGTCGCATCGATCACCATGCCGTCGTCGAGCGCGAACAGAAACGTATGCGGGTTGTCGTCCTTGGCATAGCGCCTGTCCACTTGCGCCTCGGTCAGGCGCTGGCCCTTGTACTCGATCAGGCGGGTGCCCTTGGGAATATGGCTCAGGGCGAACACGCCTTTGCCATGTATGCCGGAATTGCGCACGACGAAGCGGCGGCGTGACTTGTTCTTGCTGGTTGCCATTGGTTTCGCAGGAGGTGTGGGAAACAGGGCGCGATTTTAGACCATTTTTCGACGCGACGGCTGCATTTCCCTCCTCTTGGCTGTAGACTTTCAAGTACCTGTCCGATCGGAACCGCGACATGCACGCCCTGCGCACCCCCGACGAGCGTTTCTCCAAGCTGCCCGGCTATGCTTACGCGCCGCACTATGTAGAGGACCTGGCCGGATTCGAGGGCCTGCGCCTGCACTACCTCAACGAGGGCAGCCACGATGCAAGGCATACGTTCCTTTGCCTGCACGGGCAGCCGACCTGGTCCTATCTGTACCGCAAGATGATCCCGGTGTTTGCCGCAGCCGGCGCGCGCGTGCTCGCGCCCGATCTGTTCGGCTTCGGCAAATCGGACAAGCCCGCGGAAGAAGACTTCTATACCTTCGGCCGCCATCGCGATACGCTCGCCGCGTTCATCGAATATCTGAACCTGGCCGACATCACCCTGGTATGCCAGGACTGGGGGGGCCTGCTGGGACTGACGCTGCCGATGGACATGCCGCAGCGCTTCAGCCGGCTCCTGATCATGAACACCGCACTGGGCACCGGCGATTCACCGTTGACCGAGGGCTTCATCGCATGGCGCGCCTGGTGCAACAAGAATCCCGACATGGATGTGGCCAGGCTCATGGGCCGCAGCTGTACACATCTGTCTGCCGCAGAGTGCGGGGCCTACGCCGCGCCCTACCCGGACGCAAGCTACAAGTCGGGCGTGCGCCGGTTTCCCAATCTGGTGCCCGACCATGCCCAGGCCGACGGGGCGGAAATCTCGCGCCGTGCGCGCAGCTGGTGGCAAAGCCAGTGGAAGGGACAAACCTTTATGGCCATCGGCATGAAAGATCCGGTGCTCGGCCCACCGGTAATGCTGGGCCTGCGCAAACTGATCCGCGGCTGCCCGGCGCCCTACGAGCATGCCGACGCCGGCCACTTCGTGCAGGAATGGGGCGAGGATATCGCCAGGCGCGCTTTGAGCGCGTTCGCTTAGGCGCGCGCCCCGGCTTGCATTCAGTACCAACCGAGGAGGGCCACAGCATGTCAGTCCGCACCGAGAGAAACGGCCCGGTCGCCACTATCATCATGGAGCGACCCAACGCGCGCAACACGGCCTGCCGCTGCGCGCGCCGATGGCGCAGGAATGGACCGGCGGCGCGCAGACCCTGACCGAGGCGATTCAGGGCGCCGGACGCTTTGCCTCGGGCAAGGGCCGGCACGGCGCATTCGAAGATATTTGACGGTATTTGACTGCTATTCGGAGGCCGGACATGAACGATCGTGCCGCAGCACCTGTCGCGCTGGACAGCAACCAAGCCCCTCTGCTCGTCGGCTACAATGCCTGGGAGCAGGACTCCATATTGCGCGCCGCGGTGGAGCGCGAGGGCGGCGGCTGGATCGGTGAGCGCGCGCGCCGGCTGGGCGAACTGGTTGGCAGCGAGCGCATGCAGCTGCTCGCCGACCAGGCCAACCGCAATCTGCCGCAGCTGCGCACGCACGACCGTTTTGGCGAGCGCATCGACGCCGTCGACTATCATCCGGCCTATCATGAGCTGATGGCGCTCGCATTCGGCGCCGGGCTGCATTCCCTGGCCTGGAAAGCGCGCCGCGAGGGCGCGTTTGTCGCGCGCGCCGCGCTCAACTATTTGTGGAACCAGGCCGAGAACGGCACCTCCTGCCCGGTAACCATGACCTTCGCCGCCGTGCAGGTGATGCGCAACGATGCGCAGATCTCGGCCGAATGGGAGCCGAAGCTGCTCGCCGACGGCTATGATCCCCGCCCGGTGCACGTGTCGCAAAAGCGCGCCGCGACCCTGGGAATGGCCATGACCGAAAAGCAGGGCGGCTCCGACCTGCGCAGCAATCAGGTGAGCGCCACTGAACTCGCCGACGGCGCTTATGCGCTCGAAGGGCACAAATGGTTCTGCTCGGCGCCGATGAGCGACGGCTTTCTCACGCTCGCGCGCACCGGCGCCGGCGGGACTTGCTTCTTCGCGCCGCGCTCGCTGCCCGACGGCGGCCGCAATGCGATCCACATCCAGCGACTCAAGGACAAGTGCGGCAATCGCTCGAATGCGTCCGGCGAAATCGAGTACCACGGCGCCTGGGCGCGCAGACTGGGCGCAGACGGGCGCGGCATTGCCACGCTGATCGAGATGGCGCACCTGACGCGCTTCGATATCGTGGTTGCCTCGGCCGGCATGATGCGCGGCGCGCTCAACCAGGCACTGCACCATTGCGAGCATCGCCATGCGTTCGGCAAACCGCTGGCAAAGCAGCCGCTGATGCAGAACGTGCTCGCCGATCTTGCTCTGGAAACCGAAGCGGCGACGCTGCTCGCCCTGCGCCTGGCGCGCGCGCTGGACCGATCTGCTCACGACCCGCAGGAGCGCGCGTTTTCGCGCATTCTGACCCCGGTGGCCAAGTACTGGCTTGCCAAGCGCACCCCCGCGTTCATGTTCGAGGCAATGGAATGCCTCGGGGGCAACGGCTATGTCGAGGAAGCCCCGCTGGCGCGCTTGTACCGCGAGGCGCCGGTGAACAGCATCTGGGAAGGCAGCGGCAACGTCGCCTGTCTGGACGTACTGCGTTCGATGCGCAAACAGCCCGACTCGGTTGCAGTGTTGTTGTCCGAGATCCGCGCCGGCGCCAGCGGTGACCCGCATCTCGCGCAGTTCATCGACGCCCTCGAGGCCCAGCTGGCCGAGACCGAAGGCATCGAGCGGCGCGCGCGCCGCATCGTCGAGATGGCGGCGCTGGCGCTGCAGGCCAGCCTGATGGCGCAGCACGCCGCGCCGGCGGCGGCCGACGCGTTTTTCAGTTCGCGCGTGCAAGGGGACTGGGGGCATGCATTTGGAACCCTGCCAGGCGGTGCCCGCTGCGAAGAGATCATCGCGCGCAGCCGGCTGGATTGAAGCCTTCGCCCGAGCCAAGTAGCGTCGGCGGCAGCCTGACAACCGTCCCGCAGCAGCCGGCGGAAATAGCGGCGAACGAGGGTAGACGCAGCGTATAATTACCACTTGGAGTCCACTATGCGCATCGAAGCACACGTACACGGCACTATCCGCCTGCGGCCCGAAACGACCCTCTCGCAAATCGAGACCGCCCTGCGTCCGTGGCTGCGCTATATCGATGAAGACGGCCTCGCCGATGCCAGGAGCGTCTACGAGGACGAACCCGGCCTTAGCTTCGACGCCAAGGACAGGACGCTCGAGATCTGCTGGACCGGCGATGTAGGCCGCGGCTTTCGCGAGTTGATCGAAGAGGCGCTGCAGGCGCTCTGTCCCTACACCGACGCGGCGGCCGAAATCGAGGTCAGCTATTACCACGACGACGGCCAGGACGAATTCGGCATGGTCTTTGTCGGCCCCACTCCGGAATCCATCCACGAGCGGCAAAAGAGCCGCATGATCGACGATGTGTCCGGCATGCTTGCGCGCCATTTCACCGAAGCGGAGATCGGCGAAGTTGCAGCGCTGGTGAATCAGTTGTTCGAGCGCAACTGGACCGAGAAGACCGGCAGCGCCAAATCCGGCTCATCCGCCGCCCCGCGCGGCCTGACCCCGGCGCAGCGCCGGCGTTTGCACTAGTCCAGCGCCGAGGACAAGTCGATCTTGGTCGGAGTGACCCGATTGGCTATGCCTGCCTGCCGGGGCTGCTTGACTCGCCTCGCCTGAGCCGCGCCCATGGATTTCCTTCCTTTGTGGCCGATCGAGCCCAATAATCTGGCCGTGTTTGGGATTTTGCTTTTGGCCGGAGCCCTGGGAGGTTTCCTGGCGCACCGGTGGCCTTGGCTGCCGAGCATCACCGGCTTCATGCTCGTGGGTCTCATCATCGGTCCCAGTGGACTGGATCTGCTCACCACCGAAGTGCTGTTGGAGGCGCGGGTGGTCGTCGACATCGCCCTGGGACTGATTCTTTACCGCCTAGGGCTTTCTCTCGATCTGCGCGTTATTGCGCACGCGCCCTACCTCCTCGTCACAGCCGTGCTCGAAAGTGCGGCAACCTTCCTGGTTGTCTACCTTACCCTTGCGTATTTCGGTTTTGCACCGTTGCCGGCAGCGCTGATCGCGGCGATTTCGATTTCCTCGTCTCCGGCAGTGCTGCTGCACGTCGCGCACGAGGTCAACGCCAGCGGCCCGGTCACCGAATCGGCGCAATCGTTGGTTGCGCTCAACAACGTCATTGCCTTTCTCGCGTTTTCCGCTCTTCTTCCCTCCTTTCACTCGGCGGCGGATGCGCCCTGGCAGATGATTGTATTTCAGCCGCTGTACCGGCTGGTGGGCTCCATCCTGCTGGCGACTGTGGCTGGCCACATCCTGCATTACCTCGCGCGCAAGACCAAGAATGCGAGCCAATATCACCTTGCCCTGGTTGCGGGTGCGATCATGTTGACGCTAGGCGCTGCAGAAACGCTGAACCTGTCTACACTGTTCGCGCCGCTGGTTCTCGGCATCGTGGTGAAGAACCTGGAACACGAGGATCTGGTATCGGACCTCGATTTTGGCGAGGCCCTGGAACTGTTTTTCATCGTGCTGTTCGTATTCGCCGGTGCCAACATGCACCTGCGGGAGCTGCTGCATTACGGATGGGTAGCCCTGGCACTCGTCGCGGCGCGGTCCTTGGCAAAATGGTCGGGGGCTTTCATTGGTGGCGTCGCCTTCCGGCGTCCGCTCAGACAAGCCGCGTCGACGGGACTGCTGCTCATGCCCATGGCGGGACTTGCAATCGGGCTGGTGCAAACCAGCGAACGTCTGTTTCCGGCCGCGGCGGCTCCGATTACTGCTCTCGTGCTTGCAGCAGTCGCGGTCTTCGAATTCATGGGTCCGCCCCTGGTTGGCTGGGCTCTGCGCTTGGTGGACGAAGCCGAAAAGGAGGTGAGCTCCGATGCGTCTAGCATAGATACGCCGGACGAAATCCGACCAGCAGACGAGGAAGCAGTTCTGCCGCCTCCCTAGACAGATCGTAAGCGTCCGGCGAAGGCCCTCTTTCCTGCAGTGGGGTAGGCGTCCAGCATAAGCGGTTTGCGGAAGCCGGATAGGTGTCCGCTTATCGGAGAAGTGGACACTTATGAAGCGTGTGGTGGAGGGTGGTGCAAAGCGACCG
>JACZJV010000173.1 GCA_014860355.1 Burkholderiales bacterium | reverse complement strand
TCCGATAATTGAACGGAATATCCAAATAGCCGCATACGGCACCCAGTCCGCACACATTGAGGTGCACAAGCGAATCGTTCGTGGCCGAGTCGAATACTTTATTGATTAGTACGTTGATCGCCTCGAAGTACGGAGCCTTCTTCTTGTAATGGCTCAATTTCCCGACAATATTCGCTTTCGTCTTGGAGAGGTTCAACACCCGAGCTTCGTGGGTTTTGATTGAAATCGAGGAGTTAGACAATGGTACCGTTATATACTGCCATCCCGCACTGGGGTGGAGAACGCGGTTACGGTTCATCCAGGTTTTCGGGGTGTACTGCGTGATGTCGAATACTATCCATTCATCGACGGCCGCAATCAACGAGAAATGCCCCAGATACGGAAAGAAATAGGGCTGCATGATGCCCAATCTTAGATTATTTTTCATACCGGGCATGGATTTCCGCCGAGGCTTGATGCGCCCTGTCGAGAATACTGCAAATGCGCTCGACATCTTGAGCGGAGACGAGCGCACCGATTGGAAACTGGATACACGACGCGCAAAGACTATCGGTATTGGGTAATTGATCCAGATATTGAGGCAGTTCTTGAGCATACGGAATACTGCGATGCATGCCGGGATAACAATAGCGCCGCGCGACTACGTTTTCCGCCCTAAGTATTTCTATGAGCAAATCCCGCGGCAGGCCGAATTCGTGTTCGTCCAGCCTGCATACCAGATACTGATAATTCGAGAAGTCGACCCCGCTTGGCCTGACCAGATGCAGCCCCGGAATTGCATTTAATTGCGCCTCATACAGCCGATACAGGGCTTCATTGTTTTTCTGATTTGCCGGAAAGTCCTCAAGACTCATCAGCGCGATGGCGGCCTGCGCTTCCGACATTCGCGCATTTACAACTCTGACGATGTTAACCGGTTTGTCCGCTCCGTAACTAGGTCGAATACTCCGCAGACGTGCGGCCAGATCGTCGTCATTGGTGCAGATACATCCCCCTTCGGTTGCGCTTAGGATTTTGGTCGCGTCAAAGGAAAACACTTCGGCGCGCCCGAAATTACCGATACGCACACCATCGACAGTACAGCCAAAAGCGTCAGCTGAGTCGAAATACAACTGAATACCATTGGATGCAGCCAAATCAGCAATCGCTTTCGGGTTGCACGCCCCGCCCCACAGATTCACTCCCATGATCCCGCTGACACCTCCATCGATTAGCGCGCTGATCTGGTCAATAGCGATTTGATGGGTATCCGGATCAATATCGCAGAAAACGGGTTCCAGCCCTGCCCAACTCAGCGACTGTGCCGAAGCAGCAAAGGAGAATGAAGGGAGTATCACTTTTCCCGAAAGCTCCATGGCGTCCGCCACCATCATCAGTCCGTACGTTGCGTTGCTCACGCAGATCGCGTGCTTGACCCCAAGGAACTGCTGGAGCTTCTCTTCGAGTTCTTCGTGAAGAGGGCCATTGTTGTTGTAGTACTGCCGCTCAAAGATGCCCCTGAATGCGGTCTCATAGCGTTCCCAAGATGGAAAGTAGAGTTGGCCAATGAGCAGCGGCTTATCGAATGCGGGTTTTGCGCCGAAAAGGGCGAAGCTGGCTGTCTTCATCTTATTTCACACCATTCTCACGCAAACGATCGTTGATCTGATTTGCGTTGGCCGATATAAATCCCAGCATCTCAACGATGCGGGCTATGTCATCGTTGCTGACGAGTTGCCCGCAGGGGAGGTTCAGGTATCCTTCCGCAAGCCTGTCCGTTACCGGCAAATCTGTTGGTATATGGGGAAATGCCATCGGCTTGCGATGCAATGGCGGCGAGTAATAAGCCCGCGCAAGAATCTTTTCAGCGTTCAAAATGCTAATGGTGTCGGCGCGAGTCAAAGGCCATTCATCAAGAAGTTCGACCACGATATTTTTATATCCTGCCCGGTATCGCTCATTGAATTCGAGCAGCCGAATGCCAGGGATAGCGGGGAGCAAACGCCTGTAGGTGTAGTAACGCTGACGATTGCGCTCAACTTGTTCATCCACACCGTCTAGGCTGGCAAGTGTCATGGCCGCGTGCATCTCGTTGAGGCTGGCGTTAATGCCGTCGGGCACGACAACATTGTTCACACCTCCGAATCCAAATCCCCGCATCGAGTCCAGTTGTCTTGCCAGGCTGGCATCATTGGTGGTGATGTAGCCGCCCCCAAAGCCGTTCAACAGTTTGCAGGCATGCAGCGAAAAGGCCTCGGCACTACCGAATCCCCCCACTTTGCCGCCGGCTGTGGATTCATAAACGGACTCTACGGAATCGAACAGCAGCGGGATATTCTTCTCTTTCGCCAGCGCTACCAAGCCATCCACATCACAACAGTTCACAATCGGATGAGCCCCGAGTATCAAGGCGGTGTTCTCATTGATACAGGGTCTCACCGTTGCCGCACTCATCGCGAGCGTTGCCGCTTCCACCTCGCAAAAACGTGGCTTCAAATTCACCCAAGCTGCTATATCGGCCAAGCGGCGGTAGGTCAAAGAGGGCATCACGATCTCGGTCTTGCCTTTGAGTGCGAGCGCGACAATTGCGAGTGCTATCGCCCAAAATCCGGTGCAAAACGTCACGCAATACGCTGTCTCATGAAAAGCAGCCAGCCGCTGCTCGAGCAGTTTTACATTCGGGCCATTGTTCGTGTATTGATGCTGGTCGAAAAATAACTTCGAGTAGCCCATGAATTGTCTAAAATTAGGCTGCAGTAAATTTGAAGTCGATTTCGGGATCGCAAACATACTTGACCCGCCAAAGATCGCCAATTCCTCTAAATTATTCTTCCTAGACATCTGCATGTCCTCTCTGTCACTCTCGACTGAGCAATGCATCCAAGCGATAATGCGAAGCATGAAATTCAGACGGCATGGTTGAAACCTTCACCTTCCACCCTGCATTACCTGCCAGCTCCGCCAATTCGTTGCGCGTGCGCCAAGTTCCCATCTGGGAACAACAATCCAGAAGCTCTTCATCAGTTGGTAGGCCTTTCTTATAAAAATCTTCTGCCCGTTCTCTATCTGGAAGATTTCCCAAGAATACCGTTTGAACGCTTTTAAATTTTTCAAACAGTGACCGAAGCACTTCGGCCGCATCTTCGCCCGGAAAATACTGAAAACTTCCGTAGCAGAGCACCTTTGTAAACTGTTCTGGCTGAGGCTCTAACCTCACATATTCGGCCGCACCTCGTTGTACGAATCGGTAGTTGGGCAAGACTTCAAAATTCTTCTTGGCCACTGATATCAAATATTCAGACAAGTCGACTCCACAATATCCGGCGCATGAATCAAATAGGTAATGAGACAGCGCACCATTGCCGCATGCAATGTCCAGAAGTGTGTCATTTGGCTTTAGGTCAAGTGCCGAACGTATCGCATTGAGTATTAACTTTATCTGCTCATCGGACACTGGCACTCCATTTACTGTGCGACGCGTCTGCCCTAAAAAGTCGTCTGGTGAACAGCTTCTAGCGTATTCATCAAAATTAAACTTTTGATAACGATTCTTTTCATTTGACATTTCCTTACTCCAGCATGTTTGGCCGACACATTAAGATAGAGCTTTCTAGACGCAATTTCATACGTAGGTATTCAGTTCATAATTCATTGATGTCCCGTGCTCGAAAAGTATTTATGAAATGATTTCCATGCATTCACAGTCCGGTTAGCTTTAAAACCACTCTTCCTATAGCCTCCGTTTGGTTACATTCGAGCCGTTGGTCTATAGGAAGAAAAAGAGTTTCGCCAATTAACGCCGCTTCAACTGAGGCCGCCTTAATTCTAGGTGACGCATCGTTCCAATAGGTTGCCGTGAAAACATTCAAAGCAGCCAAATCGTCTCTTGTCTTGCCGATATCACTTCCCCGCAAGGTAAGTGGGTAACACAAAGGCACATCATTTTCTCCAAACAACCAGTGCATATCATTTATTGCGTCGAACATTCGCGCCATAATTGTGTAGTTATCTCTTCGGCGCTTGATAACATGATCCCATCGAATGCTTTTCATCAAACGTTGAGTCAACCGTGACATAGCTAATGGATGGTTATCATCCAACGAGATTCGAGCGTTTTGAAAATCCGCATATCCTTCGCGCGCAGAATAGGCCATGCGTACTAACAAATACCGCATGCGCTTAAACGAGTCTTTATCTTCCTCTGCAGGCGGATTAATCCTCAATTCAGGCGAGGCTCTCAGTAATCCTCCATCTGGCAAGCCCACAAATTTTCGAGGTGAGTATACCGTTGCCAAGGCAGCTGTTTGTTTTGCAAACAATGCTTGACTGCTGTCTATTATCAAGCGTTCACAAGGAATAGCTTGAAGCAAACGGATGATATTTTTCTGGCCTAGTCCAAAATAATCGACATAGAGGAAGGCGCATTTATCGGGGAGTAATCGTGGCAAATGTTTCGGGTAAAGAGATTCATCAAGGTCATAAGTTTCCACTTCCAATCCTGCGTCTACAGCCGACTTGATGATAGAGCTGCAAATGTACGCGGGCATCATAACGCGAGTAATTCCATTGCACTCTAGAACTGCTCGAATTGCTGCGCGTGCTGACTGGAATTTGATTGCATCGGGGTAAAGATCGCCATAATCGGGCAGGTCTAAACCGAAGTAACCCCCACTTTCGCTTGGGAAATCCTCGTATTCTTTCGTCGACACGTTCAACAACTTATCCCAATATTATTTTGTGATTAGGGCGTTTCGTAACCAATACACCGGTGCATTTTGGGGCTAGCCGTTCACCAAAACCCGAATTACGGCGGCCACATCACTGATCGCGTCGTTATCTATCGTGGTCCCGGTAGGGAGCACTACCACCCGATCAGCCACCCTTTGAGTATTGGGCAACAACATACCGGCATGCGGAAATAGCTCGCGATAAGGTTGCATCCTATGACAGCCTGGCCAGAAGTATTTGCGCGCACGGATGTTCTCGGCGTGCAATGCTTCGATTATCCGGTCGCGGGATACCGGGCACTTTTCTCCGACTTCCATCACCACATACTGGTAGTTGTTGCGCTCGGATTCGTCATGGCTCAGCAGGCTGATACCTGGTAGACCAGCTAGCGCTTCCCGATAGGCCTGTTGATTGCAGCGGTTCGCCGCAATCACGCTGTCGAGTGCATCCAGATTGACCAGCCCCATCGCTGCGGCTACTTCGATCATCTTTCCGTTGGTGCCTGGATGGACGACTTCGTCAATCGCTGCGAACCCAAAGTTGCGCATCAGGCGCGCCGTTTCGGCAAGCTCATCATTGTTGGTGACGATTGCGCCACCCTCGAAAGTGTTGAAGAACTTGGTGGCGTGAAAGCTCAGCACTTCACAGGCGCCGAAGTTACCTATCATCTTGCCTTTGTATGAGCAGCCGAACGCATGAGCCGCATCGAACATCAGCTTGAGGCCATGGTCGTCGGCGACCGCCTGCAACTCATCGACTGGAGCGCCGCGTCCCCACAGGTGGACACCGATGATGCCTGAGGTGCGCGGCGTGATCATGCGACGCACGGCGGCGGGGTCCAGGTTGTGGGTGGCCGGATCGATATCCGCAAACACCGGTGTGATGGCTTGCCAGTGGAGGGCATGAGCCGTGGCGATGAAAGTGAACGATGGCACGATCACCTCGCCCTCCAAGCCCAGAGCACGGATTGCGATCTCCAGCGCCAAGGTGCCGTTGCACATCGCAACACAGTGTTTCACGTTGTGATGATCGGCAACGCGTTGCTCCAATTCCTGCATCAGCGGACCGTTATTGCTTAACCAACGGTGTTCAAAAATATTTTCCACATGTTTCAGGAACGCTTCGCGACTGCCAATGTTGGGTCGACCTACATGCAACGGCTGCTCAAAAGCTGGCGGCGCACCGTTGATAGCAAGATCTTTCGGTTCATGGATGGACTTCATGGTGATGGAGACAGCAATGTCAAATAATAATCGCGGTTGGTGCCGTAACCACTCATTACGCGCCGATTGCCAGTGAACGATTCAGGGTATTCAGAAGGAAATATAGGTAATTCGGCAGATTGATAAATGGTTTCGGATGCGCCTCGCGCGACACCGGCCACATTCAGATCTCCTTTGATTGAGATGATATGACATCCCATGCAAAATTTCATATAGGCTCACCCGGTCTTTCGCTTTCAGTAAATATGGATGGTCGCCGTAGGTAGAACTGCCGGCAGAGTGGATGAAGTGTTTGGGCTTGGCATCCCGCGCGGACGCAAGCATGTTAAGAAGGCCATCGATATTGGTGCTATTAGTCATGACAGCGTCTTCTATAGAGCGCTGTGCGCTGCCCGAAGCAGCTTGGTGTAGGACGTAATCGATGGACCCGCACGCCTGAACGCGATCTGTAATGTTTCGAATGTCCCATTGCCGAAATTTGAAGCGAACCCACCGCTCGGATGAAACAAGATTCCGTACTTCATCCAGATTTTGCTGGTGCCCAGTGGAAAAATTGTCCCAACCCACCACTGCCCGGTCTTGTTTGAGGAGTGTTTACAGCAGGTTGCTACCGATGAAACTGGCCATCTCTGTGGTCGACGAGCGACGTCGCTCGGTTTTCAAATGCCCAAGCAAGTGCTCGCATGCACTTAACTTCTTCAGAGTCTCCCGTCCACAGCGTGCTTCGGAAGCAACGATTTGACGTCGTATAACACGTGGTTAGGTTTGCCGAAGCTGCGAATTGTACTTGCGCCCCAATCGGCGAACTGTCGATGCGCTACAGCCAGAACAATGGCGTCGTAGGTCGATGCTGCGGGTACTTGCGCCAGAGCCTTAAGGTCGTATTCGTCTTCGGCCTCTTGCAAATTGATCCATGGGTCGTAGACATCCACCTTCGCGTTGTAGGTTTGCAGTTCGCGAACGATGTCCACGACCTTGGTATTGCGCAAATCCGGACAGTTTTCCTTGAACGTGAGTCCAAGTACCAATACGCGCGATCCGACTGCGTTTATCGAGCGCCTGGTCATCAATTTGATGATTTGACTAGCAACGTATTCGGCCATGGCGTCATTGGTGCGGCGCCCGGCGAGGATCACTTCCGGGTGGTAACCAATCTCCTGCGCCTTGTGGGTCAGGTAATAGGGGTCGACGCCAATGCAGTGCCCTCCTACCAAGCCCGGGCGGAACGGCAGGAAGTTCCACTTGGTACCTGCCGCCTCGAGCACCTCCAATGTATCGATACCTAAACGATGGAAGATGAGCGCCAGTTCGTTCATCAGCGCGATGTTGAGGTCGCGTTGCGTGTTCTCGATCACCTTTGCCGCTTCGGCTACCTTTATGCTGCTGGCCTTGTAGGTGCCAGCCGTGATGATTTCGGCGTAGAGCGCATTGATCTCTTCCGCCACTTCCGGAGTGGAACCCGACGTCACTTTCTTGATGCTCGGCAAGCGGTGCTGCTTGTCGCCCGGATTGATTCGCTCTGGGCTGTAGCCGCAGAAGAAATCAACATTAAACTTGAGACCCGATTCGCGTTCCAGAATAGGGACGCAAATCTCTTCTGTTGCGCCCGGATACACTGTTGATTCGTAGATCACGATGGCGCCCTTGCCCATCGCACGGCCTACGGTTTCCGATGCTTTTACGAGCGGCGTAAGATCGGGGCGGTTGGCTTGGTCGATAGGGGTAGGAACGGTGACAATGAATATGGCACAGTCCTTTAAAGTATTCGCATCTGATGTGAACGTGAGGTAAGTTGCTTCCGCCAATTCTTCCGGTTCCACCTCCATAGTCCTGTCATGGCCAGCGTTAAGTTCCGCGATGCGTTCTGGTTTGATGTCGAAGCCCGATACGGGTCGCTTTTTGCCGAACTCAACGGCGAGTGGAAGACCTACGTAGCCAAGGCCGATTAGGCCGATTTTCATTGGAAATGAGGGCATAGGAGATTGGGAGTTTCTATGAACACTTCAAAGCACCCTAACAACTCAAGCCGATCAGTAGGTCGGTGGGCGAATAGGCTAAAGTGGGTCACCAGATGATGGGTACAAAAGACGGACATTGAGTCATGCCAGGTTGCTTTACCTGACCTATATTTGGTCAGCCAGGCGATCTCAATTTGAGGAAACTTCTCAGCGCCGACCAATGCTCAAATAAGACCTTAGGCGAGACAATCGCTCGGCCTGCCTCGAATCCGCGTCAGTCTTGGCGATCGCCTCTCGAGCGAAAGCCCAAATGACCGCGACAAGACCCGCCGCCAATGCGGACAGCAGCACGATCAAAGCGCGCTTGGGCTTGGACTTGCGGTCCGGCTCTACTGCCTTATCCATCACCTGGACGACAGTGGAATCCCTGGCCTCGTCGATCTTGGCGAGGCCGTACTGCTGGGAGAGCAGCTCGAAGATAGCTTCGTTGTACTTGAGATCCCGCAATAGACTCAGGCTTTCGAAGCCTTGGCCGCTTGGGTCGAGCGTAGTAGATTTGGCGACGCCAGCACCTTCGATCTTGGCAAGTTCGTGTTTCATCGATTCGAGTTCCTGCTGCGCGAACCGCAAATCAGGATTGCGATTCGCAGCGAAGGTGCGCATGGCACCAATCTGTACTTCCTTCACTGCAATCTGGGCACGCAGCCTGGCCGTCGCTTCGAGCATGGCACGACCCTGATCATCCACCTTCGCCAAGCCACCCTGCTGCAAGGCCTGCCTGGCCGCGACTTGCGCCTTGTCTAGACTGATTTTGGCCTGGGCGAGCTGCTTCTCGAAGAAGAGGCGGCGCTGGGAGGCTTCGGTCACGGCGAGCACCTGGGTGAGTTTCAGCAGTTCATCGACGTACGCGTTCGCCAGATCGGCGGCACGCCTGGGGTCCTTATCATCGACCTCGATGCTGATGATGCCGTCCTTGCCAGAAATAATCGTCGTCAGCTTATCGAGTCGTTTGCGGGTCCTGGATTGATATTCTTCCTCGTAGTGCGCGTTAAGGTCAAAGCGCTGGATAATGTTGTCCGCCACCGTGCGGCTCTGGAGCATGCCGACGTAGAGGTCATTCGGGTTCTTAATGCCGGTTGCTGCGCCAGTTAGTCCGCCCAATGCACCACCGAGTTGCCCCAGCAAGGCAGCGGCGGCCGACTGATTTTGCTGCGGCGGCATGATTTTGGTGACGCCGGTATAGATGTTGGCCAGCGTCAGACTATATCCTGCGGCCAGCACTGCAACCACGAACGGCAGTCCGAGAATCAGTTTCTTGTATTTGGCGAGGACGATGAGCAGATCGAGCAGGCTGATTTCGTCGTCGTCGGCGGCGGTTGGTTGGCTGTCTGGCAGGTTGGAGGGTTCGGTCATGTGGTCGTTAGCGCTGGTGAATAAATGGTACCGCTTGGTCGCCCCCGGGGGCGGGTCGCCGTGAGCGGATTACTTTCGCGAGCAAGCTCGCTCCCACACGTGGCGGCGGGGGCGCCGCTCCTAAAATGATCTTGTTGCTTAAGCATTCGCGAGCAAGCTCGCTACGCATTCTCTAATTCTGAAGCACCTTGATCGCAGCCGCACCCAGCCCGAATTGATAGAAGATCGTGCCCCAGTCCTTCAGCGTCTTGGTCCAGCTGATGCGTGCGAAATCCTCGGGCACGACGATAGTGTCGCCGGGCATAATGCGCTCGCCGTCGAAACTGCTCATGCCCCAGCCGGATTGACGCTTGCTGATGACCGAGCCGTCGACGCGCAGCAGGTACAAGTCCCCATCGTCGCCGGTCTTGGATACGCCGCCAGCTTGCCGCAGGTAATCGGACATGCGCTTTTCCGGCTTGAACACGAACGCGTTCTCGTTGTAAACCGAACCGATCACGTTCACCATCGACGGTCTGGACGGGACGACGAAGCGATCGCTGTCTTCCAGTGCGATGTCCGGGAGGTCCTTGAGGCTCGCCGTCTCGTCGGCGGGCAACTCGAGCACGATGCGGCCGGTGGCCTTTACCAGGCGCAATTTCTTGATCAGCGCTTCCTGAGCCTGCGCGTCCCGCGCCAATCCGGCCGCGTCTTCGGCACTAATGATGTTCTTGGAAGCACTGATCGCGCTGGCCTGGATTTCACGCTCCAGCCGGTTGACCGCCTCTACCAGTTTCTTCTGCTGGTAGACCCGGTTCGATTCGCGCGTGAATTCTGCGCCAAAGAGATACGCGTTCGGACTCAGGCCGCCTACCCGCGCAACGAGCTGGCGCAAGGTCTCGCCCGGTTCTACGCGATAAATGCCAGGGTTGACGAACTCGCCCTCCAGCCGCACGTATTTGGTTTGGCTGGCGATGGGCACCTGTATGTCATCTACCGAGAATATGGTCACTACGTCGCCAGGCTGCAGCAGGAGGTTATGCGCCGGGTCGCCATTGAGAATTGCCTCGCCCAGGTTGAAGGGCACCAGCGTCGTGCTAAGGTCCCTGGGATTCATGCGTTCGATCACGGCGTAGTTCCAGTTCACTTCGCCAAGATTTCGCTTGATTTCGTCTGCATTCCTTGCCTTGGTCCGCGCCTCCAGCTCCCCCGCCTGGCTCCCCTGGCCTGTACCCAGGCCGCTGGTGGCAGCGACCTCGTTCTGTCTATCTATCTTTTCAGTGGTAGCGGCAGCCACATCCAGCGCGAGCAGGTTTCTGCGCACGGCCTCGGCTACGGTAGCGTCCGCCTCCTGCTGCTGGCTGAGCTGATTCTTCTTCAATAAATCGGCGGCCGAAACTTCCACGCCCGCGGCCCGGCCGCGGCGCAATAGTTCCGCTATGGTGTTATCGAGGCCGACCGTCTGGTTCTTGCGCAGCCAGTAGTGGCGCGAGAGCAGCGCTTCGACCCGCGGGATCAGATCCTTGACGCGCATGCCCTCGCGCCAGGGGAAGCGCCCCGGCTGCGCCACGTTGCCGCGCAAAGTGACGGCATTGTCGATGCGCGGTGCGACCGCGTAGATGGTCACCAGATCGCCGTTACGGAGATTGGATTGCATGCCGGCTGCGTCGAGCTTGAACTCGGCGACCTTGCGCGTCCTGTGGTTCTCGATGCGCTCGACCGTGGCCTTCTGGCCCGATGCAGTACTTCCGAGTCCCCCTGCCCAGGCAATAAGCTCGGCGAGCGTGCCGTCTTGCTTGAGCTCGAAGATCGCAGGCACGTTGACGCTGCCCGATATCGCCACCAGGGAACTGACCGGCGGGACGTAGATCACATCGCCCGGCAGCAACTGCGCGTCCTTCGATTTGTCACCCTTGATCAGCAGGTCGTACAAGTCGAGTTCGGTCACTACCTTGTTGCCGCGCTTTAACTGGATGCTGCGCATCGAGCCTTTGGCCGAAGGGCCGCCGGCGGCAAACACGGCGTTGACCAGAGTGCTCATCGAGCCGACGGTATAGGCGCCGGGGCTGCGCGCCTGGCCCACTACGAACACCTGAATCGCGCGCAGCTGACCCAGGCTTACGTTCAGGTCGAAATTGAGGAACACACGGCCGATGGCGGTCTTGAGCTTGGACTGCAGGTCCTGATACCTGGTGCCGGCGACGTTGATCGTGCCTACCTTGGGAATGTTGATCGCGCCGCTGCGATCCACCACGACGGACAGGTCTACATCCAGCTGCCCCCAGGCGCGGATCATGATCTCGTCGCCCGGGCCGATGACGTAGTCGGAAGTGACCGGCGTGTTATCCACCGGCGCAAACGTGGACGGGACGTTCTTGAACAATTCGGCGCCGAAGATCGGCAGGTCGCGGCCGGTGGACTGGACTACGAAATCCTGAAACTCGATGCGCTCCTGCGGCGGCTGCAGGACCTGGATGGTCTGCTGGGTGCGCGTGTCGATCGCCGGACCGGTGGTTTGGCCAGTACGCGGCTGGCGCGAAACCGCGGCGTTGCCTATCGAAGGGGAAACCAGGCTTCCGGTCGTCGGCGCGATCTGCGTAGTCGGGGCCACGGTCGCGGGCCGCTGCGGCTGGAACATATCCTGCCCGACCCCCTGCCCCTGCACCGCCAGCGGCAACAGGCCGAAAAACACCAAAAACAAAAGTTTACGCAAGTGAAATGCCATGCAGCGTTGTCCGGGAAGGTAAAAAAGAAGGAAAGGCTGAACAGTGCCCAAAAACCTGTTGAATCATAGCGATTTTACTCCTGGGCGTCTATGAGCGGGCGCGGTTCCTTGGTCGTCACCCGATGACTAAGCGGTCTCAAACGCCAAGCGCATCGACTGGGCGACCGCGCCAAGGCGCTTGTCCCGTGTCCAGAGCCGCGCGGTTCCTGCCAGAGAAACCGCCGACAGGAGATGAGCATCAACATAACCGATACCCCTGGCCATCAAGCCATGTCTATCGATAAAAAATAGTACCTCGTCATCGGTAGCGACCGGAACAGCAGGGAGATCCTGCAACAGTGACAAGATAGCTTTGCGGTTCTTCAGATTGCCACAGGCCAGTTCGCCGATGACAAACGGGTGCGCCAGCGCCAGACCGGTGTTTAGCAATTCCACCAGCCTTGGCTCACCGGCGCGCAGGTGGTCAATCCAGATCGAACTATCGACCAGTATCATGCCGGACCGGAACGGCGCCGGGGAACTTGCCCCAAGCGCGGCTCCGTACCGCCCAACTTTGCCAACCGTCGAGCACTCTCCCGCTCGATCAAAGCCCTAAGCCCCTCCCGCACCAGCGCCGTTCTTTCTTTCACGCCGCTAACGCGATGCGCTTTGGCAAGAAGCTCGTCTTCAATGGTCAGCGTGGTTCTCATCGGTCTTCCCTCAAAAAGAATGCGATGCCAAAATCGAGCATCAAACGATGACTAATACCATGCCTACACAACTAATACAAGAGCCGTGGGTCGTCGCGGCGGGATCGCTCGTCCTGCGATAAATTTCGCCGATGCGGAATACTCGCCTCCGGACCGACGGATCTGCTCAATTGTCCGTGGTACGTTGTTCAGGGGCGGCGCGTAATTGTCCAAGGTGTCCGGGCGGTCTTTCATCATGTGGGTCACGGTGTCGGTGTCCAGCCTGAATTCAGCATGCTAAAGCGCCGCGCGCTCCAGATCTCCTGACTGTTCGCGGGTCACGGCGTTTCGCAGTTGCTTCGCCTCCGCCGCCTGGATTGAGGCACGCTACCGCCATGCAAGACACTTTCGTGTGTTGCAAATTTGTATGTCAAACAGCCCATTGCATTCGCGAGCAAGCTCGCTCCTACAGAACCTGCTCTCGTGGGAGCGAGCTTGCTCGCGAACACCCTACGCGGCGCGGGCAATCCAGTCGCGGCTTATCGTTACCTTGTTCGCCTTGCCCAACAATTCCAGCAGCACGATCACACGCTTGTCGCCGTCCTGCTCGGTGAACACGCCTTCCATGCCTGCGAGCGGCCCTTCCACCAGTTTGACCGTCTCCCCCGGGCTGAACAGCGGGCGCTCGTCCTGATGCAGACCCGACGCCGCGTCTTCGCGCTGGCGCAACGCGTCCATGATTTTGTCGGGGACCACGGCCGGCTGCCCGCCGAAGCGCACCATGCCGACCACGCCGCGGGTTGAGCGCACCGTGGCGGTGCTGCGCTGCAAAGGATCGACGCGGATGAATATATAGCGCGGAAACAGCACTTCGACCGCGTCTATCCATTGCCGGCGGCGGCGTTGCCTGATGCGGATGCGCGGCAGATACACCTGAAATCCCTGGCGCAGGAGATTCTCTTCGGCCACCGACTCCTGGCGCGGCTTGCAGCAGACGGCGTACCAGCGCTCGATGCCTTTGTTTTCCATCATTGATTTTCCGTTTGCCGTTCGGAAAGGACGGCTGATTGAATACGCCGGTTTTCGAGGTCGCCGCGCAGTTGTTCGATTTCTTTTTCCAGCGCTTCGTATTCCGCGACCTTGCGCCTGAGGAAGGCCATGGTAATGCGGGTCTTCTCCTCCAGCCCCGCCGGCGTGAGCAGGTAGGCGTATTTCTCCTTGTGCGGGTTCTTGCGGAAGTTGCCGAACTTGACCAGGCCTTTGTCCATCAGCGCCTTGAGGCAGTAATTGGCTTTGCCCAGGCTCACGCCCATGGCCTGCGCCAGATCACGCTGGCTCATCTGCGGCTGCTCTTGCAGCAGCTTGAGCAGTTCAAGGCGTTGCGGATCGGTAAGTCCGGGCATGCCAGTCGATTCCCGCGAGTGAATTCAGCGATGTTCAAAAACGATCGGTAGATTGTACACACCACGGGGAAATGGCGCAAATTGTGCTTTGGTCTGCGGTCGGGGTCGTAGGAGCGGCGTTGCCGGAAAAGTTTGATTGTCCGCCTACCTTACCGTATAGTAAGGATTGGATCAATTTGCAGGGTACCCGCCATGACAACCGCCACGCTGAGCAGCAAAGGGCAGGTAACCATACCCGCCGAGGTAAGGCAACGTATGGGTCTGGATACCGGCGATCGCATCGAGTTCGTCGAACTTGCAACGGGCGAGTTTGCCATCAAGCCCGCGGTCGACGACGTGCGCTCGCTCAAGGGCGCGCTGCGCAAGCCGGCACAAGCGGTGAGTGTGGACGACATGAATGCGGCAATGCGCAAACGGGCGGCGGCGCGGAGCGGCCGGTGATCGGCATCGACACCAATGTGCTGGTGCGCTACATCGCCCAGGACGATGCGGCCCAATCGGCACGCGCGACCCGGCTACTCGAACAGGAGTGCAGCGCCGCGACGCCCGGCTTCGTCGGACTTGTCGTGCTTCTGGAACTGGCCTGGGTCAGCGAGAGTTGCTACGGAGCCAGCCGCGCCGAGATTGCCGGCATCGTGCGACGGATTCTGAGTATCCGCCAGCTGGTCGTCGAGGACGCCGAGACCGCCTGGCAGGCGCTACGCCTGTTCGAGTCGAACAAGTCGGACTTCGCCGACTGCCTGGTCGAGCGCATCGCGGCTGCAGCAGGGTGTACGGTCGTGATGACATTCGACAAGGTCGCTGCCAAGGCGGGCATGACGCTGCTGCTATAGGGGGCAGTAGCATTCGCGAGCAAGCTCCCACGACAGCCTCTCCTGCCACTTGCTATGGGAGTGGACTGTCCCCCGCCCCGATGGGTGTAAATTCGAAGCCTGGTCGGCCTCGTATTCGGCCGCGCCCCACGAATCGCTCCGCTGATGTCATGCTGCCCAGTTTTCTAATTGAAGGCCTTTGATGCGCTTGAACTCGCGCATGCTATTGGTAACAAGAATGTAAGACCCAGCCTAGGCATGAGAGGCAATCCAGAGATCGTTTTCACCGATGATCTGCCCCTCTGCCCTCAGGCTTTCCTTTATGCGTCCGTAAGCTTGTCCGGCCTCAACCGGCAGGGGCAGAGCTTGGAATGCCTCAACCAGTTACCCGATGGTCTGCAAATTTTCCTTCCGCCGCTCTGATTTGAACGCGCCATAGACCAGTTCGCCATAGGTCACGACGGATATCCTTGCTCCAACCACTGGAATTTGCGCCAGCTTCGCGCGCAAGCCAGGGTGGTTTTGCTTGCTCAAATACATGCAAATACTGGTATCAAGCAGATAACGGATTACAGTCGGTGAGGCCGTAGGACGATGATCGTTGGCTGTTACGGCGGGGGCGCGACTAGTGCTAGCTACACTCCGAAGCGGACCGAGGAACAGGCTGCTACAAGGCGCTGCTCATACAGTCCGCCAGACTGGATTCCCACCCGGGCATGGCGAGGCCGAAGGCGTTCTGTAGTTTGGCGTTGGACAGCAGCGAATTGCGCGGCCGTTGCGCGGGTGTCGGGTATTGCTCGGTCGTGATGGCTTTGAGTGCGGGCACGCGCGCCAGCGCGAATGCGGTCCCCGCAAACCGCGCGCCGGACGCATTGGCCAGGATTGCTTTGGCGAATCCGTGCCACGAGGTTTGCCCTGCCGCACTCAGGTGGTAGATGCCGCGCTTGTCGGTGCAGGCATCGCGAAATCCCGCCTGTCCGTAGCCGAGGTGCTGGAGCATGCTGCCGGTGGCCAGGGCGATCGCGCGGCTCCAGGTCGGCGCGCCCACCTGGTCGTCGACGACGGAGAGCTCTGCCCGCTCCTGCGCCAGGCGCAGGATGGTGAGCAGGAAATTCTTGCCGCGCGCGCTGTAGATCCAGCTCGCGCGCAGGATCAGGTGCGGCCCGTCCACCGCCCGGATCGCCCGCTCTCCCGCAAACTTGCTCCTGCCGTAGGTGCTCAGTGGCCGCGGCAGGTCCTCCTCGGTGTAAGGCCCGGCCTTGCTGCCGTCAAACACGTAGTCCGTGGAGTAATGGATCAGCACCGCGCCCAGGTGTTTCGCTTCTTCAGCGAGTACGCCGGCCGCAAGGCCGTTGATCGCGAACGCCGCTTCCGGCTCGGATTCCGCCTGGTCCACGGCAGTGTAAGCGGCCGCATTCACAATCAGCTTGGGCTTTATTTCGCGCAGTGTGCGCCGGATCGAATCCGCATCGGCGAGGTCCAGCTGCGCCCGGTCCGGCGCAAACACGCGCCCGAGTCGGGCCAGGCGCCGCTGCAGCTCGAACCCGAGCTGCCCGTTCCTGCCGGTGAGGAGTATCCGGCTCAATCGAATACCTCGGCCTCGGACAGCCGCGTTCCCATCCTGTCCTTGGGCGCGAGTATCGGCTCGCCCGCGAGCGGCCAGGCGATGGCGAGTTCCGGGTCGTTCCACAACAGGGTGCGCTCGTGCTGCGGCGCCCAGTAGTCGGTGGTCTTGTACAGAAAATCGGCGTACTCGGAGATGACGGCGAAGCCGTGCGCGAATCCCGGCGGAATCCAGAGCATGCTTTTGTTCTCGGCAGACAGGTGATGGCTGATCGATTTGCCGAAGGTCGGCGAACCCCGGCGCAAATCCACGACCACGTCGAACACCTCGCCGCTCACTGCGCGCACCAGCTTGCCCTGCGACTGCTGAATCTGATAGTGCAGGCCGCGCACGGTATTTCTTACGGAACGCGAATGATTGTCCTGCACGAATTTCGCCGCGATCCCGGTCGCCTGCGCAAACGCGCGCTGGTTGAAGCTCTCGAAGAAGTAGCCGCGCTCGTCGGCGTACACCTCGGGCTCGATCACCAGCACGTCGGCAATCGCAGTCGCGACCGCGCGCATCAGAACAGCCTTTCCTGCAGCACGCTCATCAGGTACTGGCCATAGCCGTTCTTGATCATCGGTGCGGCCAGGCGCTGGAGTTGCGCCGCATCGATGTAGCCGAGGCGGTAGGCGATTTCCTCGACGCAGGCGATCTTGAGGCCCTGGCGCTTTTCGATGATCTGGATGAAGGTCGAGGCTTCGAGCAGGGACTCGTGCGTACCGGTATCGAGCCAGGCGGTGCCGCGGCCCATCACCTCGACCGTGAGCTGTCCTTGCTCCAGATAGCGGCGGTTCAGATCGGTGATTTCGAGCTCCCCGCGCGCAGAAGGCTTGAGCCCGCGCGCGAGCCCGACCACCTGCTCGTCGTAAAAATACAGTCCGGTCACGGCATAGCGCGATTTCGGCTGCCTGGGCTTTTCTTCTATGGAGAGCACTTTGCGCGCCGCGTCGAACTCGACCACGCCGTAGCGCTCCGGGTCGTGCACCGCGTAGGCGAAAGCCGTGGCGCCGACAGATCGTCCCACGGCGGCGCGCAGATTCGCGATGAGGTCGGTGCCGTGATAAATATTGTCGCCGAGTATCAGCGCGGAGCGCGCGCCGGCGATGAAATCGGCGCCGATGAGGAAAGCCTGCGCGATGCCCTCCGGCGCCGGCTGCACCGCGTAGGCAAGGCTGATGCCCCATTTCGCGCCGTCCCCGAGCAGCTGCTGGAAGCGCGGCGTGTCTTCGGGCGTAGAGATGACCAGGAACTCGCGTATCCCCGCCAGCATCAGGGTCGAGAGCGGATAGTAGATCATCGGCTTGTCGTAGATCGGCAGCAGCTGCTTGGATACAGCAAGCGTCACCGGGTACAGGCGTGTGCCGCTGCCGCCGGCGAGGATGATACCCTTCATGCAGCACCCCGTTCCTGATAATTCGCGTTCATCCATTTCTGGTATTCCCCCGAAGTCACCGAACTGCTCCACTCCGTGTTCGCGAGGTACCAGCTGACCGTCCTGCGCATGCCGCCGGCGAAATTCTGCGCAGGCTGCCAGCCGAGTTCGCGCCGGATTTTGCCCGCGTCGATGGCGTAGCGCCGGTCATGACCCGGCCGGTCCTTGACGTAGGCGATCAACGAGGCGTAGGGCCTGGGCGCGGGGCGCAGTTCGTCCAGCACGGCGCAGAGCGTCCGCACTACTTCGAGATTGTTCTTTTCGCTATTGCCGCCGATGTTGTAGACCTCGCCCGGCTGCGCTGCCTCGAGCACCCTGCGAATGCCGCTGCAATGGTCGTCGACGTATAGCCAGTCGCGCACGTTCTGTCCGTCGCCGTAGACGGGGATCGGCTTGCCCGCAAGCGCATTGATTATCACCAGGGGAATGAGTTTTTCCGGGAACTGGAACGGGCCGTAATTGTTGGAGCAGTTGGTGGTAAGCGTCGGCAGGCCGTAGGTATGGTGATAGGCGCGCACCATGTGGTCGGCAGCGGCCTTGGACGCGGCATAGGGGCTGTTGGGTGCGTAGGCCGTGGTCTCGCGAAATGCCGCTTCTTCGGCGCTCAGCGAGCCGTAGACCTCGTCGGTGGACACCTGCAGAAAGCGAAAACGGCGCTGCTCTTCGCCGGCCAGCCCGCCCCAGTAGGCGCGTGCCGCCTCCAGCAGATTGAAGGTGCCGTGGATATTGGTGCGCACGAACTCGGCCGGCCCGAGGATGGAGCGGTCCACATGGGTTTCGGCGGCGAAGTTGAGCACGGCGCGCGGCCGGTGCGCTCGCAGCAGCTGCGCCACCAACTCAGGGTCGTCTATGTCGCCGCGCACGAAAATATGGCGCGCGTCGCCGCGCACGCTGTCGAGGTTGCGCAGGTTTCCCGCATAGGTGAGATTGTCGAGGTTGACGACGGGTTCGTCCCGCGCGGCCAGCCATTGCAGCACGAAATTGGAGCCGATGAAGCCGGCGCCGCCGGTGACCAGAATCAAGTCATGCTCCGAGCGTATGGACAGCCGGCATTATAGCGTTCGCTGGTCGAGTGACGTGACCCGGACCGCGAGCAATGAACCGCGTATCACTAAGCACCCCACTGCCGCGTGAGGTAACCGACCAGCCAGATGGAGCTGACGCCTAGCGCGATCAGCACCGACTGCGACAGCGTGGCGCGCAGCTCGGGACGCTTGTGCAGCCCGGGAATCAGGTCGGCCACCGCGACGTAAATCATGCTGGCGGCGGCGAGCGCAATGAAGGTTGGCACCCATTCCTGCAGCGCCTGCAGCGCAAAGTAGGCCAGCAGAGCGCCGGCGAGCATGGCGAAGCTCGACAGCAGGTTGAGCATGAAAGCGCGCGTGCGGTTGTAGCCCGAGTGCAGCAGGATCAGGAAATCGCCCACTTCCTGCGGGATCTCGTGCGCAATGATCGCGAGCGCGGTGATGATGCCGAGCTGCGTGTTCTCCATGAACGCGGCGGCTACGAGGACGCCGTCGACGAAATTGTGAAAGCTGTCGCCTATGAGTATCAGCATGCCGCTGCGGCCGTGGTCGTGCGCGGCGGCGTGCTGGTCGTGCGCATCGCAGTCCTCGATGTGGCAGTGGCGCCAGAGCACCAGCTTTTCCAGGATGAAAAAAGCGAAAATGCCGCCGAGGATGGTGGCGGCGACGCTGCGCACGCTCGTCGCGCCCTCGAACGCGTGCGGCAGCAGTTCGAGGAAGGCCGCGCCGAGCAGGGCGCCTATGGCGTAGCTCACCAGCATCGGCACCCAGGCGGCGCGCGCGGAGAGCGCGAACAGCGCCGCGCAGGCGACCGACAGCACTCCGCCCAGCAGGCTTGCGGCGATGATCCAGGCCAGTGTGGACATATTCAGTTTTCCATCCAGATCAGACTCGCCATGCGCCCGGTCGCGCCGTCGCGGCGATAGGAATAAAAGCGCGCGCGCTCGGTGTAGGTGCAATAGCCGCCGCCGTAGATCCGCGCCACACCGCTGCGCGCGAGGCGCAACCGCGCGAGCGCATACAAATCTGCGTAGTACTTGCCCGGCGCGCCCGGCGCGAATGCGGACCCCGACTCGCCGCCGGGATCGGCCGCGATGAAAGCCGCGCGCACCTCGGCGCCGACCTCGTATGCCCCGGGCCCGATCGCCGGCCCGAGATAGGCGAGCAAGGCCCGCGCCGGCCGATTCATGGCGCGCAGTGTCTGTTCGATCACGCCAGAACTAAGGCCGCGCCAACCCGCATGCACCGCGGCCACGGTCGTTCCCGCTTCGTCGCACAGCAGCAACGGCAGGCAGTCCGCGGTCAAGGCCGCACACACCCTCCCCGGCCGGCGCGCGAGCGCGGCATCGGCCTCGGGATTGCCCTCGGCCGCGTCGGCCTCGACTACCGTCGTTCCGTGCACCTGGCGCAGCCACAGCGGCTCGGCCGGGAGCCATTGCCGCAGGCTGGCGCGATTGCGCACTACGGCCCCGATATCATCTCCGCAGTGCAGGCCCAGATTGAGTCCGGCATAGGCGCTGCGGCTGGCGCCGCCCGCGCGCGTGGTGATGAGCGCGCGCACCGTCGGCGGCGCCGGCCAGTCGGGCACGATCCAGCCGTGTGCGCTCACGATTCGAGTGCCAGCAACAATGCGCGCATGTCCTCTGGCACCGGCGCTTCCCATTGCATAAACGCGCCATTCAGCGGATGCACCAGGCCGAGGCGATAAGCGTGCAGCGCCTGTCGCCGGAAATTCGCCAGCGGCCCCGGCGTGTTCGCGTTCCCTGCCCCGCGCCCGGCGCGATACACCGGATCGCCCACCAGCGGATGGCCGATCGACTGCAGATGCACGCGTATCTGGTGCGTGCGACCGGTATCGAGGCTGCACTCGAGCAGCGTCGCGCGCGCATGGCGCTCGAGCACGCGGTAATGGGTGCGCGCCGCCCTGCCGTGCTCGGTCACCGCCATGCGCGTGCGCTGGGTCGGGTGCCGGCCGATGGGCGCGTCGATCGACCCGTCGCGCATCACCTGGCCATGCACCAGCGCGAGATACTGGCGCGCTACCGTGCGCGCCTGCAACTGGCGCACCAGTTCGGTCTGCGCCTCCAGCGTCTTGGCCACGACCAGGAGGCCGCTGGTGTCCTTGTCCAGCCGGTGCACTATGCCCGCGCGCGGAATGCCGGCGAGCGGCGGGTGATGGTGCAGCAGCCCGTTGAGCATCGTTCCCTGCCAGTTGCCGCTGCCCGGATGCACCACCAGCCCGGCCGGCTTGTTGAGCACCAGCAGCGCGGCGTCTTCATGCACGATTGCTAGTGCCATCGCTTCGGCCTGCCCGGCGGTATCGCGCGCCTCGGGCGGCAAATCCAGCGAAACCCGCTCCCCGCCCCAGACTTTGCGCTTGGCGTCCGCGGCGGCATGGTCGAGCTTCACCTGGCCCTGCTTGACCCAGGCGGCCAGCCGGCTGCGCGAATGCTCGGGAAACATCCGCGCCAGGGCCTGGTCGAAGCGCAATCCGGCGCAATCGGCGGGAACGTCCCGCTCCTCACCCTCGACTAAGCTATAATTTTGCGTTTCCCTAATTTCTGTGCCTGCCATCATGAAACGTAGTTTAGCGGTTATCCTGGCCCTGCTGTTGAGCGCGTGCGGCTTGCTGCCCGAGGTAAAAGACGAAACCGCGGGCTGGTCCGCCGACAAGCTTTACACCGAAGCCAAGGACGCTATGGCGGACGGCGGCTATACCAACGCGATCAAATATCTGGAGAAACTCGAGGCGCGCTATCCCTTCGGCCGCTACGCGCAGCAGGCGCAGATCGAGCTCGCCTATGCCTATTTCAAGGACGGCGACCAGGCGTCGTCCATCGCCGCCTGCGACCGATTCATCAAGCTGCATCCGAAGCACCCCAATATCGATTACGCTTTCTATCTGAAGGGCCTGGTCAATTTCAACGAGGACCTGGGGATATTGGGCAAGCTCGGCAACCAGGATCTTACCGAGCGCGATCCCAAGGCTGCACGCGAGTCCTTTGAAGCGTTCAAGGAACTGGTCGCCCGCTTCCCCGAGAGCAAGTACACCCCGGACGCGATCGAGCGCATGAAGTACCTGGTAAACGCGCTCGCCGCGCACGAAGTCCACGTAGCGCGCTATTACATGAAACGCGGCGCCTACATCGCGGCGGCGAACCGCGCGCAGTACGCGCTGCTCAATTACCCGCAGGCCCCGGCAGTCGAGGAGGCGCTGTTCGTCATGGTTAGGGCCTACGACGCGCTGGGCATGGACAAACTGCGCGACGACGCCAACCACGTCATGCAGGCGAATTTCCCCGACAGCCCCTATTACAAAGGCGCCGTCGACAAGAAGGATCCGTGGTGGATGCTTTGGGGGAACAACTGGTAAGGACGGCCATTGCGCGCTCGCGCGCACCAACCGTGTTTTGCTTACAAGCAACAAAATTCGGGTTTATACAGGATCGTCGATTGCGCACGGATGTGCCATTCATCCGTGCGCAATCGACGATCCGCGCGGACGGTTTCTCGTCCGCGCAAGCTCGCGACTCTATAGCCTGACCCCCTCGTCGCGTATGTAATCGCGGATCACGGACTCGATGTCCTTGTCTGCGGTGAAGCCGAGCTTCAGCGCGCGCTCGGTGGTGAAACGCGCCGGCCAGGTCTTGACGATGGCCTGGATGCGCGCGTCCGGCTTCCATTGCACGCGCGACGCGACCTTGTCGCCGGCGAGCTTGCGCAGGGCCTCGACCATCTGCGCCACCGTGGCGGTGATCCCTGGGAGGTTCACCACGCGATTCACGCCCCACGCGGCGGACGGCAGCTCGTGCGCATGAATGAAGGCATCGACTACTTTGCCCGGCGAGAGCAGCCAAACGCCGGTCTCGGGGCCTACCGGGCAGGATGAAATCTCGCCGTTCAGCGGCTCGCGGATGATGCCGCTCGCGAACGAGGAGGCGGCCAGGTTGGGCTTGCCCGCGCGCACCACGATGGTCGGCAGCCGCAGCGAACGCCCGTCGATGTAGCCCTTGCGGCTGAAATCGGTGGCGAGGTACTCGCCGCAGACCTTGTGTGCGCCGTAGGAGGTCTGCGGATTGGGCGTGGTGGAATCGTCCAGCACCGGCGGCAGATCACCGCCGAACGCCGCCACCGAACTGGTGAAGACGTAGCGCGGCGGCCGCGCCTGCTTGCGGCATAACTCCAGCAGCTTGCGCGTGCCGTCCAGATTCACCCTGATGCCGAGGTCGAAGTCGGCTTCGGCGCCGCCGCTCACCACCGCTGCCAAATGAAACACCGAGCCGGTGTCCTTGCCCATGGCCTCGGCGAGCAGCGCCGCGTCGGTGAAATCGCCTTTGATGCACTTAAGGCGCGGGTCGGTCTGCGCCGGAAATGCGGTGTCGATCAGCACGATCTGCGAGATGGCCGCCTGCTTGTCGTTCGCGTCGGCCAGGCTGCCGCGCTTGAGCAGGGCCAGTGCCAGGCGGTAGCCCAGGAATCCGCCGCCGCCGGTAATCAGTATTTTCATGGTTTCCTCGATGGTTGATATTTCAAGTCGTACTGTCCTGCACGCCGGACATCAAACCCGGTAGTACGAACGATACCACTCGACAAAATTCTCGATACCGGCTTCGACGGGCGTCCCCGGCTTGAACCCCACCGCCGCCTGCAATCGCGACACGTCGGCTACGGTCTGCGGCACGTCGCCGGCCTGCAGCGGCAACAGGTCCAGCCTCGCCTTTTTGCCCAGGCACTGTTCCAGCACCTCGATGTAGCGCATGAGCTTTACCGGCTGGCTGTTGCCGATATTGTAGATGCGGTATGGCGCGTCGCTGCTCGAGGGCCTGGGTGAAAGTGCCGACCAGCCCGGGTCCGCTTGCGCGGGTTGGTCTATCACCCTGAGTACGCCCTCGACGATGTCGTCCACATAAGTGAAATCGCGCACCATCTCGCCGCGATTGAAGACCGGTATCGCCTCGCCCGCGAGGATGCCGCGCGTGAACTTGAACAGCGCCATGTCCGGCCGGCCCCAGGGCCCGTAGACGGTGAAAAAGCGCAGTCCGGTGCAGGGCAGGCGGTATAAATGAGCGTAGCTGTGCGCCATCAGCTCGTTGGCTTTTTTCGTCGCCGCATAAAGCGACACCGGGTGATCTATGTTGTCGTCCTCGGCGAAGGGCAGCTTCGCGTTCGCGCCATAGACCGAACTCGACGAGGCGTACACGAAGTGACCGACTTCGCAGCGGCGCGCGCCTTCGATGACGTTGGCGAAGCCGACCAGGTTGGTGTCGACATAGGCGGCGGGATTTTCGATCGAATAGCGCACGCCGGCCTGCGCGGCGAGATGCATCACCGCATCGAAGCGGCGCGCGGCAAACAAGCGCGCCATTGCTACACGGTCGGCGATGTCGGCTTTTTCGAATTCGAATCCGGCATGGGCATGCAGGCGCGCGAGCCGCGCTTCTTTCAGACTGACGTCGTAATAGTCGTTGAGGTTGTCCAGACCGAGGACGCGATCGCCGCGCGCGAGCAGCCGCAGCGCAAGTGTCGAGCCGATGAAGCCGGCGGCGCCGGTGACGAGGATGTTCATGGGCATATGCACCAATCCCGATTCTGTGATTCCGAGTCCCGCTTCCGGGATAAACCTGGCGAAGGGCCTGCTTTTTCAGTGAATGGAGAAAGCAGGTTCTTCGGCCCGCGCCCCGGAGGAAGTCCCCTGGCGGGACGGCCCCGGAAAGATAATTTTCGGAGGAAGCCTGTTGTTGTTTCGCAGCCGCTATTCTACCGGAGCGGCGGCAAAAAAATCGGTGACCTCGTCGAGCAGGCGGGTGCGCCGCATCGCCGGCAGGCTCTTCCAGATGCGCCGCCCGTAGGGTTTGCTGATCAGCCGCGGATCGCAGATCATGAGCACGCCGCGATCGGTCTCGTCGCGTATCAGGCGCCCCGCGCCCTGCTTCAGGCTGATCGCGGCTCGCGGCAGCTGATATTCCATGAAGGCATTCTTGCCCTGCCTGGCCAGATATTCGATGCGCGCCGCGAGCACGGGGTCGTCTGGCGGTGCGAACGGCAGCTTGTCTATGACCACCAGCGACAACGCTTCGCCGCGCACGTCCACGCCTTCCCAGAAGCTCTGGCTCGCCACCAGCACCGCATTGCCCAGGCGGCGAAAGCGCTCGAGCAGTTCGCTGCGGCTGCCTTCGCCCTGCAGCAGCAGGGGAAAATCCACGCCTGCCGCTTCGAAGCGCTCCCGCAATGATTCGTGCGCGCGGCGCATCGCCCGCAGGGTCGTGAACAGCAGGAATGCGCGCCCGCCGCTGGCCTGGATTACCGGCCAGGCCGCCTCCACCACCGCTGCAGTGTGGGCCGCGTCGTTGGGCGCGGGTAGTCCTTCGGGCACATAGAGCAGCGCCTGCTCCGGGTAATTGAAGGGGCTGTCCCAGCATGCAGTGCGCGCTGCGTCCAGGCCCATCTCGCCGGTGTAATGGGCGAAGTCGCGGTTCACCGCCAGGGTCGCCGAGGTGAATATCCAGGCGCGCGGGTGCCCCTGCAGCTGCTTGCGGAAAATGTCGGCGATATCCAGCGGCGCCGCGTTCAGCTGGAAGCTCGCGCTGAAGGTTTCAGCCCAGCGCACCATGCCTTCGGACTCCTCGGCTAGCCAGCGTTCTAGCCGGGCTTGCAGATCGAGCGCGCGCCGCCAGCAATTTTCCAGGCCTTCGCCGCGCTGCGCCTGCGCCTCCAGCAGCTTGGCGAGTGTTTTCAGGTCCTCGCCCAGAATGCTGAGCGCCTGCTTGAACCTGTCCCTGGCGATGGCCAAGGCATAGGCGAGGCGCGCGGGGTCCAGCGGCAGCTCGAGCCGCGCATCGCGGCTCGCTTTCTCCACCGCCGCCACGGCCGGACGCAGCGCGGGGGCGTCGCCGGCGCCTGCGATCGCCTCAACCAGAGTATCGCGGCACAGATCGAGCAGCTGGCCCGAAGTCAGGCTTTCGCCGAAAAACAGGGTCGCCGTTTCCGGCAGCTGATGCGCTTCGTCGAAAATTACCGCGTTGCAGGCGGGCAGCAATTCGGCCACACCCTCATCCCTGAGCATCACGTCGGCGAAAAACAGATGATGATTGACGACGACGATGTCGGCGCTCAGCGCTTCGCGCCGCGCCGCCATGACGAAGCAATCCGCGTACTGCCGGCATTCCTGGCCCAGGCAGTTCTCGCGCGTCGAGGTCGCCAACTGCCACACGGATGCGTTCTCGGGTACGTCGGCGAGTTCCGCGCGGTCGCCACTTATGCTCACTTTGGCAAAGCGCGCGATCTTGTGCAGCTGCGCCACCTCCTCGCGGCTGGCGAGGCGCCCGTCTTTGATCGCCCCCTCGAGGTGGTGGTGACAGACGTAATTGGCGCGGCCCTTGAGCAGCGCGGTGCTGACCGGAACCTGCAGCGCATCGCGCACTGTGGGCAGATCGCGGTTATAGAGCTGGTCCTGCAGGTTCTTGGTGCCGGTCGAAATAATGACTTTGCCGCCCGAGAGCAGCGCCGGCACCAGGTAGGCGAAGGTCTTGCCGGTGCCGGTGCCGGCTTCGGCCACGAGCAAACTGTTTTCGCGCATGGCCTGGGCGATGGCCTGCGCCATTTCGACTTGCTGCGCGCGCATGCGATAGCCGGGTATGGCGCGGCTTAGTGCGCCAGCGGCGCCGAAAACGGCTTCGAGCTGATCATCTGCGGGCAGGGACATGAATTGCGAGTCTAAGGCTAGTGCGCGAACGACAGTATCCGCTTAACGCGAGTCGCGGTCTCCGGTTGGACTCCCATAGTGTCAATGTTTCTTTACTTTTCCAGGATTATCTCCTAGATTACTTGAATGTGTAAGCATAATCCGCTGTTTTTAATAGGCTTACTTAGCCTAACTTTGCTTGGGTGTGCGAGCCAGCCCGCGCGCCTGCCGCAAGTCGATGCGCAAACGGTGGTGGAAACCGCTGCAGCGCCCGCGGTCCATGCAGGCGACCAGGCGAGCAAGGTCGCCATGCAGGCCCTGGCCTACTTGGGCACGCCTTACCGGACGGGCGGCCTATCCCCGCGGACAGGCTTCGACTGCAGCGGCCTGGTGGCTTACGTTTACCGCGAAGGCGCGGGTCTGGCGCTGCCGCGCAATACCCTGGACCTAAGCCAGCTGGGCGTCCCTATCCGACGCGACGCGCTCAGGCCCGGCGACCTGGTGTTCTACAACACGCAGCGACGCGCGTATTCCCATGTCGGCATCTACCTGGGCGAGGACCGCTTCATCCACGCCCCTTCCAACGGCGGCGAGGTGCGCGTCGAGAACCTGCGCGCCGATTACTGGGTACGGCGCTACAGCGGTGCCCGTCGCGTCATCAGCCCGCCTGGCTGAGCGTTTGACCATTTAGACGGGGAGCCTTCGTCCCGGCCGGTTTGCGGTTTGGGACAGGTTGTGGGATGACCGCTAGTTGAATTCGAGGATTACGCGGATTCATCGCATCGCTTGACATTCGCAATGAGAACCATTACCATTCGCATATCCCATACAACTCGTGACGAAGCCACCGTGAAAAAATCATCCTTTGCTGCCATCCCTCTGCTGCTCATTGCGCTCGGTGCCGGACTTCCTTTCCATGAAGCGGCGGCTGCCGGCGATACCTTTACCATTGCCATCAAGGACCACCGATTCGACCCCTCCGAGCTCGAGGTGCCGGCCGGGAAAAAGCTCAAACTGGTGATAAAGAATCTGGACGCGACCCCGGAAGAATTCGAAAGCCATGAGCTGAAGCGCGAAAAAATCATCGCGGCCAAGGGACAGGCCACGATCAACATCGGACCGCTGAAACCCGGAACCTACAAGTTCGTCGGCGAGTTTCACGAAAGCACGGCGCAAGGCCGGATAGTCGCGAAATAGGCCACGCATATGCTCGCTACCGCCATCATCGTTTTTCGCGAAGTGCTTGAAGCCGCTTTGGTTGTGAGTATCGTGCTCGCCGCGACACGCGGGGTGCTCCGGCGCGGGCTGTGGGTGAGCGCCGGCGCACTTGCCGGCCTGCTCGGCGCGGCCGTCGTTGCCTGGTTCGCCGAAGCCATAGCCGCAGCCGCTTCGGGCGTGGGACAGGAAATATTCAATGCCGCGGTGCTGTTCGTCGCCGTGATCATGCTCGGCTGGCACAATGTCTGGATGAGCCGGCACGGACGCGAACTGGCGAGCAGCCTGAAGAGCGTCGGCGCTGCGGTGCGCAGCGGCACCAGCCCCATGCACGTCCTCGCCGCAGTGGTCGGCGTGGCGGTATTGCGCGAAGGCTCCGAACTGGTGCTGTTCCTCTATGGTGTTGCCGCCTCGGCGTCGGGCGATGCAAGCGGGATGCTAGTCGGCGCTCTCGTCGGCGTCGGCGCAGGTGCGACCGTCGGCGCAACGCTGTATCTGGGACTGTTGCGCATCCCCAGTTCGCGCCTGTTCACGGTGACCGGCTGGATGATCCTGCTGCTTGCCGCCGGAATGGCCGGACAGGGTGCAGCGTTCCTGGTGCAGGCGGACATCCTCCCCGCCTTCGGTCAAACCATCTGGGATACCACTGCGCTGATCGCGGACGACGGCGTCCTCGGCCGGGTGCTGCATACCCTGATTGGTTATACCGCGCGCCCCTACGGTATCCAGGTATTGTTCTATCTCCTCACGCTGGGCAGCATCATGGCGCTGATGAAGATCGTCAACCACAGCCCCGATGCCGGCGCCATCCGCGGCGCTGGCGTTGCAGGCGCGCCCTCTCGCTGACGATCGTCCTCAGGAGTTCGGATTGTCCAGGTTGAAAATCACCGGGATGTCGATACTGAAGGCGCGACCGCGCAAGCCTGGCGGGATCTGTACCGTGGTCTTGCCCTTCTTGAGCATGCTTACCGCCTGATTGTCCAGAACCTCGTGGCCGCTGCTGGTCTTGATCGAGGTCCCGGCGAGCACGCCGTTGGCGCCGATCACCATATGCACTTCCACCTTGCCCTGCCAGCCCTTTTCCATGGCGATCGCCGGGTAGCGTTTGTAGCGCCGGGTAGCCACAATCAGGGCCGTTCGATATTTTTCCAGCGACCCGCCGTCCATCTCGCTGCCCGGCTTGGCCGGTGTCTCAGTGTTGACGCCGGCTGAGCGCGCAAGCGCCGATCCGGCCTGGCTCGGTGCGGCGGCTCGCGCGGCAGTAGCTACCGTAGCGGGCGCCTCTGCGACGGGCCCGGCGGGCACAGCCTTGAGCGCGTCGACCGGCGCGCTATCTTGCGCGCTAGGCCTAGGCTTGCTCACGGGCTTGTCAGACTTCGGACGCGGCGCCGGGGCCGGTCTTGGGGGACGCGGCGCGGGAGCAGGTTTTGCAGGGAGCGGTGCCGGATCAGGTCTTGCGGTGGGCGCGGGCGCCGGCTGCGGCGCCGGTGGCTGTACACTTGGTGCCGCCGCAGCCGGCGTCAGCCTTGCCGTCAGTACCAACAGCGACTTCGCCGGTGGCGCCAGTGGAATGCGCAGATCCAGACCGAGCAGCACCAGCGCATGCAAGACAATCGAGGCCAGTACGCACCAGAGGAAAGCGCGCGCCTGTTGCAGCTGCTGAACGATCCCCGGAATGGCGGCTGATGCGAACATTCGTCAAGAATAGCCGATGGGCGGCCGGAGCCGAAATAGAATAGCGACCACAGGGCTCGCCTTCTTATTGGCGGAAAGGGTGGGATTCGAACCCACGGTACGGAGAACCGTACACCGGATTTCGAGTCCGGCGCTTTCGACCACTCAGCCACCTTTCCGGGCCGCGTCCCCAAAGGAGACTACCGGGGCGCGTATTTTACCAGCAAGCCCGGTGCCTGAGCAGACAGAAATTCAGCTTCCGCGCGCGATCCGTTCCACCCCTCCCATATACGGTTGCAGCGCCGCCGGGATCGATACGCTGCCGTCGGAATTCTGATAGTTCTCCAGAACGGCCACCAGGGTGCGTCCAACCGCCAGAGCCGACCCGTTCAGCGTGTGCACGAGTTCGGGCTTGCCTTTCTCATTGCGAAATCGCGCCTGCATGCGCCGCGCCTGAAACGCCTCGAAATTGCTGCAGGAGGAAATCTCGCGAAAGGCGTTCTGCCCGGGCAGCCAGACTTCGATGTCGTAGGTCTTGGCCGAAGAAAACCCCATGTCGCCGGCGCACAGCGTCACCACGCGATAGGGCAAATCCAGTCTTTGCAGTATCGTCTCGGCGTGGCCGGTCAACTGCTCCAGTGCCTCGTAGGATTTCGCCGGCTGGATGATCTGCACCAGCTCGACCTTGTCGAACTGGTGCTGGCGTATCATGCCGCGCGTGTCCTTGCCGTAGGAACCGGCTTCGCTTCTGAAGCAGGGCGTGTGGCAGACAAACTTGAGCGGCAGCAGTTCCAGCGGCACGATTTCGTCGCGCACGATATTGGTGACCGGCACCTCCGCGGTCGGGATGAGATAGAACTTGCCTTCGTCGCCGCGCTGCACGGCGAACAAGTCCTCCTCGAATTTGGGCAGCTGCCCGGTCCCGAGCATGCTCGCCGCGTTCACCAGGTAGGGCGCATAGACCTCGGTATAGCCATGCTCGCGCGTGTGCACATCGAGCATGAACTGGGCAAGTGCGCGGTGCAGGCGCGCGAGCGATCCCGTCATGAGCGAAAAGCGCGAGCCGCTGATCTTGGTGGCGGTGGCGAAATCGAGCATCCCCAGGCCTTCGCCCAGATCGACATGATCCTTCACCTGGAAATCGAACTGCCGCGGCGAGCCGTGGCGGCGCGCTTCGACGTTGTCGTCCGCCGACCTGCCAGGCGGTACGCTGGCGTGAGGCAGATTGGGTATCACCAGCAGAAAATCCTGCAGCTTGGCCTGAATCTGCAGCAATTTTGCTTCCACCGACTGCAACTCGGTGTTGGCCTCGCCGGCTTCGCTCATCAGCGCCGATACATCTTCGCCCTTGCCTTTGGCCTGGCCTATGCGCTTGGCCAGAGCGTTGCGCGCGGACTGAAGCTCCTGGGTGCGCGTCTGCACCAGCTTGCGCTCCTGCTCCAGCTCCTGGAACTCCATGCTGTCAAGATGAAAAGGCCTTGCCGCAAGCCGGCTCGCGACGCCGTCGAGATCGCTGCGCAACAATTGAATATCTAGCATGGGTTCGTCCGGAAAACTGTGTTCAGGGCTTCTTCGCTTTTCTGTCGAGCTCGCGCAGATACGCAAGCTTCTCCGCTATCCTGGACTCCAGTCCGCGCGGCGTCGGCCGGTACCAATTCATCTCGGGCATGCCATCCGGAAAATAGTGTTCGTCCGCAGCGTAGGCATCCGGCTCGTCGTGGGCATAGCGGTATTCGCGCCCATAGCCCAGTTCCTTCATCAGCTTTGTCGGTGCGTTGCGTAAATGCTCCGGCACCAATCGTGACTTGTCCTGCCCGATGAACGCGCGTGCCTCATTATACGCCACGTACACTGCGTTCGATTTGGCGGCGCAGGCAAGATAGATCACCGCCTCGGCCAGTGCCAGTTCGCCCTCTGGCGAGCCCAGGCGCTCGTAAGTCTCGCAGGCATCGAGCGTCAGGCGCAGCGCGCGCGGATCGGCGAGCCCTACGTCCTCCATCGCCATGCGCACCAGGCGCCGGCCGACATAGAGCGCATCGGCGCCGCCGTCGAGCATGCGCACCATCCAGTACAGCGCCGCATCCGGATTGGAGCCGCGCACGCTCTTGTGCAACGCCGAGATCTGATCGTAGAACGCGTCGCCGCCTTTGTCGAAACGGCGCAGATTGCGCGACAGCGCATTGTCGAGAAAGGCGCCGTCTATGCTCTGCCCGGTCTCGCCTGCGGCAGTCTGGATTATTTCGAGCAAATTCAGCAGGCGCCGCGCATCGCCGTCGGCCAGCCCGATCAGGCGTTCGCGCGCGCTCGTGTCGAACTGCAGTCCGGCGAGCGGCCCGCCCAGAGCGCGCTCGAGCAGCTGTCCGAGCTCGTCCTCGTTCAGGCTTTTCAGCACATACACCGCCGCGCGCGACAGCAGCGCGCTGTTGACCTCGAACGATGGATTTTCGGTAGTCGCGCCGATGAAGGTGAACAGGCCCCGCTCGACAAAGGGCAGGAACGCGTCCTGCTGCCCTTTGTTGAAGCGGTGCACCTCGTCGACAAACAAAATGGTGTGCCGTCCAGATTGCGCCAGCGCGGCTTCGGCGCGCTGCACCGCCTCGCGTATGTCCTTGACCCCTGAAAACGCCGCTGACAGGGCAATGAATTCGGCGTTGAAGGCGTTGGCCATCAGGCGCGCCAGCGTGGTCTTGCCTACGCCCGGCGGCCCCCACAGGATCATCGAATGCGGCTTGCCCGACTCGAACGCCAGGCGCAGCGGCTTGCCTGGCCCGAGCAGATGCGGCTGGCCCACCACCTCAGCCAGCGATTGCGGGCGCATGGCTTCGGCCAATGGAGCCGCTGGTTGCGGAGTGCCAAACAAATCAGCCATGAATCCGCGACTCAGTCGCCGATCACGTCCGCGCCCTTGGGCGGTACAAATTTGAACAGCGCAGCGTCGAGTTTCGGATTGCGGCGCAATGCGGTGAACTTCAGCACCGTGGTCTGGCCGAAATTGTCGGCCAACTCCATGACTTCGAGGCCGGAGAAACCGAAACCCATGCGGATGCTTGCGAAATTCGATTCTTTCTCGCGTGGCTGGGCTTCGACCCACTCCAGGCCGTCCTTCTCGCCGCGGTCGATCAACTTGAAGGCGGTCTCGATTTCGTTGCTGCCTGCGAGCAGCGCGGCCGGCGTGGAGCCGAGCGCGCGGTCCAGGCGTCGCACCGTGACCTGGTTCAGGTCCTGATCATAGACCCACACCTTGGCGCCGTCGCCGACGATCAGTTGCGCGTAGGGCTTGACATAGGTCCAGCGAAACCGGCCGGGCCGCAGGAAAGCCAGAGTGCCGCTGGACTCTTGCGTCAGCTTATGCTTGCTGTCGTAGACCTTCTGCTCGAATTCGCCCTGTGCCGCGGCCGTGGCGGCGACGAATTTGTGCAGCGCATCCAGGCCGGTTGCATGCGCAACGGCAAGCGGCAGCATCAGTACGGCAAGCAGCAGCGCCCGCACCGGTCAGCCCTCGGCGCGGTCGGGCACCAGCACCTCGCGATTGCCGTTCGGCTGCATCGACGAGACCATGCCCGACTGCTCCATTTGCTCGATCAGGCGCGCTGCGCGGTTGTAGCCGATGCGCAAATGCCGCTGCACCAGGGAGATCGACGCGCGACGCGTGCGCAATACGATCTCCACCGCCTGGTCGTAAAGCGGATCGGCCTCGCCGCCCGCTTCGCCCGCGCCATTGGGCTCACCGCCGGGCTCGCCCGCATTGAGTACGCCTTCGACGTATTCGGCGTGGCCCATATTCTTTAGATAGGCAACCACCCTGTGCACTTCGTGATCGGCGACAAAAGCCCCGTGTACGCGCTGCGGCAAGCCGGTTCCGGGTCGCAGGTAGAGCATGTCCCCTTGGCCCAACAGGGCTTCGGCACCCATCTGGTCGAGGATGGTGCGCGAGTCCACTTTGCTAGATACCTGAAACGAGATGCGCGTGGGAATATTCGCCTTGATCAGACCCGTTATTACGTCGACCGAAGGGCGCTGCGTCGCCAGGATCAGGTGTATGCCCGAGGCGCGCGCTTTTTGCGCCAGGCGCGCGATCAGTTCCTCCACCTTCTTGCCCACCACCATCATCAGATCGGCGAGCTCGTCGATCACCACCACGATATAGGGCAGCGGCTCGAGAAACTGCGGTTCGCCGGTTTCCAGCGTGCTCGGGTCCTGCAGCGGCTGGCCCAGCTTTTCCGCCTCCGCCACCTTGGCGTTGTATCCAGAGAGCTGGCGCACGCCCAGCCAGGACATGAGCTTGTAGCGCCGCTCCATTTCGGCCACGCACCAGTTGAGCGCGCTCGCAGCCTGCTTCATGTCGGTCACTACCGGCGCCAGCAGGTGTGGAATGTCCTGGTAGACGGACAGCTCGAGCATTTTTGGATCGATCAGGATCAGGCGTATCTGGCTCGGTTCGGCCTTGTACAGCAGCGACAGGATCATGGCGTTGATCGCCACTGACTTGCCCGAGCCGGTGGTTCCTGCCACCAGCAGGTGCGGCATTTTTGCGAGGTCGGCGACCATGGGTTTGCCGGCGATGTCCTTGCCCAGAGTGAGGGCCAGCGGCGCATGCATCTCGTGGTAGACCTCGGAACTGAGAATCTCCGACAAGCGCACGATCTGGCGCTTCGGATTGGGAATCTCCAGCCCCATGCACGACTTTCCCGGGATGGTCTCGACCACGCGTATGCTCACCACCGACAGTGCCCGCGCCAGATCCTTCACCAGGCTCATGATCTGGCTGCCCTTGACACCCACCGCGGGTTCGATCTCGTAGCGCGTAATCACCGGGCCCGGGTAGGCGGCCAGCACCTTCACCTGCACACCGAAATCGGAGAGCTTCTTCTCGATCAGGCGCGAAGTGTATTCCAGCGTCTCGTCGCTCATCGACTCGATGTCGCGCTGCGGCTCGTCCAGCAGTGCCAGCGGGGGTAGCGGCGTGTCGGGCAGGTCCTGGAACAACGGCACCTGCTTTTCCTTGCTTACGCGCTCGGATTTTGGAATTACCACCACCGGCGCTTCGATGCGTATCGGCTCGTGGTCTTCAATGATGCGCTTCTTGTCTTCTTCGACGATCGCCTCGCGTTCGTGCGTCGCGATCTCACCCGCCTTGCGATCCTGCCGGCGCTGCCAGCTATAGAGCACGAACTCATACGTCGATTCCAGTGCCGCGCCCGTCAGTTCGATCACGGTCAACCAGGAAACGCCGGTAAAGAGACTCGCGCCGATCGCAAACAGGGTCAGCAAGATCAGAGTCGCCCCGGTAAAGCCAAAGGCGGCGGAGAAATTGCTGCTGATCACCGCGCCCAGCATGCCGCCGGGGCCCAGCGGCAGCGTTGCCCTGAGCGTGTAGAAGCGCAGCGCCTCGATGCCGCAGCTTGCGGCAATCAGCAGCACGAATCCGGCCAGCGTGACCATCAGGGAACGCTGGTCGAGCAGGCGGCTGCCATCGAGCCGGCGATAGCCGCCGATGACGATGTAAGCGAGTAGCGCCACCAACCAATACGCCGAAACGCCGAACAGATACAGCAGCAATTCGGACAGCCAGGCCCCGGCGCGCCCGCCGGCGTTGCGCGAAGCCGCCGCCGCGGTGCTGTGAAACCAGCCTGGGTCGGACTTGTCGAAGGTAAGCAGAACCAGCAGCAGGTAGAGCGCCATTGCCAGCAGCGCAAACCACTTGGATTCGCGCAGCAGTGCTGCGATTTTCCCTGGGAGGGGCGGCGACTGGGTTCGGTTCAGGGTGGCCATAGAGTAGCGAGCGTCAATCCGGCCATTTTACCTGCTTCGCCCCTCGCCCACCAAAGCGCGACCCGAGACGCCAGAAATAAAAATCCCCGCGCGTGGCGGGGATTTCCGGGGACCGCAGAAACAGACGATGTCAGCGCCTGACCACGCACTCCTGGCTCTTGCCCGCGTTCACTGCCGCGCCGGTCATGATGCTTTGGATAAACGTTGCCGGCGGGGTGAACTGCAGGCCCGGATCCGTCGAGAGAAAGCGCGGGCGGCTGTTGCGGTCCGAAATCGCGCCGAACTGGCCGGCAAGAAAACTCTGCGTACCGGCATTGTTGGTTGCGACAATCTCGCCGTCGGTAACATTCACGTACACGGCAGGATCGAGGTTATCGCTCGAGTTCGGCTTGGGGCAAGGCGTGGTGAGGCAGTCGTCGGCGCCGTAACTGGTGCCGCGGATGCCGATCGTCGCCGTCGCCGTGCCCAGGCTGTAGGCGTCCTCGTCGCCGCGCTTGCCCACCAAGCCCGTAACCGCGCGCAGGCCGCCTTTGACCAGGCCGAAAACAAAGCTGTCCTTTTCCGGTTCTTCCTGCTTGAAACGGAATTGCTGGATTTTCACACTGGTGTTCGGTTTGAGCGTAATGGTCCCGCCGTCGGAGAACTTGATCTGCGCATAGCTGTCCTTCTGGGTGTTCACCGTGTCACCGCCAACCACCTCGGATTTCTGCGACAGTATGCGCACCGAGCCGTCGGCCTTGATCACCGACAGCGTCCCCGACAACTGTGCCACCGTGCCGGTATTGGCCCACGCGGCCCCCGACATGAAACCCAGCGTCACCAGGGCCAGACACTTCAAGCTTGGTCGAAAATCTCTCATGTTGTCGCTCCTTGAATCACGCATGCGAACAACTACATTCGCAATATTCGAATGTCAGTCTAGTCGCGTTTCCCTCCATGCGCCGAGGAACAAGTAGACGATTATTAACATATTTTTGCGCTTTTTGCCGGCGCAACGAGCCGCTATTCCAGAAGGCCGGCGCGACCTGCGTGCCCCGTTGGTGCCGCAATTCAAATGATCGCGCCTAATCCGGCAGCGGAATGTTCTCGCGGATGACGACGTTATCGCCTCGCAGTTCGATATACCCTGCTTCCTGCAGGTGCTTCATGACACGGCTGACCATCTCGCGCGAAGCACCGATCATGCGCGCAATATCCTGCTTGGACAGCTTCCTCGTTACCACCTTCTCGCCGTCGACGATTTCGGCGGTTTCCAGCAGCAGGCGCGCCACGCGCCCGAATACGTCCATCAGCGCCAGGCTCCCGACCTGTTTGTCCGCATCGCGCAAGCGCTTCACCAGGCCGCGCATTACGGTCATGGCCATGTCGAAATTTTCGGCCAGACAGCGCTTGAAATCGGACTTGGAGATACAAACGACTTCGCACGACTCCAGCGCCATGACGCTTGCCGAACGCGTGCTGTTGTCGATCAAACCCATTTCGCCGACAAATTCGTTCGGCCCGAGAATGGCGAGGATTACTTCCTTGCCGTCCAGATCGCTCATGAATACCTTGGCACGGCCGCTGATCAGAATGTAAAGCGAGTCTGTGGGATCGCCGGCGCGCAGAATCTGACTCCCGCGGACGTACGATTTGCGCACGACCACCTTGGTGAGGAGGACGAGTTCGCTTTCACTCAGGACGGAAAGCAAGGGCACATTGCGCAACAGCAATGTGGAAACCGGCGGAGAAGCTGACATATTTCTTCCTCTTGACGTCTATCGTTTGTTTATTCGTTTGGCGTCGAGCTGATTGTATTCAATAGTCCGCGACGACAGCAAGGGCGAGCAAATCAGGGGTGTCCGCGCTGCGCCCGCCAGCCGGACATCGGTGCTTTTCATGCTATCAGAAATGTCCCGGGCGGGTGCGAATGGATACGCTTGCGGCGGGACTGCCGCGAACCGGGACGGCTATTCCGCGAGCAGAATATTGTCGCGCAGGACGATCGAGCGGTCGCGCATGGCGATGGAGCCGCTGAGCTGCAGATCCTTCATTACACGGCTGACCATCTCGCGCGAGGCGCCTATCATCTTGGCGATGTCCTGCTTGGACAGTTTCTTGACTACAATCTTCTCCCCCCCTATATCTTCGGCCATCTCGAGCAACAGCCTCGCCACCCGGCCGTAGACGTCCATCAGCGCGAGGCTGCCGATTTTCTGGTCGGCCTCGCGCAGCCTTTTCACCAGGCCGCGCATCACCATCAGCGACAATTCAAAATTTTCCGCCAGGCTGCGCTTGAAGTCGGTCTTGGAGATGGAGAGCAGCTCGCATGCTTCCAGCGTCACCACGCTGGCCGAGCGCGGGCTGTCGTCCAACAAGCCCATTTCACCGAAGTACTCCCCGGCGCCGAGAATGGAAAGTATCACTTCCCGCCCCTGCTCGTCGGACATCAACACTTTGAGGCGGCCATTGATGACGATGTAGAGCGAATCGGTGGGATCCCCCGCGCCGATGATTTTGACGTTGCGGCCGACGCTCTTGCGCACGATCATGCGCGCGAGCACGCGCAGCTGCTCCTCGTCCAGCCCCGAGAACAGGGGCACGTTGTGCAGTAAGGTGCTCGATACTATTGCTGGCAGTGACATATTAGTTGCAGGAAGGTTTGTTGGAGTCATCTACGTTCGAAAGGCCGGTGTTGATGCGACCGGCCCGGGTTTCCTCGTTGGCTGCGAATATAATGTATGACATCAGCGAATCGTCGAAACCGCGCGGCGACAACGACTGGATGAATGCCGTCGCCCTGGTTGCATCCGTCAGCTGGAAGTAGTTCCCGCCGCCCGCGCCGCCATTTATCGCGGGAAACCGGATAAGCACCTGGGAGGAAACGTCGTAATAGAGGGTGATCTCTTGATTGTCGCGGTCGAACAGGCCCGATCCGGCCCCGCCCAACAGCAACAAACCGACGTCCTTCACGGTGTGCGTACCCGCAGCATCGGTATAGGAGTGGTCGAATTTTCCGCCTATATTGATCACCATGTCGCCGCTGTTGACAATCGCCGCGGGCGCGCCGGGGCCTACTCCGCCTGCAAGCTTGATGTAACCGCCGACATTGATCGTGAGATTGGGCGGGTCGATCTTGGCGCCCGCCGAAGTCTGGCCGCCGTCCAGCGAATTTGCCGTGCCTCCCATCAGTTCGATATTCCCGCCGATGTCGATGAACTTGCTAACAGTACCCAGGATGAGCGCGTCGGCCGCCGCCAGCGCACCGCCTCCGGCGGCAGTACTGCTCGTGGCCGTCCCGCCTTGCAGCGTTATGCTACTGCTGTTGCTAGTGTAGGGCAACGAGGGATTGACGGTTTGTGTATCCGGATCCTGCACGGGTTGCTGCGTCCCGCCCTTGACCCCCAGGACGGTGATGACTTCGCCGCTGATCACCGCCAGCGCCGAACTCTTGCCCGCCGGGTTCGCCGGGCCCGCGGAGGCAGCCGCAGCGCTACCGCCGGTGATGAAAATATTGCCCGAGGTTCCGGCACCGCCTTGATCGCCATTGAGGTAGATGTCCAGCTTCTTGTCCGCGCGCAGGGTCGAATCCAGGAACATGCCGGTGCCGGATGAATTGGCGCTGTTGTCGATTATCAGATTCCGTACCGGCAGGGCGTTGCCACTGGCGTCTTTCACGCCGACGACGATGTTGCTCGCCCGCACTTCTACCGGATTGCCGGCCGAGCCGGCGATGATCACGCTGCCCGAACCCGCGCCGTAGCCGGCGATGCCGCCCGGTCCGGACGCCTCGCCTGCGCTGGCATTGGCACGCAGCGCCAGATCGCCGGCGACCTGCACCGTCCCATGAATCCTGACATCGTTCGTCGCGACCAGCGTCAGCGTATGGTCGAATTTCTCGAACTGCCTGCCCCCCAGCGCGTCTAGCGTGCCCAGGTCCTTGCCGATCACCACGCCGGCGCTGTCGCCGCCGGGGTTGTCCAATATGATGTTCCCCGTCGCGTAAAGATTGAGCGAGCCACCGGATCGGCCGCCATTGATCTGTGCGTTGGTGATGGCCGACTTCAGGGTCACATCGCCCGCGGTCGCGATCAGGTTGACGTTCGTGCCGGAGAGACTGGCCCCGGGAGCCAGGTCTATCGTCTGGCTCGGAGCGACCAGCGAGAAATCTGCGGCGGTGCCGATGCCGGAAATATTGGTACCGTTGATGCTCTTGTAGTCAATGTTGCTCTCGGCATAGGGCGGCGGATTGATCGAACCGGCCAGGCGCGCTTCCATCGTGATCGGCCCCATGCTGTTGCCGGTATCGGCGAGGTTGTTCTGCAGCCTGATCACGCCGACTCCGGCGCCGTCGTTGAAGGTCCGCACCTTCAGCGCACCCTGCTCCGCCGTGCCCCCGGCCGGAGCGCTTTGCAGTCCGGCAGCAAGATCAGCGCTTTGCGTCACCGCGCCGGTGGAGAAAATCGAAATCGCACCGGCGTTCTTCGCTATTACCCGGCCCTTGATGTTCAATGCGCCTAGCGTGCCCACGGCTACCGAGGCCGGCGACAGTCCGAAGCCGCCGGCACCGGCGTAAGCCGCGTCATTTCCGGTCACAAACAGGATATCGCCCTGGGTATTTTGCACCGTGCCATTGATGTTGAGGTTGGTGCCCACGTTCAGGTTGATGCCGCCGCCTGCTGCCGCGCTGTTGTCGATCGAGACGATGTTGAGGTCGCCCACGTCGGCGCGCGCAAACACCCCGCCGCTCGTGCTGTTGGCCACGCTCAGAGTGGTCCCGGCGCCATGCGTCAGCACCATCGGCGCGGCCAGAGTGCCGACCCCGGTGGCGGCATTCAGCGCCAGCGTTCCGTTCACATCAAGCGCGGCTCCGCTCGTGGTGATTGCGCCTGCTGCCGCGCCGCCGCCGCTTGCCGTCAATGTCAGGTTGCCGTTTCCGGCCGCGTAGACGATCGGCGCGTTGATGGCGATACCCCCGGTGTTGTTCAACAGAATGAATCCGTTCTGCGCGCTTGTCGGCGCGAGCGCACCGACTACGGTGATCGCGCCGGCATGGTTGCTCGCGCCCACCGTCAGACCGCCCGTGGTGGCGACGGTATTGAGCTCGCCGTCGGACAATTCGAGCATAGCCGCGGAATTGTCGGTGCTCGCCGCAGCCACGCCGAGCTGGATAGCGTCAGCCGTACTGTTCGGCTTCAGCGTCACCGCGCCGCCGCCGGAGTTGATTGCGCTGGTCAGGATCATTTCGTCGGCGACGAGTGCGATCGGGCTGTCGGCCGTTCCTATGGTGCCGCCGTTTTGCGTGAGCATCCTGTCGGCGCCGGTGACATTCAGCGTCACCCCGCTCGGGCCGGTAACATTGTCGCTAATGGTCATGTCGCCCACGGACGTCGCCATGACCCCTGCACCCGCGCCCGCGGTGATCGTTCCACTGCTCGTCAGCGCTCCACCTACGTTCACCGTCACGCCGCCGTTTCCGCCTATCGCGCCGCTGTTAAGGAAACTGCCGCCCGAGGTGATGCCGATAGCGCCGATCGCCGCCTTGATTGCCGCTGAGTTGCTGAAGTTGCCGGCGGTCAACGTGACCCCACTCGGGCCGGACACGTTGCCAGCGATGGTCATGTTTCCCGTTGCGCTTGCGACGACGGTAGTTCCCGCGCTGATGCTTCCTGTCAGGTCAAGTACATTCGTCGTCGCAGTAAAGCTGCCGCCCGCAGTCACCGGTCCGGCCAGGGTTGCGGTCCCGGTCGCGGTCATGTTCATAAATCCAGTCGCGGTCACACCCGCGAGATCGATGTCCTTGCCGCTCAGGGTGAAGTTGGCGATATTCGTCGCCGCGCCCGCGATGCTGATGTTTCCGGTTACTGGCGGACCATTGCGGGCATTGAAGGTGAGCGAATTTCCGCCTCCATCCAGCGTGCTTAGAAACTGGATGGTGCCACTCGTTCCGACTGCCGGCGCGTGCGTAGTGTCAATCAGCCGCGGCCCGCCCGATACCAGGACGTGCTGCGTAAACTGCACCAAGCTGATGTCAGTCACGATATCGGCGTCAAGTATCGTGGTGCCGGCCCCGTTCTGGATAAAGCCGCCAGCGGCGTTGATGGGCGCGTCTACGTTCAGCGTGCCCGCATTCGTCAGGATGAGCGTGCCAGTTCCGCCAGGACCGGACGTCGTGGCAATTCCTGTAGTGCTCGTGGACGACGGCGCGTCTGTCACGGTGCCGACTGATAAACCGCTGCCGTCGCGATAGCTGATATTGCCCGCTACCTTTGCGGCGAGCGTGGTGACGTCGTTGCCCGCGTTGGTCAGTGTGTAGGGTCCGTAGCCTAGCAATTGCAGACCGCCCGCGATCACATTGTCCGATGTGGTCTGGGTCACCGCGCCGTAGGCATTCAGGGCCAGGGTGTTGGTCGCCGTCCCCACCGTTCCCACGGTGATGCCGTTGGTGGTGGTCGTTCCGCCGCCGGCTGTCTTAACCGTGCTCAGACCGCCCGCGCCCGTGCCGATCGAAAAACCATCGGCGTCGCGATAGAACAGGCTGGTCGCCGCGCCCGTGAGATCCGCCACCAGCACATTGATATTGTTGCTCGCCTGGTTCAGGCTGAAAGCACCCGAGCCGATCAGACGCAGGCCGTTGGCGAGCAGCGAGCCGCTGCCCTGCGATATGCCGCCTCCAGTCTGATTGAGCGTAATGTTGCCCGTCGTCCGCAGCGTAGTGCTGTCACCCCCTGCACCCAGCACCATTCCGCTGTTGCTCGTGCCATTAAGCAGAATATCGCCTGCGGCGCTAGTTCCGCCGATGCTGTTCGTGCCTGAGGCTACTCTTAGGTCGTTGCTGCCTGCGGCGCCCGTGCCGGTGACCTGAATGATCGCCGCTCCGGTCGAGGTAATGCTGGAGTTGGCAACCTCGACCCCGACATCTGAACTGCCCACGCCGGTCAGGGTGATCACCCCGCTTGCTGAGCCGGCGCTCGCCCCGTTGTTCAAATAGATCCCCCGGCTGCTGCCGCTTCCCGCGCCGCCCGCGCCCACCATCGTTACGCTACCCGAGGTGCTCGTGGCCGAGGAACTATTCGTCAGACCGACACCATGCGCATTCGCCGAGCCGGAGAGGCCTACGCCTCTGACATTGATCGCACCTGCGCCGGACGCGATTTGCGCATTGTCGAGTTTAACCCCTTCCACCAGCGCCCCCGAACCGATTGCGGCCGTGGTGAGCGGATCCGCACCGCCGCCCAGCGTGATGTTGCCGCCATTGCTATTGATTACCGTGCCGGAGTTGAGTTGGATTGCGCCGCCTGCGAACGTAGCCTGATCAAGGTCTGAGTTGAGTACTACGTTGAATGCGTTGCTCCCGCTAACGCCTACGTCCGCCCCGCTGCTGAAGATAATGTTGCGGTTTGCCTGCAAAATCAGGGTCTGCGCCCCAGCGCCTGCCTTCTGGATGTTGTTGGATACCGTGATATCGCCGGCTCCAAGGGCCTTCAGCGTGATGTCGCCCTGCGCGGTAAGGCCCGGAGTACTCACAGTGCCGACCGCCAAACTGTTGGCGTCGATAAGCGTGATGTCGGTGCCCGAGGCGCTCAGCGCTCCAACGAAATCGTTTGTCACATCCGCCAGGGTGATGGCGCCCAGCGCCGTGAGGCTGCTCGTCCCGCCCACCGCGAGCGCGCCCGTCTGCGATACCGAAGCGCCCGCCGTCGTCGTGAGATCGGTGCCCACGCTCGTCAGGCCAAAGACCGTGTCCGTGCCGCTATGGGTCGTGAGTGTCGTGCCGGTGGAACCCTCCACCGTCAGCACCCCTGCCACGGCATTCAGATCGCCAAGACCACTCGCCGCGATCGAGGCGGTGAGACTGTTCGCATCGGCCAGAGTGATGTCGGTGCCCGAGGCGCTCAGCGCTCCAACGAAATCGTTTGTCACATCCGCCAGGGTGATGGCACCCACCGCCGTGAGGCTGCTCGTCCCAGCCACCGTGAGCGTCCCGGTCTGTGATACCGAAGCGCCCGCCGTCGTCGTGAGATCGGTGCCCACGCTCGTCGGCCCAGGCCCAAAGCTCGTGTCCGTGCCGCTATCGGTCGTGAGTGTCGTGCCGGTGGAACCCGTCACCGTCAGCACCCCCGCCACGGCATTCAGATCGCCAAGACCACTCGCCGCAATCGAAACCGTCAAATCGTTCGCATCGGTCAGCGTGATGTCGGCGCCCGAGGCGCTCAGCGCTCCAACGAAATCGTTTGTCACATC
>JACZJV010000172.1 GCA_014860355.1 Burkholderiales bacterium | reverse complement strand
CTCGGCGCCGAAATCGTGCCGGTGCGCCTGCCCGACTGGTACTTCGACCTGGCGAAACAGACCGGCCTGATCATCGCCTCCGAAGCCTACGCGCTGCACCGCGGGCATATCGAGGACCTGCAGCAGCCGATCGGCGCGGCGGTGCGTGCGCGCATCCTCGGCGCGCGCGAGCTCGCTCCGGGCGAATACGCCGAGACGCTGCACACCATGGCCGGGCGCCGGCGCTACTTCGCCGAATGGTTCCGCGGCTACGACGCGATCCTGCTGCCCACGGTCGCGGTGCCGGCGCCGCCGCTGGCAGGCATAGACGAAGCCTCGCCCGTGCCGGCCTATTTCACCCGGCCGCAGAACTATCTCGGCCTGTCGGCGCTGGCGCTGCCGGCGGGGCTGCACCAGGGCCTGCCCATGAGCATCCAGGTCATCGGCAAGCCGTACGCCGAGCGCCGCATTCTCGAAATCGGCAAGGCCTACCAGGACGAGACGGGATTCAACAAGCTGCGACCGGACGTCGCGGCCCTGGCCGCGTAGCGGCGAGCGCGGGATGTCATTGAAGACAAATGCGGCGGCGCCGCGCGCAAGCGAGCGAGAATCGGCCCGGCGCATTTATTTCACCCTCGCCGCCATCATCGGCGGGGTGGTGAGCGTCTACTTCGTGCTGGTGCCGGTGCTCAAGCTCAACCTGGCGTTCCATTTCTACCTGATGCTGTGGATCACCATGGCCTCGGCATTCAACGTCGCCTCGGGATTTTCCGGCTACATGCCCTTCGGCTATGTCGCGTTCTACGGCGTGGGCGCCTTCACCACCGCGATCCTGGTGCAAAAGCTGCACTTTCCGGTGCTGGCGGCGCTGCCGTTTTCCGGCATTGCCGGGGTGACGCTGGGGCTCATGTTCGCCCCCACGCTGCGGCTCTCGGGCATTTACTTCGCCATCGTCAGCCTGGCGCTGGCGGGCATCTGCCGCCTGGTCATCACCAATTTGCCGGAGGAGGTCACCGGGGGATCGTTCGGCCTGCACCTGGGCAGCCGCGCCGAACCCGTGCTGTCGTTCTACGTGATGATGTGCGTCATGCTGCTCGCGCTCGGCACCATCCTGTGGCTGTCGCGCTCGCGCCTCGGGAAGGCGCTGCGCGCGGTGCGAGACGACGCCGAAGCAGCCGACATGATGGGCGTGAATGTGGTGCGCGTGCGCCTCTACGGCTGGCTGATCGCGGCGTTTTTCCCCGCGCTTTGCGGCGGCGTAGAGGCCTGGTACACCAACGTGGTCGACACCGAGACTGCGTTCAACACCCTGACCACGGCGAAAACCGTGATCTACGCGGTGGCGGGCGGGCTCGGGACGGTGACCGGGCCCATAGTCGGCGCGTTCACCATGGTGTGGCTGGACGAACTCATCTGGCGGGAGTTCCCGCGGATCAATATGCTCATCCTCGGCATCGCCACGGTGCTGCTGGTGCTGTTTCTGCCGCGCGGGCTGATCGGCACGCTGCTGCGCCGCCGCCCGCAGTGGCGCCGCTACATTCCCTGACCGGCCCCTGAGCGCGCGATATGGAATCCCTGGTGCTCAACGGTTTGATCAACGGCCTGATCGTAGGCGGCGTGTACGCGCTCATCGGCCTGAGCCTGACGCTGCTCTACGGAGTGCTGCGCATCGTCAACTTCGCGCACGGCGAGTTCGTCATCGGCGGCTCGTTTCTCGCCTATGTGCTGTTCAACAGCCTTGGCATACCGCCGCTGCTGGCGCTGCCGGTCGCAGCGGTTTCGTTCTTCGCGGCCGGCTGGCTCGCCTATTACCTGCTGATACCGCGGCTGGCGCGCAGCGACGATCCGGAGATCATGTCCTTCCTCATGATGTACGGCATGTCGATCGCGCTGGCCGCGGTGATGCTGCTTATGTTCGAGGCGGATTCGCGCTCGATTGACTACGCCTTCAAGCCGATTTCGATGAAGGTCGGGCCGATCTACGTGTCGACGGCGCGCATCGTCGCCTTCGGCGTCACTGTCGTGATTTCGGCGGCTCTGGCCTGGTTTCTATACCGCACCCTGCCGGGCAAGGCGCTGCGCGCCACCATCATGAACCGCGAAGCGATCCAGATCGTGGGGGTGGACGTGGAGAAGCTCTCGGCCTTCGCCTTCGCGCTCGCCACCGGCATCGCGGGTGTGACCGGCGTGCTGATCGCGCTGGTGTTCCCCGCGTTCAACGCGTTCTCGGGAGCGGAGTATTCGATCATCGGCTTCATCGTGGTGGTGCTGGGCGGACTCGGCAACCCGATCGGCGCATTGATCGCCGGCATCATCTACGGTCTGGCGGAGCAGCTCGCCACGGTGTTCCTGCCGCAGGCGCTGGCACAGATCGTGGGCTTCGGCATTCTGGTGGGCACCATCCTGATCCGGCCCACCGGCATCCTCGGCTGGCGGGCGCAGCGATGAGCGCAACAAAAACGACCGCGGCGGCGATCGGGGTACACGGCCTGCACAAGCGATTCGGCGGCCTGGTCGCGCTCGACGGCATCGAGCTCGAGGCGCGCGCCGCGGAGGTGCTCGGGATCATCGGCGTAAACGGCGCCGGCAAGACCACGCTGATGAACTGCATCTGCGGTATCTATCGCGCCGACCGGGGCAGTGTGTCGATCGGCGGGCGCGACATGACCGGGCTCACCCCGCACGAGATCGCGCACGCCGGAGTCGGCCGCACGTTCCAGATTCCGCGCGTGTTCCGCAAAATGTCCTTGATCGACAACCTGCTGGTGCCGGTGCTCGACCGGAATCAAACCGACAGGGCGCTGATCGAGCGCGCCGAGGCCATGCTCGAGCAAATGCGCCTGATCGAGCTGCGCCACAATTTCGCCGAAGAGCTCTCGGGGGGGCAGCAAAAACTGCTGGAGATGGCGCGCATGCTCATGCCCGAGCCCAAGGTGGTGATGCTGGACGAACCGTTTGCGGGCGTGCATCCGACGCTGTGCCGCTTCATGATCGAGCAAATCGAGGCGATCGCAGCGGGCGGCAAGACGGTGCTCCTGATCAGCCATGACCTGACCTCGATCTATCGCCTGTCGCACCGCGTGGCAGCGCTGAACCAGGGCCGCGTGATCGCCGAGGGCAGCGTGGACGAGATTCGCGGCAATCCTGCGGTGGTGGAGGCGTATCTTGGCGCCTGAGCGCAGGAGCGCGGGCGCCGCACCCGGCGAACGGCCGGTGCTGGAGTTGCGCGCGGTCGACGTGGCCTACCACGGCGACATCCGCATCCTGCAGGGCGTGTCGATGGCGGTCCGCCCGGGCCACATCACCGGCGTGATCGGCCCCAACGGCGCGGGCAAGTCGACGGCGCTGCGCGCGCTCTACGGACTGTTGAAGCCGGTGGCGGGGGACGTGCTGATCGACGGCGAGGCGGTCACCGGCATGAAGCCCTGGCGTTTCATCGAACGCGGCATCGCGCTGGTGCCGCAGGGCCGCAGCCTGTTCAACGAGCTCAGCGTCGAGGACAATCTGCGCCTCGCCTGCTGGTCGTTCCGAAAAGACCAGGCGCGGGTCGCCGCGGCGCTGGAGCGCGCCTATGAGCAGTTTCCGATGTTGAAAGAGCGCCGCAAGCACGCGGCCGGCGCCATGAGCGGCGGCCAGCAGCGATTCCTCGAGCTCGGGCGCGCGCTCGCGCTGCAGCCGCGCGTGATCCTGCTCGACGAGCCGACCGCGATGATCGCGCCCAAGCTGGCGGCGGAGATCTACGAATTCATACACGGCCTGCCGGCGCGGGGAATTACCGTGCTGCTGGTCGACCAGAACGTGCGCCAGTGCGTGCGCATCGCGGATCACGTCTACGTGCTCGAGCTCGGCCGCAACAAGGTGGACGGGTCGGTCGGCGAATTCACCCAGGACGCCGATTTGCGCAGCCTGATCGCCGAATGGGTGGATTACCGCATCGATGCCTGAAGGCGTTTGCTCGGCAGGCCGCGAAAGCGCACACAGGAGTCTTGCAGGCCATGGCACAATCAATCCTGCCGCGGTCCGGATCAGGGAAAGCGCGGGGGAAAAATCCCTCATTTCGTAATTTGCTCAAGGAGAACGATATGCAACGTAGACCATTCCTCCTGGCGCTCGCCGCGCCGGCGCTGCTTGCCGCATTGGGTTCGAGCCCGGCCGCGGCGCAAGCAGAAAAGCCGATACGCATCGGCATGACTGTGGCATCCGCCGGTACATTCGCGCTCCAGGCGCAGTCGGGCTCGCGCGGCGTGGAAGTCTGGATCGACGACGTCAACAGCCGCGGCGGCATCGAGATCGGCGGCAAGAAGCGCAAAGTCGAGCTGGTCAAGCTGGACGATCGCAGCGACAAGGCGCTGGTCCCGCGTGTGTACGAGACCCTGATCAAGGACGAGAAGGTCGATCTGTTGTTCGGTCCGTTCGGCTCGACCCTGACTTCCACCGCGGCCAACGCCACCGAGACCGCGGGCAAGTTCATGGTGATCTGGTCAGCCTCGGCGGACTCGATCTACAAGCAGGGATACAAGTACATCGTCTCGGCGACACAGCAGGCCGGCTCGCTCCTCGGCCAGCCGCCGGTGCGCGCGCTGCACGCCCTGGGGGTGAAGAAAATCGCCTTCGCCTATCTGGACGAGCCGTTTCCGGCTGCGCTGACCCAGGGCGCGATCGATCTGGCAAAGCAGCTCGGCATGGAAGTCACCATGGACGAGAAATTCGCCAAGGGCACCAAGGATTTCAACATCCTGATCCAGAAGGCCAAGGCTAGCGGCGCGGAAGCTTTCTATCCCACTGCATACGAGGGCGACCAGATGACGATCGCGCGCCAGATTCGCGAGTCCAACGCGGACTTCAAGGCGGTGGTGTTGTTCTACGCCTCGCAGCCGCAATTCCTGCAGCAGGCGGGCAAGGACGGCCACTACGTCTTCAGCGAAACCTTGCTGCACGACAAGATCAACTGGAAAGTGACGCAGGGATTGAACCGGGCGCAGATGGTCGAGCGCTACAACAAGCTCTTCCCGGATGCGAAATTCCCGGCCGACTTCCAGACCGCGCTCGCCTACGGCGCCGGCGTGATCACCGAGGCCATCATCAAGAACGCGCAGTCCCTCGATGCCGCGAAGCTGAAGGATGCAGCGGTCAAGCTGAGCGGCAAGATCGTCACCGTGACCGGCGAGTACCAGATCGACGAAACCGGCAAGCAGTTCAAGAACGAGTTCGCGGTGATCCAGACCCTGCCCAACGGCCTGGAGGTGGTCTATCCCCCGGCCGTGGCCACTGCCAAAGCGGTGTATCCGGTGCCGCCGTTCGCCAAACGCAACTGAGGACGCGCAACAAATATCATCTTGATGCGGCCGGGCCGAGGGGGCTCGAAGGACCCAGGCTCCCCCGCTCTGTAGCAGACGCTGACGCACACGCAGCCGTGGGCGGGCGGTCCGGACACGGATCGCCCGCCCACGCGCTTTCTGGCTTGGTGTAGAGTAGCGCCCGCCACGGTCGAAGGAGAATCCGGAATGCGTGCATGGTTATTCGCGGGGACGCTGCTGGCAGCCGCGGCGGGTCACGCCGCCGATCCGCTGCCGATTTTCGATGCCCATCTGCACTACAGCCACGACGCCTGGGAAATGGTGCCGCCCAAGGACGTGATCGCGCTGTTGCGTAAAGGCGGAATCCGGCGCGCGCTGGTGTCGAGTTCGAGCGACGACGGCACGCAGATGCTCTACGCCGAGGCGCCCGAACTCATCATCCCGGAGCTGCGCCCCTACCGCAGCCGCGGGGAGATCGGCACCTGGTTCAAGGACCCGACGGTGATCACCCACCTGGAGGAGCGGCTCAAGCGCTACAAGTACGTGGGCATCGGCGAATTCCATCTTTACGGCGACAGCGCGGATCTGCCGGTGCCGCGGCGCATGGTCGAACTTGCGCGCGAGTACAAGCTGTTCCTGCACGCGCATTCGGACGCGGACGCGATCGAGCGCCTGTTCCGGCAGGACCCGGGCGCGCGCATCCTCTGGGCGCACTCGGGTTTCGAGCAGCCGGCGAAGGTGCGCGAAATGCTGCGCAAGCACGCGAAGCTGTACGCAGACCTGGCGTATCGCAGCGAACACGGTAGCGGCGGCAAGGTCGATGCCGAGTGGCGCGCCGCGTTCATGGAGTTTCCGGAGCGCTTCCTGGTCGGCACCGACACTTTCGCGCCGGAGCGCTGGCATTATGTGGTCGAGCACGCCGACTGGTCGCGACAATGGCTGCAGGACCTGCCGCCCGCCGTCGCCGAAAAAATCGCCTACAAGAACGGCGAGTCCCTGTTCGGCAACACGGTCAAGCGATGACGCTCAAGCATTGCGCGCGCGCGGGCTGCGCGCTGGCCGCCCTCCTCGGCGCATCGCCCGGCGCCTACGCCGCCTGCGACGCGGGTCCGGGCGTGCTGCGCGGCAGTACTTCCCGGGTGGCGCTCGCGTTTCGCACCGATCCGCCCGCGATCAAGGTGGGCGAGCTGTTTTCGCTCGAGGCCGAAGTATGCCCGGAGGCGGGCACCAGCGTTACCGGCTTGCGCGTCGACGCGGGCATGCCCGCGCACAAGCACGGCATGAACTACCGGCCGCGCGTCAGTAGCACCGGTCCGGGGAAGTACACCGCGACCGGCCTCATGTTCCATATGCCGGGCCAGTGGCAATTCACTTTCGACGTGGAAACGCCGGCAGGGCGCGAACGCATACACGTCGACTACACGGCGCAGTGATGCGCGGGGCGGCGGGCCTCACCGCGGCCGGGTTCCTGGCCTGCGGTCTCGTGCTCATGTCCAGCGCTGCGGTGGCGCAAACGCCGCTCCCCGGTCCCGCGCCTGAAGAACTCCGCAATATCCAGCGGCACGGCCCCTGGTCGCAGCCGGTGCCGCGCGACCCCTCCAACCGCGTGTCCGGCAACGCGGAGGCGATCGCGCTCGGGCGGGCGCTGTTTTTCGACCCGCGGCTGTCGCCGAGCGCGGATCTGTCCTGTGCCACCTGCCACCTGCCCGAGCGTGCGCTCACAGACGGGCGCGACCGCGCCCGGGGTGGCGGCGCGGCGAAGCCGCGGCTGGATCGCAATACACCGGGGCTGTGGAACGTGGGGCATGGCCGCTGGTTCGGCTGGGACGGCGGTTCGGACAGCCTGTGGTCGTTCGCACTGCGCCCGATCCTGCACCCCGACGAAATGGGCGCCTCGGCCGCGCACGTGGCGCGCCTGCTGCGCGGCGATGCAAATCTCGCCTGCCGCTACGCCAACGCGTTCGGCCGCGCCGTGCCGCCCGAGGCGGCAGCCGAGTCGGCGCTGGTCGATGCGGCCAAGGCGCTCGCCGCCTATCTCGAAACGCTGGTCTCGGGTGCGAGCGCGTTCGACGAATTGCGCGAGGCGCTGGCGCGCGGCGACGCAACCGCGGCCGCGCGCTATCCCGACGATGCGCGCCGCGGCCTCGCGCTGTTCGCCGGCAAGGGGCAGTGCAGCATCTGCCATTTCGGGCCGAACTTCAGCAACGGCGAATTCCACAACATCGGCATGCCGCATATGGTCGAGCCCGGGCGCGTCGACCCCGGGCGCCACGGCGGCATCCGCCGCGTGCGCGCGGACAAATACAACCTACTGGGCGCTTTCTCCGACGACGCCACGCGCGCCTCGGGCAGCCGCACGCTGCACCTCGCGCAGAACCACGGCAACTACGGGCAGTTCAAGGTGCCGTCGCTGCGCAACGTGGAACTGACCGCGCCCTATATGCACGACGGCCGACTCGCGACCCTGCGCGAGGTGGTGCGCCACTATTCCGAATTGAATGTAGACCGCCTGCACCAGGACGGCGAGGCGCTGCTCAAACCGCTGCGCCTCTCGGACGCCGAGAGCGAGGACCTGGTCGCGTTTCTGCGCACGCTCACCAGCCGCAGCTTCCCCGACCTAAACCCTGCGCCCGGGCCGTGCGAGCGGCGCGGCGCCTGACGCTCAGATTTTCATCTCGATTTCGATGAACACGAACTCGCCGTCGCTCGCGTTGATCACGTTGTGCTCGACGCCGGCCCTGCGGAAATAGGATTTCCCGGACGCGAGCTCGCTCACGCTGTCGCCGTCTTTGGTCTTGAGCCGCAGCTTGCCGGTGGTCTGCGGCACCACGACGTAATCGTAATTGTGGCGATGCCAGCCGGTTTCGGCGCCCGGCGCGAATTTCCATTCGGTCACCGAGACCCGCTCGTTGTCGATTTGAACTGTCGCAGTTGCCTGTGCCAATTTGGCCTCCATTGTTCCGGGCGGACGTTGCCGCGCTTATCTTAGCAGCAGAGCTCGGCTAAGATGCTGCTCCTACGCCGGTCGAACCGGAAACCTGGGCCAGGATGAGCTACCAGCAAACCTTCGAGATACGAACCCGCGGCCGCGGCACCACCGAGATCACCGCCGAGGTTGCGCGCAGCGTGCGTGCGGCGGGCGTCGCCACCGGCATCGCGCAGGTGTTCGTGCAGCATACGAGCTGCGCGGTGATGATCACCGAAAACGCCGACCCGGCGGTGCGCCGCGATCTGGAGACGCTTGCACGGCGCTGGGCGCCGGACGCCGACCCCGCCTACCGGCACGACACCGAGGGCGACGATGATATGGCGGCCCATGCGCGCAGCCTGCTCGTCGGTGGCTCGGTGAGCGTACCCATCGGCGGTGGCGAACTGCTGCTCGGGACCTGGCAGGGGATCTATCTGTGGGAGCAGCGCACCGGGGCGCAGCTGCGGCGCGTCGTGGTAACGGTCCTGGGCTGAGCAGGACAAGAGCAGGCGAGACGGTGTAAATTTGGCGCAGGGGGCCGAGAACTCCCCGGAATGTATCCCAAACACAGGACACAGGAGCAGCCATGTTCGATCCGATCACCCTGCCTTTCGGCGCCAAGATGCTGTTCAACACCGCAAAGCTCAAACCCGGCGTCACTTTCGACCAGGTCGAACTCGCCGTGGGCGAGATGTGCAACGTCGTCAAGGAAACCTACGGCGGCGACAAGGGCGGCTTCATCGCCGGCCAGGTGTTCAAGTTCTCCGGTTTCGTCTCCGACGAGGGCTCCATCGGGGAGACCGCGCCCGCGGACGAGCATTACGCCATCGTCACCTACTGGCGCTCGTACGAAGAGCACGAAAAATCCCACGCCGACAGGGTTTTCACATCCAAGTTCGAGACGCTGGCGGCAATGTGCTCCGAAACCAGGGAGCTGGGCTACGACATGCTCTGGCAGGGCGCGCCGGAGCACGCTTAGCGCCGCCGCACGCAGGAGGGAAACAACTCACCTACGGCCCCGGGGGGTGAGCTCGCGCGCCCGAAGGGCATGCTCGAGGACGGCGGCAGCGTCGACCCCGCCGCAGAGACGCCCTCTAAGACTTGCCGCGCTTAGAGGGGTAAAATCGCATTCGTGAACACGGCTACCGAAATCAAGGACATCAAGCGCTACATGCGCCGCCTGGGCGAGCAGGCGCGAGCAGCCTCGCGCGTGCTCGCGCGCGCGGATAGCGCGACCAAGAACCGCGCGCTTGCCGCCGCGGCGGCGGCGATCCGGCGCGACGCGCCGCTGCTGCTTGCCGCCAACGCCGAGGACGTGGCCGAGGCGCGCGCCCAGGGCCTGGAGCCGGCACTGCTCGACCGGCTGCAGCTCAGCGCCGCCGGCGTAGAAGACATGGCCGAAGGCCTGGAACAGATCGCACGCCTCGCCGATCCGATCGGCGCCATCACCGAGCTGCGCGAGCGCCCCAGCGGCAT
>JACZJV010000171.1 GCA_014860355.1 Burkholderiales bacterium | reverse complement strand
GTCGCGTCGGGCCCGCCCGCCGCCGGCGCACCCGCGGCGGCGGCAGGCAAACCCGCGACCAGGCCCGGTGCCTAGCATGTACCTCCGGCCGATTTGCGCGACCGCAGCCCGGGCGCTTGCCCCTGCGTTGTACGCCTAGGTTCATCCGGCCATGGTCATATCCGAGATCTGCATCCGCCGGCCGGTGTTCGCCACGGTGCTCTCGCTGGTGGTGCTGCTCGTCGGCCTGGTGAGCTACACCCGGCTGGCGGTGCGCGAATACCCCAAGATCGACGAGCCGGTCGTCACCGTCGAAAGCAGGTACACCGGCGCCAGCGCCGAGATCATCGAGAGCCAGGTAACCAAGGTGCTGGAGGATTCGCTGGCCGGAATCGAGGGCATCTCGACGCTGACCTCGATCAGCCGCTCGGAGCAGAGCCAGATCACCATCAAGTTCCGTCTCGAACGCGACGCCGATTCCGCCGCCAACGACGTGCGCGACCGGGTGGCGCGCGTGCGCGGCAAGCTGCCCCGGGACATGGACGAACCGGTGGTGGCCAAGGTCGAGGCCGATGCCAACCCGATCATCTGGCTCGCGTTCTCCAGCGACCGGCTGTCGGCGCTGGAGGTGACCGATTACGCCAGCCGCATCGTCAAGACCCGGCTGCAGACCCTGCCCGGTGCGGCCGACGTGCGCGTGTTCGGCGAGCGCCGCTATGCCATGCGCATCTGGGTCGATCGCGACCGCCTCGCCGCCTATCGCCTGACGCCGGCCGACGTCGAGGACGCATTGCGCAAGCAGAATCTGGAAGTCCCGGCCGGGAGGATAGAGAGCCGCGAGCGCGAATTCTCGGTGGTGGCCCAGACCGACCTCAGCCAGCCCTCCGAATTCGCCGCCGTCGTGGTCAAGAACGTCAACGGCTTCCCGGTGCGCATACGCGACATCGGCCGGGTCGAGATCGCCGCGCAGAACGAGCGCTCGGTGGTGCGCTTCAACGGCAAGCCGGCAGTGGCGCTGGGCGTGATCAAACAGTCCACCGCCAATCCGCTGGTGCTCTCCAAGGCCGTGCGCGCCGAATTGCCGCGCCTGGAGGCGGAGCTGCCGCCGGGAATGCAGGTCAAGGTCGCCTACGATTCATCGGTGTTCATCGAGCGTTCCATCGATGCGGTGTTCACCACCATTCTCGAGGCGGTGGGGCTGGTGGCGCTGGTGATCTTCATTTCGCTGCGCTCGCTGCGCGCCACCGTCATCCCGCTGGTGACCATACCGGTGTCGCTGATCGGCGCGTTCGCGATGATGTACGTGTTCAATTTCTCCATCAACACGCTCACCATGCTCGCTTTCGTGCTCGCCATCGGCCTGGTGGTCGACGACGCGATCGTGATGCTGGAGAACATCTACCGGCACGTCGAGAACGGCATGCCGCGCTTTCAGGCGGCGCTGCTGGGCGCGAAGGAGATCGGCTTCGCCGTGGTCGCGATGACCATTACCCTGGCCGCGGTGTATGCGCCGGTGGCGTTCATGACCGGGCGCACCGGCAAGCTGTTCGTCGAGTTCGCGCTGACGCTGGCGGGTGCGGTGCTGGTATCGGGATTCGTCGCGCTGACCCTGTCGCCGATGATGTGCTCGGTGCTGCTCAGGCACGAACCCAAGCATTCCTGGCTCTACAACCAGGTCGAGCGCCTGCTCAACGGCATAACCGAAGGCTACAGGCTGGTGCTGGGCGCGGCCCTGCGCGCGCGCTGGGTGGTGCTCCTGATCGGCCTCGCCGTGGCCGGCACCAGCGTGTTCCTGTTCAAGCAACTGAAACAGGAGCTCTCGCCGCTGGAGGATCGCGGCGTGGTCATCGGCGTGTTCATCGGGCCCGAGGGCGCGACCATCGACTACATGCAGAAGTACCAGCAGCGCGCCGAAGCGATGTTCAAGGACACCAGGGATGTCGAGCGCTATTTCGTGATCTCGGGTTTTCCGACGGTATCCCAGGGCATATCTTTTGTCGGCCTCACCGACTGGAGCCAGCGCCAGCGCAAGTCCTTCGACGTCGCGCGCGAGCTGCAGCCCAAGCTGTTTGGCGGGCTGCCCGGCGTGCTCGGCTTCCCGATCACGCCCGCCTCGCTCGGGCAGAGTCCGCGCGACAAACCGGTGCAGATGGTGATCGTCAGCTCGCTCGAGCGCGAAAAGCTGGATCAGATCGTCAATCGCATCCTCGCCGATGCGGCCAAGAATCCCAATCTGCAGGCGCTGGAATCGGACCTGAAGTTGAACAAGCCCGAAGTGCGCGTGAGCGTGGACCGCAACAAGGCCAACGACACCGGCGTGCAGGTGGACGCAGTGGGGCGCACGCTCGAGACCATGCTCGGCGGGCGCCAGGTCACGCGCTACAAGCAGACCGGCGAGCAGTACGACGTGATCGTGCAGGTGCTGCCGGCCGATCGCAGCACGCCCGACGACATTTCCAACATATTCGTGCGCGGGCGCAACGAACAGATGATCCCGCTGGAGCAGCTGGTCCGGGTCAAGGAAGGCGTCTCGGCGCGCGAGTTCAACCGCTTCGGCCAGCGCGTCGCGGTCACCATCAGCGCCAACCTCGCGCCGGGCTATCCTCTGGGCGAAGCGCTCGGCTTCCTTGAAGGGGTGGCGCGCGTGCACCTGCCGGTGGGCGCCGCCATCGACTACAACGGCCAGTCGCGCGAGTTCCGCGAATCGAGCGCCGGCCTCGCGCTCACCTTCCTGCTCGCGCTGGCCTTCATCTACCTGGTGCTGGCGGCGCAGTTCGAGAGTTTCGTCGATCCGTTCATCATCATGCTGTCGGTGCCGCTGTCCATGACCGGCGCGCTGGCCGCGCTGCTCATCACCGGGGGCACGCTCAACGTCTACAGCCAGATCGGACTCGTGACCCTGGTCGGCCTGATCACCAAGCACGGCATCCTGATCGTGGAATTCACCAACCAGCTGCGCGAACAGGGCAAGGGCGTGCGCGAGGCGCTGGTCGAGGCCGCGGTGCTGCGCCTGCGGCCCATCCTGATGACCACCGGCGCGATGGTGCTGGGCGCCGTGCCGCTGGCGCTCGCCACCGGCGCAGGCG